>NZ_JBHVQX010000013.1:0-209860 GCF_042886395.1 Streptomyces sp. NPDC058008 | reverse complement strand
TTTCCCTTTCCGGCGAGTCCGACTCTATCAGATCCTTTCGGGCCTGATTCCCAGTCAGCGGGGTTCGTCTTCCCGGCCCTTGGGCCGTTCCGACGAGTGAGACTTTAGCGGAATCCCCGGCCCCGACGCTAATCGGGCTCCTTCGAACGCTGATTCCTCATTTCGCACGTGCGCACATAAAAACGCACGACAGATGTCGTTCGTTTCGAGTGGTTACTGCGGAATGGCTGTCCGGGGACCGACCGGAGTCGGAGCTCACGTCGGACAACTCGGAGCACACTACGGATGCATGCCGGGCGTGTCAACCCCGGTCGGGCCGCCCCGGTCGTGGAAGGCGCGCCTGTAGTCGCGCGGGCTGGTGGTCAGGTGTGTCGCGAAGTGCTGGCGCATCGTGATCTCGCTGCCGAACCCCGCACGACGGGCCACCTCGGGGAGGGGCAGGTCGGTTCTCTCCAACAGCTTCTGCGCTGCGGCGACGCGCTGGATGATCAGCCACCGCATCGGCGTCGTCCCGGTGGTGGCCTGGAACCGGCGGGCGAACGTGCGGGCCGACATGCCCGCTCCGGCGGCGAGGGTCGCGACCGTGTGCGGTTCCGCCAGACGGGTCAGTACATGGGCGCGGACCTCCGCCAAGGCGTCCGCGTCACGGTCGGCGCGTGGCGTGGGGTGCTCGATGAACTGCGCCTGGGTCCCCGTGCGGAACGGGGCCGTGACCATCGAACGCGCGATCGTCGCCGCCGCTTCGGCTCCGTGGGCGGTCCGCACCAGGTGCAGGCACAGGTCGATGCCCGCCGCGGTGCCGGCCGAGGTCCAGATGTTGTCGTCGTGGAGGAAGAGGGCGTCCCGCGTCACGGTCACCCGCGGATGCAGTGCCGTGAGCAGTTCGGTCAGGTCCCAGTGGGTGACGGCCCTGCGGCCGTCCAGGAGCCCGGCCTGGGCGAGGGTGAACGCGCCGCCGCAGAGCGCCGCGAGGGGAGTACCCCGGTCGTGGGCGCGTCGCAGTGCTTCGAGCACCGGACCGGGCGCGGGCGTCCGGTGGTCGTCGAGTCCGGGGACCACGACGAGGTCCGCGCCGGCGAGCCAGTCCAGGGTCCGGTCGGGGGCGAGGGAGAGCCCGCCCCTGAGCTGGACGGGTCCCGGCTCGCCCGCCACGCGCCGCAGCTCGAAGGCGGGTACCCCACGGTCGGTGCGGTCCACCCCCCACACCTCGGTGATGACCGAGACGTCGAAGGCGCGGATGCCGGGGAAGGCGACCAGGGCGATACGGGTGGGGTCCGGGAGCGCGGTCATCGTGGCAGTAAAACATCGATCGATGGCTTTCGCGCCTCTGGGAACGGTCCGCCGCCGGGAGCAGAGTGGCGTGCATGGAGATCGCGGAGAGCGCAGCGCTGGTGGTCGTCGACGTACAGCAGGGGTTCGAGGAGGAGGCGTACTGGGGGCCGCGTGACAATCCGGAGGCCGACCGGAACATCGCGAGGCTGCTCGACGCCTGGCAGCCGAGCGGCCGGCCCGTCGTCTTCGTACGGCACGACTCGCTCACGCCGGACTCACCCCTGCGGGAGGGATACCCGGGGAACGCGTTCAAGGGGTACGTCGAGGAGAGGCGGGGAAGGGGGCCGGGGCCGGAGCTGTTCCTGACGAAGTCGGTGAACTCGGCCTTCTACGGGACCCCCGATCTGGACGCCTGGCTGCGGGAGGCCGGGGTACGGCAGATCGTGGTGGCGGGGATCCAGACCAACATGTGCGCGGAGACGACGGCCCGCATGGGCGGCAATCTCGGCTACGAGGTCCTCTTCGCGCTCGACGCGACCCACACCTTCGACGCGGTGGGCCCGTGGGGGTGGAGGCTGAGCGCGCGGGAGCTGGCGCGTGCCACCGCCGTGACCCTGCACGGCGGTGGGTTCGCGAGTGTCGTGCGCACCGAGGACCTGGTGGCCTCGGTGGCGTAGCCGCTCAGCCGTTGCCGGTGGCCAGCTCGCGGCTCCGGTCGCGGGCGGCTTCGAGGGCCGCGATGAGGGCGGCCCGCACCCCGTGGTTCTCCAGCTCCCGGATGGCGCTGATCGTCGTGCCGGCCGGGCTGGTCACGGCCTCGCGGAGCTTGACGGGGTGTTCACCGCTGTCGCGGAGCATCACCGCCGCTCCGATGGCGGCCTGGACGATCAGGTCGTGGGCCTGGGCGCGGGGCAGGCCGAGCAGGATCCCGGCGTCGGTCATCGCCTCGACGAGGAAGTAGAAGTACGCGGGTCCCGAACCGGAGAGCGCCGTGGCCGCGTCCTGCTGGGACTCGGGGACCCGGAGCGTCTTGCCGACGCCGCCGAAGATCGACTCGGCGTGAGCGAGGTGTTCCGCGGTGGCGTGGCTGCCCGCGGAGATGACGGACATGCCCTCGTCGACCAGGACGGGGGTGTTCGGCATGACGCGGACGACCGGGGTGCCGGGGGCGAGGCTCTCCTCGATGAAGGCGGTGGTGATCCCGGCGGCCGCGCTGATGACGAGGCGGTCGGCGGTGAGGTGGGGGGCGAGCTCGTCGAGGAGCTTGCCCATGTCCTGGGGCTTCACCGCGAGGATGAGGATGTCGGCGCTCTTGGCGGCCTCGGCGTTGGTGACGGCCTCGACGCCGTAGCGCGTACGGAGCTTCTCGGCGTGCTCGGGGCGGCGGGTGGTCACCAGCAGGTCGCCCGGCCGCCATCCGGCCCTGATCATGCCGCTGAGCAGGGCCTCGCCGATCTTGCCTGTACCGAGGACTGCGACGGTCTGGGTCATGCGGTTCATCCTCCGGGTGGCGGTGCGCGGTACGCGGGGTGGTTCGCCATCCTCGCACCGCGCCGTCACGCGGTGCGGCGGCGGAGGGTGGCGGCGCCCAGGCAGAGGACGAGCAGCGCACAGCCGGCGACGATCAGGACGTCGCGCGTGAAGGCCGCGGTGACGCCGGTGTGGGTGAGGACCTGGTTCATGCCGTCGACGGCGTAGGACATCGGCAGGACGTCGGAGACGGCTTCGAGGACGGGGTGCATCCGGTCGCGCGGTGTGAACAGTCCGCACAGCAGCAGCTGCGGGAAGATCACGGCGGGCATGAACTGGACGGCCTGGAACTCCGAGGCGGCGAACGCCGAGACGAACAGGCCGAGGGCCGTGCCGAGGAGCGCGTCGAGCAGGGCGACCAGGAGCAGCAGCCAGGGGGAGCCGACGACGTCGAGTCCGAGGACCCACACGGACATCGCGGTGGCCAGGAGGGACTGGAGGACCGCGACGGCGCCGAAGGCCAGCGCGTAGCCGCCGATCAGGTCGCCCTTGCCCAGGGGCAGGGCGAGGAGGCGCTCCAGGGTGCCGGAGGTGCGTTCGCGCAGGGTGGCGATCGAGGTCACCAGGAACATCGTGATCAGGGGGAAGACGCCGAGCAGTGAGGCGCCGACGGCGTCGAAGGTCCCCGGGCCCGCGTCGAAGACGTAGCGCAGCAGCGTGATCATCAGGACCGGGACGGCCAGCAGCAGCGCGACGGTGCGGGGGTCGTGGCGGAGCTGGCGCAGGACGCGTGCGGCGGTGGCGAGCATCCGGGCCGGGGAGAGGGCGGGGGTGCGGGTGCTCATCGGGTCTCCTCCCGGCGGGCGGCGGCGTCTTCGTCCGCGTCGGGTGCGTCCGTGGGCGTCGGGCGCCCCGCGGCTCCGTCCACGAGCCGGAGGAAGGCCTCCTCCACGGTGGCGGAGCCGGTACGGGCGCGGAGGGCGTCGGGGGTGTCGTCGGCGAGGATCCCGCCCTCCCGCATGAGGAGCAGCCGGTGGCAGCGCTCGGCCTCGTCCATGACGTGGGAGGAGACGAGGATCGTGGTGCCCCGCTCGTCGGCCAGGGTGTGGAAGAGGTTCCACAGGTCGCGGCGCAGTACGGGATCGAGGCCGACGGTCGGCTCGTCGAGGACCAGGAGTTCGGGGGTGCCGAGCAGGGCGACGGCGAGGGAGACGCGGCTGAGCTGACCGCCGGAGAGGGTACCGGCGAGGGCGTCGGCCCGTGCGGTGAGGTCCACGTCCCCGAGGGCGCGGGTGACCGCTTCCGCGCGGGAGTCCCGGTGCCCGCGTCCCGGCCGGAGCACGGCCGCGAAGTAGTCGAGGTTCTGCCGCACGGTCAGGTCGGTGTAGACGGACGGTGCCTGCGTGACATAGCCGACGCGTGCGCGCAGGGACGGGTGGCCCGCGGGGCGGCCGAGGACGTCGAGCGTTCCCGTGACCTTCGCCTGGGTGCCGACGACGGCGCGCAGGAGGGTGGACTTGCCGCAGCCGGAGGGGCCGAGGAGACCGGTGATCCTGCCCGGCTCGACGGTGAAGCCGAGGCCGCTCAGGACGGTGCGGTCCCCTCGTACGACGGTGAGGTCACGCGCCCGGACGGCCCCCGCGTCCGTGGCACGCAGAGAATTCATCATGCGATGAATATTGATCCCGCCGAAGGGACCGCGTCAAGGGACGGCGTCCACCGGCGTACGGGGTCGGCGCACCAGCACCGCGAGCTCCACCACGTAGCGCTCCTCGACCCTTCCGTCGGGGAACACCCGGGCCAGATGTGCGCGCTCCTCGTCCAGGAACCGGCGGGTGGACTCCTCGCCGGCCGCGCCGCGCACGAGGAAGGCGGAGTGGCTGGAGAGGTTGGCGAGATGGGTGGCGGCCGGCACCGTCCTGGACCACCGCAGCAGCCGTCGTGTGAACGTGCCGCCGGACAGCCGCGCGAGGTTGCGGGAGCCGGCGCCGCCCGGAGTGCCGTGGGCGCTCTCGTCCGCCCCGAAGTGACGCCGCAGCCGGGCGTCCTGGTCGGCGGCCCAGCGCACGGAGTGGTCGGAGACGTTCCACCAGAGCGCGAGGGCGCCGCCCGGACGCAGGACGCGCAGCGCCTCGGGGAGGGCCAGCTCCGGGTCGGTCCAGTGCCACGACTGGGCGTAGGTGATCAGGTCCGCCGACGCGGTGGCGAGGGGCAGGCGGTTGCCGTCGCCCCGGACGAGCGGCACGGACGGCAGCGTCCTGTGCAGCTCGGCCGCCATCCCGGGACCCGGCTCGACGGCGGTGACCCGGGCGCCGCGGGCGTCCATCAGCCGGGTCGCGATGCCCGTGCCCGCGCCGACGTCGACGGCGCGGGCACCGTCCAGCGGGCGGCCGGCCAGTTCCTCGACGGTGTCCAGGAGTGCGGGCGGGTATCCGGGGCGCGCCGCCGCGTACAGAGCGGCGGCGCGGTCGAACGAGAGGGCGCGGGGCGTGGATGCGGGCATGGCCTCATCGTGCACGCACTCCGGCGTACGCGAGGCGGTTCCGGAACGTCACCCGCGCCCGGAGCGCTCCGCCCGCGTCAGGGGCGCGTCACCCGCGCCGCTTCCCCTTGGCGCCCTTGCGGGCCGCCGGGTTGCCGGTCCGGGCCGAGCGGCGCTTCGTGTACTGGGCCAGCGCCGTCTCGTACTCCGTGCGCCGCAGCTTCTCGCCCGGCGCCTCCTGGAAGGAGCGGATGAAGTAGGCGAGGAGCGAGCCGATGAAGCCGATCGACTTGAGGCCGCGCAGCCTGTCCTCGTGGGCCGGGTCGGCGGGGCGGCGGGTGAAGCCCTCCCAGGTCTTGCGGAAGGCGATGGCGCTGCACACGGCGAACATCAGCACGACCAGCATGCCGACGAGGCCGCCCACCTCGGCGATCTCCAGGCCCTGGTAGGCGAAGCGCAGGACCAGGCACGCGACGACGGCCGCGACGAGGGAGCCGGCGGTGGCGGCCGCGCGCCGCAGCCCGTACCCGCCGTCGTGGTCGACCCAGGTCGTACCGAAGAAACGGAGGGGTTCGGGCCGCGGCCCTGGCGCGGTGCCGCCCGAAGGCGTGGCCGGGGACGTTCCGGAGGCTTCGCTGTTCTCGCTCACGGAATCGATTGTCCCAGGACGCGTGGCGGTGCTGTCAGTCGCAGCGCGGCGCGATGTAGCCGTCACTGCCCGTTCTGACGTAGGCGTCCGACACGAACTGGCCGTTGGCGATGTTGTCCCAGATGTTCGACGTGCCGTACGGGCCGGAGACCCGCTCCCCCGGCTTCTGGCAGTACACCGGGACGCTCATGCCGTACGGCAGCGTCCGCACGATCCCGTACTGGGTGCCGGGCCCCCTGCGGACGTTGACGCGGTAGCCGGGAGCGATCGGGTAGACGACGGTGGCCGCGGCGAGCGCCGTCGCCTCCCCCGCCGCCGCGCCGTCCGCCGTGACCGTGCCGACGGTGTTCTCCTCAACGCCCATGAAGGCCTCCCCCGTTGAAAGTGGTGCGTGTGACGCGCAGGCTAACAAGCCCCACGTTCCTCGCACGCACCATCGACTAGGCTCCGTGCGTCGCGCTTGCGGACGAACACACGGGGGTGGGCGATGCCGCCGCTGCGAGGGACCGGATCACATCCGGAAGCGGAGCATCCTGAGTACGCCGGGCAGTACCGGCTGGAGGCATGTCTCGGAGCGGGCGGCATGGGTGTCGTACACCTGGCGCGCTCCGCCTCGGGGCTCCAGCTCGCGGTCAAGGTGGTGCACCGGCAGCATGCGGCGGACCCGGAGTTCAGGGCACGTTTCCGGCAGGAGGTCGCGGCGGCCCGGCGGGTCAGCGGAGCGTTCACCGCGCCGGTCGTGGACGCCGACCCGGGAGCGGTGCTGCCCTGGATGGCCACCCTGTACGTCCCCGGCCCCACGCTCTCCGCGCAGGTGAAGCGGAACGGGCCGATGAGTCCCGCCGAACTGCGCAGGCTGACGGCCGGGCTCGCCGAGGCCCTGCGCGACATCCACCGGGCCGGGGTCATCCACCGCGATCTCAAGCCGAGCAACGTCCTGCTCCCCGACTCCGGGCCCAAGGTCATCGACTTCGGGATCTCCCGGCCCTACGACAGCGATCTGCGCACGGAGACGGGCAAGCTGATCGGGTCGCCGCCGTACATGGCGCCCGAGCAGTTCCAGCGGCCCCGCGAGGTCGGTCCGGCCGCGGACGTGTTCGCGCTGGGGGCGGTGCTGGTGCACGCGGCGACGGGCCGGGGGCCCTTCGACTCGGACAGCCCGTACCTCGTGGCCTACCAGGTGGTGCACGACGAGGCCGACCTGGCCGGGGTGCCGGCGGACCTCGCGCCGCTGGTCGGGCGCTGCCTGGCCAAGGACCCCGCGGACCGTCCCACCCCGGACGAGATCATGGCCGCGCTGCACCCTCCGTCGTACGAGGCCGCCGCCTTCATACCCGTCCAGCGCAGGCCGCCGGCCGTCGAGTCGGTGGAGGCGGAGGAGGGGACCACGCACGTGCGGGCGGGCGACGGGCTGCCGACCGGACCCGGGACGGCCACGCGGCCTCGCGGGCGGCGTCGCCTCGTGGCCGCCGCGGCGGCACTGCTGGTGGTGGCCGGAGGCCTGTGGGCGGCCGGATTCCCGGGCGGCGCCGGAACCCCTGAGCCGGAGGCCGGAGCGCCGGAGGCCCGCCCGGCCGCGTCCCTGCCGTGGCGGACGGCGCTGCGCCCGGCGGGCGGCTCCACTCCTTCCTGCGTCCCGGGGGCCGACGCCGCGCTGTACTGCGTCACCGCCGGGGCCGGCACGTCCCGGCTGGATCCTTCGGACGGCGACGTCCTCTGGTCGCACCCGGACACGTCGTCGAAGGGACCCGGCGGCACGGTCGCCGCGGGCCCGGCCTTCACCGTCGTGGCCGGCGGCACGCTCCGGGCGTACTCCCCCGGTGACGGCGCGGAGCTCTGGCACACGGGGCTCTCCGCCTATCTGGACACCCCCCTCCCGGCGGGCGGCTCTCTGCTGGCGGTCCGCCAGGACGGGACGGTGCAGGCACTCGACGCGGCGACCGGCGGCTCACGCTGGCGGCACGCCGTCCCCGGGCACACGATGCCGGGGCTCGCGCTGTACGACGCGGAAACCGCTCTCGCGTACGCGTTCGAGGGCTCGGCGGACGGGACCACCACCCTGGTCACGGCCGTCGAGGCGGAGACCGGCGGCACGGTGTGGCAGCGCAGGCTGGACGGGATGCTCACCCCGGCGGGGGCGTCGGGCGGCGCGCTCCTGCTCACCGCCATGAACGAGCGCTCGCAGACCACCGCGCTGGTCCGCTACGACCCGGGAACGCGCGGCACGACCCGCATCGCGCTGCCCTTCCGGATGAACGGGCCGGAGACCGTGGTGGACGGGGACACGGCCCTGCTGCTGGAACGCGGCGGGACGCTGCTGGCCCTGGACACCCGTGCGGGCGCCGGGCGCGCGGAGCGGTGGCGGCTGGAGACGGCCGTCGGCATGACCTCGGCGCCGGTGCTCGGACCGGGCGGACGGCTGTACTTCTCGGCTGCCGACGGGCGGCTGCTCGCCGTCGGTACGGAGCGCGGGGCGCTCCTCGGGCAGACCCGCCCCCGGCTCACGGACGGGAAGCTCGGCCACGCCTCGTCCCTGCCCGCCCCCGTCGTGGTGGGCGGGAGCGTCGTCGGCACCGCCCCGGACGGGTCCGTCTTCGCCGTGGACGCGGACGACCCCGCCCGCTGGTGAGACCAGGGACGGGGCCGGACGGGACCGCCGGGGTTCAGCCGAGCTTGGAGACGTCGCGGACGGCGCCCCGGTCCGCGCTCGTGGCCATCGCCGCGTAGGCGCGCAGGGCCGCCGAGACCTTGCGGTCGCGGTTCTTCGGGGCGTACACGCCGTTCAGTGCCGCGCGGCGGGCGGCGAGCTCCTCGTCGCCGACGAGCAGCTCGATCGAGCGGTTCGGGATGTCGATCCGGATCCGGTCGCCGTCCTCCACGAGGGCGATCGTGCCGCCGGACGCCGCCTCGGGCGAGGCGTGCCCGATGGAGAGACCGGAGGTGCCGCCGGAGAACCGGCCGTCGGTGACGAGCGCGCAGGTCTTGCCGAGGCCGCGGCCCTTCAGGAAGGACGTCGGGTAGAGCATCTCCTGCATGCCGGGGCCGCCGCGCGGGCCCTCGTAGCGGATGACGACGACGTCGCCGTGCTCGATCTCCTTGCGGAGGATCTTGTCGACGGCGTCCTCCTGCGACTCGCAGACGACGGCCGGGCCCTCGAAGGTCCAGATCGACTCGTCGACGCCCGCCGTCTTCACGACGCAGCCGTCCACGGCGAGGTTGCCCCTGAGGACCGCCAGACCGCCGTCCTTGGAGTACGCGTGCGCCACGTCGCGGATGCAGCCGCCGGCCGCGTCCAGGTCGAGGGTGTCCCAGCGCTCGGACTGGGAGAAGGCGGTCGCGCTGCGGACGCAGCCCGGGGCGGCGTGCCAGAGCTCCACGGCCTCGGGGGACGGGGAGCCGCCCCGGACGTCCCAGTCCTTCAGCCACTCGGCGAGGGTGTCGGAGTGCACCGCGTGCACGTCCTCGTTGAGCAGCCCGCCGCGGTGCAGCTCCCCGAGCAGGGCGGGGATGCCGCCCGCCCGGTGGACGTCCTCCATGTAGTACGTGCCGCCGGGGGCCACGTTGGGGGCGACCTTGGACAGGCACGGGACGCGGCGCGAGACCTCGTTGATGTCGTCGAGGTCGTACGCCAGCTCCGCCTCCTCGGCGGCGGCCAGCAGGTGCAGGATCGTGTTGGTCGAGCCGCCCATGGCGATGTCCAGCGCCATGGCGTTGTCGAACGCGGCGCGGGTGCCGATGGAGCGCGGCAGGACGGTCTCGTCGTCCTGCTCGTAGTAGCGCTGGGTGATCTCGACGACCGTGCGGCCCGCGTTCTCGTACAGCGCCTTGCGGGCGGTGTGCGTGGCGAGGACGGAGCCGTTGCCGGGCAGAGACAGGCCCAGGACCTCGGTCAGGCAGTTCATCGAGTTGGCCGTGAACATGCCGGAACAGCTGCCGCAGGTGGGGCAGGCGTTCTCCTCGATGCGGAGGATGTCCTCGTCGGAGACGCTCTCGTCGACCGCGTCGCTGATGGCGTTGACCAGGTCGAGCTTGCGGACGGTGCCGTCGACGAGGGTGGCCTTGCCTGCCTCCATCGGACCGCCGGAGACGAACACCGTGGGGATGTTGAGGCGCATCGCGGCCATCAGCATGCCGGGGGTGATCTTGTCGCAGTTGGAGATGCAGATCAGGGCGTCCGCGCAGTGCGCCTCGACCATGTACTCGACGCTGTCGGCGATGAGGTCCCGGGAGGGCAGGCTGTAGAGCATGCCGCCGTGTCCCATGGCGATGCCGTCGTCCACCGCGATGGTGTTGAACTCGCGGGGCACCGCGCCCGCCGCCTTGATCGCCTCGGAGACGATCCGGCCGACGGGGGCGAGGTGGGTGTGGCCGGGCACGAACTCGGTGAAGGAGTTGGCCACCGCGATGATCGGCTTGCCAATGTCCTCACTGGCTACGCCGGACGCCCGCATAAGGGCGCGGGCGCCCGCCATGTTGCGGCCGTGGGTGACAGTGCGGGACCTCAGCTGGGGCATCGTCGCTCGCTCCTTCGACAGAAAAGACTGTCTCCGAGCGTACGCCTCCCGTGCCAAGATCTGGACATACTGTCCGGCACTCGGGACGGGGTGCCCGGTGGGCGGGCAGCGGGGAGGCCCCTCAGCGGCCGCCGGACCGCCACGGGAGCACCCGGCGGCGACGGGACCGGACCGGGGCCGGCCGGCCGGACCGCGGGCGGGCTGCCCTCACTCCTCGCAGAGGTACCGCTGGAGCGTGGGGGCGACCATCGCGATGATCTCCTCCGGGTCCGCCGACGCCAGGGGCTCCGCCCGGATCACGTACCGCAGGATCGCGATGCCGATCATGTGGGAGGCGGCGAGCTCCGCACGGAAGGTCGGGTCCGGCACCTCCAGGTCCGCCGCGATCCGCTCCAGCAGCCGGCGCAGCACGAAGCCGCGCAGCACCTTCGCCGCCGCCTCGTGCGTGAGCGCGGAGCGGACGACCGCCAGCAGCGGCGCCCGGGACGCCGGGTTCTCCCACACGCCGATGAAGTACCGGGCCAGCCGCTCCCCCCGGTCCTGGGAGGGGCCGCCCAGGATCTGGGGGATGACGAGAGCGGGCTCGAAGGAGACCTCGACGGCCGCGGCGAAGACCTCGTCCTTCGTACCGAAGTAGTGGTGGACCAGGGCCGCGTCGACGTCCGCCGCCCTGGCGATGCCGCGGACCGACGTCCTGTCGTAGCCGCGCTCGGCGAACTCCGTGCGGGCCGCCTCCAGGATCCGGGTCCTGGCGTCGGGGCCCCCGGCGTCCGCCGTGCGGGAGGGCCGGCCCCTGCGCCGGGCGGGCGGGCCGTCGGCGCCCGGGGTCACGGGCGGGGGGTCCGCGCCGGCGACGCGAGGTGGAGCCGGGTGAAGGCGAGCGCCTCCGCGAGGTCGGCCTCGCGTTCGGCCGACGACATGGCGCGGCGGGTGTTGACCTCGATGACCACGTGCCCGTCGAAGCCGGTACGGGCCAGCCGTTCCAGCAGTTCCGCGCACGGCTGGTCGCCCCGGCCGGGCACCAGGTGCTCGTCCTTGCCGGAGCCCTTGCCGTCGGCGAGGTGGACGTGCGCGAGCCGGTCGCCCATCCGGTCCACCATGGCCAGACCGTCGGTGCGCGCGGTCGCGGTGTGCGAGAGGTCCACGGTGAAGTGCCGGTAGTCGTCGTCGCTGACGTCCCAGGCGGGGGCGTACGCGAGCATCTCGCGGTCCCGGTAGCGCCACGGGTACATGTTCTCGACGGCGAAGCGCACATCGGTCTCGTCCGCCATGCGCCAGATTCCGCTGACGAAGTCGCGGGCGTAGTTGCGCTGCCAGCGGAACGGCGGGTGGACGACCACCGTCGACGCGCCGAGCGTCTCGGCCGCCGCCCTGGCCCGCTGGAGTTTGACCCAGGGATCGGTGGACCAGACCCGCTGGGTGATCAGCAGACAGGGCGCGTGCACGGCCAGGATCGGCACCTGGTGGTAGTCCGACAGCCGCCTCAGCGCCTCGACGTCCTGGCTGACGGGATCCGTCCAGACCATGACCTCGACACCGTCGTAACCCAGGCGCGCCGCGATCTCGAAGGCCGTCGCCGTCGACTCCGGATAGACGGAGGCCGTCGACAGGGCGACCTTCGCATCCGGGATGCGCACCACTGGTTCTGCCACCTGGCCAGGGTACGGGCAGCGGCAGGCGGCGCCGAGGGAGCCCGGCTGAAAGTGAGAAGGACCATGAAGGGGAGGCGGGGTCAGACCGTGGCGGCCTGCTCGGCCGGCAGGTGGTCGAGGCGGCGCAGGATGACTCCCTCGCGCAGCGCCCAGGGACAGATCTCCAGCTCCTCGACCCCGAAGAGGTCCATCGCGCCCTCGGCGACGAGCGCCCCCGCGAGGAGCTGGGCAGCACGCCCCTCGGTGACCCCGGGCAGACCGCCCCGCTGCTCGGCGGTCATCACCGAGAGCTTCGGCACCCACTCCTCCAGTGCCTTGCGGGTGAGGACGCGCTGTACGTACAGCCCCTCGCCGGAGCGGGCGGCGCCGGTGATCCGGGCGAGCTGCCGGAACGTCTTGGAGGTCCCGACGACGTGGTCGGGCGGTCCCAGCCGGGTGAACTCGCCGACCGTACGGGCGATACCGGCACGGACGTGGCGGCGCAGCGCCCGTACGGCCGCCGGGTCCGGCGGGTCGCCCGGGAGCCAGGCGGCGGTGAGGCGCCCGGCGCCGAACGGCAGCGAGACGGCGGCGTCGGGCTCCTCGTCCATCCCGAAGCCGACCTCCAGCGAACCGCCGCCGATGTCCAGGACGAGCAGCTTCCCGGCGGACCAGCCGAACCAGCGGCGGGTGGCCAGGAAGGTCAGCCGGGCCTCCTCCTCACCGCTGAGGACGGTGAGGGCGACTCCGGTCTCGTCCCGCACGCGGGCCAGCACCTGGTCCGCGTTGCGCGCCTCGCGCACGGCGGAGGTGGCGAACGCCAGCACGTCCTCGCAGCCCTTGTCCTCGGCCGCCTGGAGGGCGTCGGCGACCGTCGCCACGAGGCGGTCCACACCTTCGGGGCCGATCGCCCCGTCCTTGTCGAGGAGTTCGGCGAGCCGCAGCTCCGCCTTGTGCGAGTGGGCGGGCAACGGACGGGCGCCGGGGTGCGCGTCGACGACCAGCAGATGCACCGTGTTCGATCCCACGTCGAGGACTCCGAGTCTCATACGGGAACGCTACTGCGGCTTACTCTGGGCAGGTGCCAAAGACGAAAAAGGCGAAGCCGGACAAAGCCACGAAGAAGCAGCAGAAATCGAAGCGGGAGACGCAGCAGCCGGAAGCAACGGGGCCGGACGGGCCCGACGAGAAGGGCCTCGACTTCGCGCGGGCCTGGGCCGAGTTCCCCGACCCCGCCGACGACGAGCAGGTCTTCCGCTGCGATCTGACCTGGCTGACGTCCAGGTGGACCTGCATCTTCGGCAGCGGCTGCCAGGGGATCCAGGCCGGCCGTGCGGACGACGGCTGCTGCACGCTGGGCGCGCACTTCTCCGACAAGGACGACGAGAAGCGGGTGGCCGGGCACGTCGCGCGGCTCACACCGGAGCTGTGGCAGTTCCACGACGTCGGCACGAAGACCGGCTGGGTCGGTGTCGACGAGGACGGTGAGCGCCAGACCCGGCGCTGGGAGGGCTCCTGCATCTTCCAGAACCGGCCCGGATTCGCGGGCGGCGCGGGCTGCTCGCTGCACATCCTCGCCCTGCGGGAGGGCAAGGAACCGCTGGAGACCAAGCCGGACGTGTGCTGGCAGCTGCCGGTGCGCCGTACGTACGACTGGATCGAACGGCCCGACGACACGCGCGTGCTCCAGATCTCGATCGGGGAGTACGACCGCCGCGGCTGGGGTCCGGGCGGTCACGACCTGCACTGGTGGTGCACGTCGGCGACGTCCGCGCACGGGGCGGGTGACCCGGTCTACGTCTCCTACCGGCCCGAGCTCACCGAGCTGATGGGCAAGGAGGCCTACGACCGGCTGGCCGAGCTCTGCGAGCAGCGGCTGGCCGCGCTGCTGCCGATGGCACCGCATCCGGCGGATCCGGCCTGACCGGAGGGGTGGGAGCAGAGCTGGAGCGGGGCCGGAGCGAGGGTGGGGCGGCAGCGGAGGACGACCGGTGGCGGGGCTGAGAATGGGCTGAAAACAGCTGCTCGCCGACCCGCCGGAAGGCTCTGAGGGCCCCCGGCGGAGGCCCTCCGGCCCCTTCGAGGGCTGCGGGAGGACCCTGGTGGGGGTGCTCCGGCCCGCCGGAAGGCTCGGGGGAGAGCCCCGGCGGTGACCCCTCGCCCCGGGCGAAGGCTCCGGGAGGGTCCTGGCGGAGACCTCTCGGCCCGTCCGAAAGCTCCACAAGCGTCCCGGCGGAGACCCTCCAGCCCGCACGAAGGCTCCGCCAGGACCCCCGGCGGAGACCCCTCGGCCCGTCCGAAAGCTCCACAAGCGTCCCGGCGGAGACCCTCCGGCCCGCCCGAAGGCTCCGCCAGGACCCCGGCCCGCCGTGTACGGACGCCTCGGCCCGTTTCGCCGTCCGGTCCGCACCTCTGTGGCGTCCTTGTCCGCACCCCTGTGACGTCCTTGTCCGCACCCCTCCGGGGTCCCCGGTCCGCACCCCTGTGACGTCCCGGTGTGCGGCGCACAAACGTTCCGTCGTGCACCGGGGTGCCGTTCGCCGTCAGCCCGTGGGCCCGGACGGTTCGTCCGGGCTCGCCGTCGGGCCGGACGACGGGGTCGGTGAGGCGGATCCCTCCGAGGGCGACGGTGAGGGCCCGGGTGACTCCGGCGGGTCCGTCGCGGGATCCGTCGGTGTGGGCGTCGGGTCCGGCGTGCCGGTGGGGTCCGTGGGGCTCGGGTCGGGATCCGGCGACGGGGGCGGGGAGGACGACGAGGGGCCCGGGGTCCCCGTGGACGGCTCCGTGGCTCCGGGGCGCGGGGCCGTCGCGCCGTGACCGGTGATCGCCACGGCGGTCCCCGACGGGGCGAACAGGACGCGGGCGCCCCACGCCCCCCGCGGCTCGGCCGAGCGGTTCACGAGGACGTGCACGGTGGTGCTCCGGCCGGCCGCGAGCGTGCCCGACGTGCGGCTGAGGCGCAGCCACGCGGCGTCCCCCCGCGCCGACCAGACGACGGCTTCATCCCCCGTCGCGGTGAGCGTGATCACCGTACGGCCGCCGGACGAGCGGGCCGAGACCGCGAGCGAGCCCGGGCCGTCCGGATCCGCGCCGGCGCTCACGACCTCGGCCGACACGTCCGGGCTCCCGGCGCCGTCCGTGAAGCCGCCGTCGGGACCGGCCTCGCCCGCGTCCCCGTGGGGGCCGTACGGATCACCCTCGGTGCCGGGCCGCCCGGCCACGTCGCTCGCGGTGATCGATGTGCCGCGGCCCTCGCCGGTCAGCGGCGCGCCCCGGTAGGCGGCCCACAGGGCGATCACGGGGGCGGCGACGACGGTCGCGACGACCGTCGTCGTCATGACCCGGGCACGCAGCCGGTCCCGGCGCGCGGCGTGGTCCTTGGGGTCCAGCGGGAAGCCGGTCCGGCCGAAGCGCGGGGCGCCGGAGCGGGAGCGGCGCGCGTGCGTCAGGGCCACGCGGACCGAGGGGCGGGGCGCCTCGACCACCCGCAGCGGCGCGACCGGGGTGACGGTCGCCCCGGGCCAGGGGCCCGAGGCGCCGGCCCGCTCGGCGGCGCGGCGGCAGCGGGGGCAGTCGTCGACGTGCCGGACCAGCTCGCGGCGCAGGGCCGCCGAGAGCAGCACCTGGTGGGCGCCGGTGAGCCGGGCGACGGCCGCGCAGTTCCCCTTCTCCACGACGGCGAGGGCGGCGCGGGTCCGCTCCACCTCGCAGGCGGCTCCGGCCAGCAGCTCCCTGGCGCTTCCGGGGTCGAGGCCGAGGACGGCGGCGACACCGCGCGGGGTGAGCCCGTGGCGCACGGCGAGTTCGAGCGCCTCGCGCTGCTCGGGAGTGGTGCCGGCGGCCTCGGGCCAGGCCAGCTGCGCGAGTTCGCGCCGGCGCGCCTCGGTGACCGGGGACTCGGCGGGGGCCCCGGGAACGGCGGCGTCCTCGGGCGTGCCGTGGGTGCGGCGGGTGCCCCCGTGGGCCGCCGGGCCGCGCGGTGCGGTCGGGCGCCGGTGGGCCTGACGACCCCGCCGCTGCTCGGTGAGCGCCCGCAGACAGGTCCACCTGGCCAGGGCGTACAGCCAGGATTTACGTTCCTCCTCGGCCGCGGGGCACCGGCCGTCCTGCCGTTCGGCGATCACCAGGACCGAGCCGAGCGCCTCGGTGGCCGCCTCGTGGTCGCAGAGCACGGAGAGGCAGTAGGTGAAGAGGCCGTCGAGGTACGGCTCGTAACGTGCGGACGACCGCCGCGCCGGGGGGCCCGCCTCGCGGCGGTGCGCCCGGTGTGCGCCGGTGGTGTGCGTGGGGGTCCCCAGCCTGCTGCTCGTCACCTTGCGACCGTAGGCAGACGCGGGAGACACCCTGGCGGTACTTTCCGACATTTAACCCTTACGAGTGACGCTCCCCCTCGAAAGAGGACAGTGATCCCGGATTCCTCCGTAACCACCGCATCGGGCACATGTTCGCCTCCCGTGCCCACGCCCGGTGCTGTCGGTCCTCACCTATACGGTGACGCCATGGCTGCCCGTACGAAATCCGCGAAGGACCGGCCCTCCTACCGCTGCACCGAGTGCGGCTGGACGACCGCCAAATGGCTCGGCCGCTGCCCCGAGTGCCAGGCCTGGGGGACGGTCGAGGAGTTCGGCGGCGCCCCCGCGGTCCGCACGACGGCGGCGGGCCGGGTGTCCACCGCCGCCCTGCCGATCGGGCAGGTCGACAGCCGGCAGGCGACCGCCCGCTCGACCGGGGTCGGAGAGCTGGACCGCGTGCTCGGCGGGGGGCTCGTGCCGGGCGCCGTCGTGCTGCTCGCGGGCGAGCCGGGCGTCGGCAAGTCGACGCTGCTGCTGGACGTGGCGGCCAAGGCCGCGAGCGACGAACACCGCACGCTCTACGTCACGGCCGAGGAGTCGGCCAGCCAGGTGCGGATGCGGGCCGACCGGATCCGGGCGATCAACGACCACCTGTACCTCGCCGCCGAGACGGACCTCTCGGCGGTCCTGGGGCATCTGGACGCGGTCAAGCCGTCCCTGCTGGTCCTGGACTCCGTGCAGACCGTCGCCTCGCCGGAGATCGACGGCGCCCCCGGCGGCATGGCCCAGGTCCGCGAGGTCGCGGGAGCGCTCATCCGGGCCTCGAAGGAGCGCGGCATGTCCACGCTCCTGGTGGGCCACGTCACCAAGGACGGCGCGATCGCGGGGCCCCGCCTCCTGGAGCACCTCGTCGACGTGGTGCTCTCCTTCGAGGGCGACCGGCACGCACGCCTCCGTCTCGTGCGCGGCGTCAAGAACCGGTACGGCGCCACGGACGAGGTCGGCTGCTTCGAGCTGCACGACGAGGGCATCACCGGGCTGGCGGACCCCTCCGGGCTCTTCCTCACCCGCCGCGACGAGCCGGTGCCGGGCACCTGCCTGACGGTCACCCTGGAGGGCAAGCGCCCCCTGGTCGCCGAGGTGCAGGCGCTGACGGTCGACTCCCAGATCCCCTCGCCCCGGCGCACCACCTCGGGCCTGGAGACCTCCCGGGTCTCGATGATGCTGGCGGTCCTCGAACAGCGGGGCCGGATCAGCGCGCTCGGCAAGCGGGACATCTACAGCGCGACGGTGGGCGGCGTGAAGCTCACCGAGCCGGCCGCGGACCTCGCGGTCGCGCTGGCGCTGGCGAGCGCGGCCAGTGACACACCGCTCCCCAAGAACCTGGTCGCGATCGGCGAGGTGGGCCTCGCCGGTGAGGTCAGGAGGGTGACGGGGGTCCAGCGCAGGCTGGCGGAGGCGTACCGTCTCGGGTTCAAGCACGCCCTGGTCCCGAGGGACCCGGGGCAGGTCCCGGCCGGCATGAAGGTCACGGAAGTGGCCGACATGGGCGACGCCCTGCGAGTCCTCCCCCGCCGCTCTCGGCCGGACGGACCACAGGACGACGGCGCACGCCGGTAGACTTTGCCCTGGTCTCGCCCGCCCGTACGAACGGTGTGAGGGACGCAAGGGCACCGCAAACCTGTGACCGGAGGAGTGCAGTGGCAGCCAACGACCGGGCAGCATCGCCCGGAAAGTCCGGCCAAGGCACGGGTAACGAGGCGCTGATGCGCGCCTCGTTGAGCGCGGTCGCGCCCGGAACGGCACTCCGCGACGGCCTGGAGCGCATTCTCCGCGGCAACACCGGCGGACTGATCGTCCTCGGCATGGACAGAACCGTCGAATCCATGTGTACCGGCGGATTCGTGCTGGACGTGGAGTTCACCGCGACCCGCCTGCGCGAACTGTGCAAGCTGGACGGCGCGATGATCCTCGACAAGGAGATGACCAAGATCCTGCGGGCCGGCGTACAGCTGGTCCCGGACGCCTCCATCCCCACCGAGGAGACGGGCACCCGGCACCGCACGGCGGACCGGGTCTCCAAGGCGTGCGGTTTCCCCGTGGTGTCGGTCTCCCAGTCGATGCGCCTGATCGCGCTCTACGTGGACGGGGAGCGGCGGGTCCTGGAGGAGTCCTCCGCGATCCTGTCCCGTGCCAACCAGGCGCTCGCCACCCTGGAGCGGTACAAGCTCAGGCTGGACGAGGTCGCCGGGACGCTCTCCGCGCTGGAGATCGAGGACCTGGTGACGGTCCGGGACGTGACGGCGGTCTCCCAGCGGCTGGAGATGGTGCGCCGGATCGCGACCGAGATCGCCGAGTACGTGGTGGAGCTGGGCACCGACGGCCGCCTCCTGGCCCTCCAGCTGGACGAGTTGATCGCCGGTGTGGAGCCGGAGCGGGAGCTGGTCGTACGCGACTACGTCCCCGAGCCGACCGCCAAGCGTTCCCGCACGGTCGGAGAGGCGCTGGCCGAGCTGGACACCCTCACCCACACCGAGCTGCTCGAACTGCCCGTGGTCGCACGGGCACTGGGCTACAGCGGATCGCCCGAGACGCTGGACTCGGCGGTCTCCCCGCGCGGCTACCGGCTGCTGGCGAAGGTGCCCCGGCTGCCCGGGGCGATCATCGAGCGGCTGGTGGAGCACTTCGGCGGCCTGCAGAAGCTGCTCGCGGCGAGCGTGGACGACCTCCAGGCCGTGGACGGGGTCGGCGAGGCGAGGGCCCGGAGTGTGCGCGAGGGTCTCTCGCGGCTGGCGGAGTCCTCGATCCTGGAGCGGTACGTCTAGGCACCGGTAGCCGGCCGGAGGGCCAGGCCTACGCCGGACCGTGAGGGCCTGCCGTCCGCCCGCCGGCAGATCCGGCGGCGGTACGCCCGGCCCGCGCCGTGCGCTCCGTGCCGGAGGCAGGGCGAACGGCCGTAGGTCAGCGTGAACGGCCGGATCGCGGCCCCGGCCCCGTGAGCCGCCGGATCACGGCCCCGCCCCCGCGCGGCCGGTCCGCCGCCCGCCCTGTGCCGCCTCGTCACACACCCGAGCCCCGCCGGTCAGGACCGGCGGGGCTCGGGTGCTTCCCGGTAGGGCGTCGGACTCAGTTCGTGGAGTCGAGCTTCTTGCGCTGCTCCGGGGTCAGTTCGAGCTCCACCGCGGCCAGGCTCTCGTCGAGCTGTGCGATCGACGAGGCGCCGACGAGGGGAAGGATCGGGATGTCCCCGCCCAGCAGCCAGGACAGGACGACCTGGTTGACGGTCGCCCCGGCCTCCTCGGCCACCTCGGCGAGGGCCGCGAGGCGGGGCGCGGTGCCGGCGTGCTCGAAGCCGGGACCGAGCGGCTTGTCGTCACGGACGTACGCGCCGGAGAGCAGCGGGGTGTACGCGACCTGGGTGAGCGAGGGGGTGGCCCGCACATAGCTGAGCAGGTCACCGCTGACCAGGCCCTGGTTCCCGTCGGGGGAGCGCAGGCTCGGGGTGTCGGTGCGCTGGCGCAGGTAGCTGTGGTGGTGCTGGAGCACCTCGTAGCCGGGCAGCCCGGCCGCCGCGGCCAGGGCACGGGCCCGCTCCACGCGCCAGGCCCAGTGGTTGCTCGCACCGAGGAGTCCGGCGATGCCGTCGTCGACGACCCCGCCGAAGGCCTCGACGGTCTCCTCCAGGGGGGTGTTCTCGTCCATGACGTGCGCGTAGAGCAGGTGGATCCGCTCGATGCCGAGCCGCTCGCGGCTGCGCTCGGCGGACTCGCGGATCACCTTGGCCGACAGCCCCTCGATGTCGAGGCTGAAGCCGCTGGTGGGAGCGTTCGGGCGGGCGCCGAGCTTGGTCGCGAAGGTGATCTCGTCGCCGATTCCACGGCTGCGGATCCAACGGCCGAGCAGCTCCTCGCTTTCTCCGCCCTGGGTTCCGTTGACCCAGAACGAGTAGTTGTTGGACGTGTCGATGAAGGTGCCGCCCGCCTCGACGAAACGGTCGAGAAGGGCGAAGGACGTCGCTTCGTCGGTCACCGTTCCGAAGAGCATCGAACCGAGACTCACCACACTGACCTCGCGGCGGGTGCTCGGGTCGCTGCCGATGACGCGGTATTTCATGGTGGGTCCTATTCGGAGGGAGGGAACCGTACTGAAAACGGAATTGTTAATTCTGCGTTGACAATGTTTGAACGTCCGGAACCGACAGGGACATCGTTTCCGCTATGGCTTCGAGATGCGGGACCAGATAGAAGTGACCACCGCTGAAGACATGGAGCCTGAAGTCGTCCGTGGTGTGGTCGGCCCAGGCCTCCGCCATGGGGACGTCCACCCGCGGGTCGACGTCCCCGATGAACGCGGTGATCGGACAGTCGAGCCGGGGGGCGCCCTGGTAGCGGTACGTCTCCGTGGCGACGTAGTCGCTCCGTACGGCCGGAAGGATAGCGTCCAGCAGGTCCGGGTTCTCCAGCATCTGGGTACTGGTGCCGCCCAGGTACTCCATGTCGGCGATGAGCTTCTCGTCGGTGGCGAGGTGGACCGACCCCGGCGCGGGGACGGACGGGGCCCGCCGCCCGGAGACGAACAGGGCGGTCGCCTCGGCTCCCTGGGCCCGCAGCCGGCAGGCGACCTCGAAGGCCACGGTGGCGCCCATGCTGTGCCCGAAGAGGGCGAAGGGCTCACCGGTCAGGCCGTCCAGCTCGCCGGCGATGACGTCGGCCATCTCCGTCAGGCTCTCGATGCGGGGCTCGTTGAACCGCTCCTGCCGGCCCGGGTACTGGACGGCCAGCATCTCGATCCGGGGCGCGAGGAGCGCCGAGAGCGGGTAGTAGTACGAGGCGTTCCCGCCGGCGTGCGGGAAGCAGAAGAGCCGCAGCGCGCCGGGGTGCGCGGGGTGGAAGCGGCGCAGCCACGGAGTGGCGGGCGGTGGGGTCATCGGGGCCGGGCCGTGATGGGGACGCGCTTGTAGCCGGAGACGAAGTTCGAGGCCAGCCGCTCGGGCTTGCCGGCCGGCCGGAAGTCCTCGAACCGGGTGAGGAGTTCCTCGAAGAGGATGCGCAGGGTGATCCGGGCGACGCTGTGGCCGATGCAGTAGTGCGGGCCGATGCCGAACGCGATGTGCTTGTTGGGCTTGCGCCGGATGTCGAAGGTCGTGGCGTCGGGGAAGACGGCCTCGTCACGGTTGGCGGCGCCGAGCCAGACCACCACCGCGTCACCCGAGGCGATCGGGGTGTTGCGGATCTCCGTGTCGCACGTGGCGTAGCGCAGGAAGTGGTTGACCGGCGAGGCCCAGCGCAGCGCCTCCTCGACGGCGGTGGAGTTGACCTCCGGGTGCGCCGCCCAGTCCTCCAGCACCCCGCTGTCGATGAACTCGGCCATGACGTAGTTGGGTGAGTGCGGGGTGGTGACGTTGGCGCCGAGGAGCAGGCTGTAGCAGTTCGCCACGATCTCCCCGGAGTCCATGTGGCGGCCCTCGAACTCGGTGGAGATCAGCACGCTCAGCAGGTCGTCGCCGAGGTTGCCGCGGCGGAACCTGACCAGGTCCTGGAAGTAGGCGAACAGCTCCCGGTGCGCCGCCTCCAGGGTGGCCTCCTTGCCGCCCAGGTCCTGGTAGTCCGGGTCGTCGGCGGCTATGCACACCGTGGTGAGGCGGCTGAGCCAGGGCCAGTCGCTGCTGGGCAGGCCCATCATCGTGCCGGTCACGGACATCGGCATGGCCAGCATCGCCTGGGCGAAGTCGAAGGTGCCGCCGTCGCCGAGCGGGCTGATCAGGTCGATGATCAGCGGACGGATCATGTCCTTCTGCCGCTCGACGGCCTTGACCGCGAGCGCCTTCTTCAGCCGGGTCTGCATCTCGGTGTGCCGGGGCGGGTCGGTGACGGCCAGTTGCTTCCCGCCGGCCGGGTCGTCGGTGCCCAGGAGGTCCAGCATGGTGCCACGCTCGGAGGTGAAGACCGAGGTGTCGCGCAGTACCCGCTCGGCGTCGTCGAACCCGACGATGTTCCAGAAGCCGCGCTTGTCGTCGACCTCCTGCCGGGTCAGCGTGCCGAGGCTCCGCATCCGCTGCCACACGGCGTGGGCGTCACCGTCGCTGTAGAGCAGCGGGTCGACGAGGTCGGTGGCTCCCGGGTGAACGGGGCATCTGGAAATGGCGGCATCGTGGACTTTCAAGGGCTGTTGTCCTTCCGTCCGGTTCGGAGCCGACCCCACGGCATTCCTGTGGGAGGAGTGGCGCGGGACAACATACAGGCGGAATGCGAAGACGGGCATCGCTTTCCAGCCACGCGATGCCGGTCAAGTCACTTTGTCGAAATTTTATAAATGGCGCGTTCAGGACTGCGCCGAGCCCGGCAAGATCGCCCTTGACTCCCCATATTCGGGTGACGTAGCGTCCCCCCGGCTGAGAACAGGCTGCTTTCCCGTTCGGGTCCGAATGGGAAAGGTGGGGGCATGGGCGGCGGCTAACAGGGGGAGTTCTTCAGTGGTGCCCGATCGGCAATTGGAAGAGAATCCCTGGTATCCGGCTACGCCGATGCAGCAGGGCCTGTGGGTACTGGACCGGGACGAACTGCTGCGGCCCACGCAGCTGGTCCCCTCGGTCGTCGAGTTCACCGGCCCCGTCGATCATCCTCTGCTGGTCTCCGCGGTCCGGCGGGCCCTCGGCCGGCATCCCTCGTTACGGGCCCGGTTCCGGCTGGATCTGAAGCATCGCCGGGTCGAGTACAGCACCCATGGGGATCCGGCCGACGCCGGTTTCCTGGACGCGGCCGGCGAGGGCTGGACCGACGCCGAGACGGACCGGCTGGTGCGGGCGCTGTGCGCCACCCCGTTCGATCTGGCCGCCGAGCCGCCCGCGCGGGCCGAGGTCATCCGGACCGGCCCCGACCGCACCCTCCTGGTGCTCACCTCGCACCACATCGTGTTCGACGGGCTGTCGCGCACCATGCTGCTGGAGGAGATCTTCACCATCTACCGGGCCGGACTGGCGGGCCAGGAACCCCGGTTGAGCACCCCCGCCCATCCGGCCTCGGTGGTCACCACCCCTTCCGCGGAGGACGTGGCCGCGCAGGTCGAAGAGGTGGTCGCCCGGCTGCGCGGGGCTCCCACCGAGGTGCGGCTGCCCTTCGAGCGCTCCGCCGAGGCCAAAGAGGAAACGTCACTGCTCGGCACCACCCTCGCCACCGCCCTCGACCCGGAGCGGACCGCCAAGGCCGTGGCCGTGGCCACCGAGGAGGGCTGCACCACCTTCATGCTGGGCGTCGCGCTGCTGGCCGGGACCCTGGCCCGCCGCAGCGACCAGCGGGACTTCCTCATCGCCTTCGCCTGGCCGGGCCGCGACCACCCCGACGCCGCCGACGTCATCGGCATGTTCATCACGACCGTGGTGCTACGCGTGTCACTCGACGCGGACACCACCTGGCGTGAGCTGCTGGGCAACGCCCGCGTCGGCAGCATGGAGGCGTTCATGGACAGCGACGTGCCGCTGGACGCCATCTCCGCCGAGCTCAACCCCGACCGCAACGCCCTCTGGCCGCCCCTGACACCGGTGCTCCTCAACCTGGACGACGCGCCGCACGCCCCCGAACTCGCGCCGGGCGTCACGGGCCGGCTGCGTCCGCTCGATCCGCTGTACATCAAGTACGACCTCGCGCTGTTCGTCCGCATCGAGGACGGCGCCGAAGGACGGCGACTGGAACTGTCCCTGGACTACCCGGCAGACGTCAACGATCACTCCACCGTCTCCGCCTTCCTGTCGGATCTGCGGCGCAGTGCTGCGGACCTTGCCACTTCTCCGGAGGAAACCG
Source organism: Streptomyces sp. NPDC058008 (assembly GCF_042886395.1). Taxonomy (NCBI): domain Bacteria; kingdom Bacillati; phylum Actinomycetota; class Actinomycetes; order Kitasatosporales; family Streptomycetaceae; genus Streptomyces; species Streptomyces sp. NPDC058008. Next base: position 185,754 of record NZ_JBHVQX010000013.1, on the reverse strand, counting down.
TGCTCGAACAGTCCGTCAACGCGATCGACCTCGACGACCCGGCCGCCCGGCTCGACCTCGTACGGTCCATCTGGCAGGAGGTCCTCCAGAGCGACGACATCGACGACGACGTCAGCTTCTTCGAGTCGGGCGGCGACTCCCTCCTGCTCGTGATGCTCGTCGAGCGGCTGAGCCAGGCCTCCGGCCGGATGCTGCGTACCGTCGACCTCTTCCGGTCGGCCACGGTCAGCGGCCAGGCGGACCTGCTCGCGGCCCCCGCCGGGCAACCGCGCGCGGCGGCCGCGCCCGGCACCGACCGGCTCGGCATGCTCGACGCCGCCCGTAACCGGCGCACCGCCGAAGAGGCCGTCTGATGACCGGCGCCGACCTGGCCGTGTCCGTCCTCGGTGAGGGGACCGACCCGGCGGACTTCGCCACGGAGAGCTTCATCTCGCTCGGCGGCGACTCGCTGCGCGCCATGCGCCTGGCCGCACTGGTCCAGGAACAGCTCGGCCTGAGCGTCGCGGTGAAGGACTTACTGGGCGCGAGACCGCTCGCCGCGGTGCTCTCCGGGGCCGGTCCGGTGACGGACCCCGGCACGGAGCCCGCGGCCGGTGCCGCCCCGGACGACACCGCCCTCTCCCCGGCGCAGCGCGGGATGTGGCTCATCGAGAGCCTGGCCGGCGGTTCCCCCTACAACCTGGTGTTCAGCTGCTTCGTGGAGGAGGGCGGGCTGGACCGGGACTATCTGGCGAAGGCCCTGGCCGAGACCGTCGGCCGGCACGAGGGGCTGCGCACCGTCTTCCGCGAGACGGACAGCGACGTCGTGCGCGAGGTCCTGGCCGCCCACGTGCCCGAGCTGACGACGTACGTGTACGACGGCCCGGCGGACGGATTCGAGGAGTACGTGCGCCGCGAGGGCGCCGCGCGGGGACGCAGGCCCTTCGACCTGTCGGCCGCCCCCGCCTACCGCTTCCTGCACTTCTCCCGGCCCGGGGGCGGCGAGGCCGTCGTCCTGGCCGCGCACCACATGGTGCTCGACGGCCGGGCGGTGGGGCTGCTCCTCACGGAGGTCTTCGCCCGCTACGGCGCGCTGAGCGACGGCGTGTCCGAACCGGACCTCGGTCCGGACGTCCCGGTGGGAGTGCTCTCCCGCCGTCACGAGGCCCTGCGCGCCTCCGGCGTGTGGGACGGCCGGGCCGAGCTGTGGAAGCGTCAGCTCGACGGCGTGCCCACGGTGCTGGAGCTGCCCGCCGACCGGCAGCGCCCCGCCGTGCAGGACGCCCGCGGCAGCCGCAGCGCGCTGGACCTCGGGCCCGGGGCGACCGCGGCGGTGGCCGGCCGGGCCAGGGAGCTCGGCATCACCCCGTACGCCTTCCTCCTCGGCGCCTTCGGCCTGACCCTGGGCCGGCTGACCGGCAGCCGCAGCCTGCTCGTCGGCGTGCCGCTGCTGGGGCGGGGGTCGTCGGAGCTGGAACACCTGATAGCGGTGACGGGCAACCTCGTCCCCGTGCGCGTCGACATCGACGACGACGCGACCGCCGCCGGATACCTCCGCTCCGTGCACGCGTCCCTGGGGCGCAGCATCGACGCCGGGGACCTGCCCTTCGAGGAGCTGGTGGCCCGTCTGGGCGTCGAGCGGAGCCTCGGCTGCCACCCGCTCGTCCAGGTCTGCTTCGGCATGCACGACCAGCTCGTTCCGCAGGGGCTGCGTGCCGGGTCCGCCCGGCTGCGGGTCGAGGAGGGGCACGGCGGCGGTTCGCAGTTCGACCTCACGATGCTCATCGGGCACGCCGATCCGTCGTTCGCCGGTCATGTGGAGTACGCGACGGGCGTCTGGAGCGAGGACGAGACCCTCGCGTTCATCGCGGACTTCCGCTCCGCCGTCGAGCAGCTGGCCGCCGAGCCGGCCGCCCGGCTGGAGGACGTCCGCTGTGTGTCCGAGGGCAGCCGCGCCCGGATCGACGGCATCAACGCGTGGAGCGGGGACGTCCGCGAGACCTCCCTCGACGCACTGTTCCGGGAGGTGGCGGCGCGTACGCCCGACGCGGTCGCCGTGCGCGACGAGGCGTCCTCCCTCACCTACGCCCAGCTGGCGGACGCCGCCGCCGGGCAGGCCCGCCTGCTGCGGGAGGCGGGTGTCGGACCGGGCGACCGGGTGCTGGTCGCCGTGGACCGCTCGGTCGCCGAGGCCGTCGCCGTGCTGGGGGTGCAGTGGGCGGGCGCCGCGTACGTCGGAGTGGAACAGGGCGTGACCGACGCCCACCTGGCCGGGATCGTGGAACGCGCCGCGCCGGCCGCGGCGCTGGCGGGGCCGGTGTCCGGTCCCGCCGCGACGCGGGCCGCCGCGCTCGGCGTCGTCCCGGTCGCCACCTGGGAGCCGTCCTGGCCCGCCACGTCCGGGGACGACGCCGTACCGTACGCGCCCGAGGACCCCGCACGGCTCGCCTACGTGGCCTTCACCTCGGGTTCGACCGGTGAGCCCAAGGGCGTGTCCGTCCCGCACCGCGCCGTGATCCGGCTGACCGGCGAGCCCGGGTTCGTGACGCTGGGGCCCGGTGAGCGGATGCTGCGCCTCTCGCCGCTGGCGTTCGACGCCTCGACGCTGGAACTGTGGGGCGCCCTGCTGACCGGGGCGACCCTGGAGGTCCACCCGGCGGGTCTCGCCTCGCCCACCGAGCTCGGCGCGTTCCTGCGCGAGCGCGGGATCACCGTCGCCTGGCTGACCGCGGGACTGTTCCGGCTGGTCGAGGAGTTCGCCCCCGACTCGTTCGCCGGGATGCGCCGGCTGCTCACCGGCGGCGACGTCGTACCGCACGAGCACGCGGCACGCGCGCTCGCCCGCCACCCGGGGCTGGCCGTCACCAACGGCTACGGGCCGACGGAGAACACCACCTTCACCACCACCCACACCGTGCGGCGGCCCGAGGACATCGACGGTCCGCTGCCCATCGGCACCCCGGTGCCGGGCACGCGGGTGTACGTCCTGGACGAGCGCCGGCGGGTGGTGCCGGCGGGCGCGGTCGGCGAACTGTACGCGGGCGGCGCGGGACTGGCCGACGGCTACCTCGGCGACGAGGCGGAGACGGCGCGCTCGTTCGGGACGTTCTCGCCGGACGTGGCCGAACGCCTCTACCGCACGGGCGACGTCGTCCGCATGGACGGCCTCGGGCGGCTGCGCTTCCTCGGCCGGGCCGACGACCAGGTCAAACTGCGCGGCTACCGGGTCGAACTGGGCGCGATCGGCGACGTGCTGACCGCGCACCCGGAGGTGCGGGACGCCGTCGTGCACGTCACGGGCGCCGACAGCGCGGACAAGCGGCTGGTGGCCTCGGTGGTCCTGGCGCCCGGGGCGGAGACCGACGCGGTCGCCCTGCGCGCCCTGCTCCAGGAGCGGCTCCCGGCCTACATGGTGCCCGGCCTCTGGACCGTCGGGGACCGGCTGCCGCTGACGGCCAACGGCAAGGTCGACCTGCGCGCCCTGGCCGCCCTCGCGGTGCCGGCCGCGCGGGCCGGACGGCCCGTGGCGGCCCCGGCCGCCGCGCCCGCGGAACCGGAGGAGGCCGTGCCCTCCCTGACGGAGCGGATCGCGGAGCTGTTCCTCGCGGTCATCGAGAGTCCCGACCCGGCCGCCGCCGTCGCGCCCGACACCGACTTCTTCATGGTCGGCGGCAACTCCCTGGGCGCGGTACGGCTGATGCGCAGACTCAAGGGGGAGCTGGGGGTGAGCGTGCGGCTGCGCGACTTCCTGCTCTCCCCCACGCCCGACGGGCTGCGGGCCCTCGTGGAGAAGGCCGGCACCGAGTGAACCGCACGCGGACTCCCGCCCCGGCGCCGTCCCTCCCGGACGGCGCCGGGGCCCCGGAGTGGGACGAGGGGCTGGAGTGCTGGGTCGTCGCCGACCCGCGGCTGGCCCGGCAGGTCCTCAACCACCCCGGCTTCGCCTCCGGAACCTTCGCGCGCTCCTTCCAGCTGTACATGTCGGAGGCGTCGCGCGAGGAGTACCGCGCGCTCACCGACTTCCTGCGCCTCTGGTTCGTCCAGACCGACGCCCCGGAGCACACGGCGCTGCGCCGCCCCGTGCAGCGGATCATGTCGGCCTCGTACGTCCGCTCCCTGGCTCCGCGCGTCGAGGAGATCGTCGACGCCTGCCTCGACGACCTCGCCGCGGCCCGGCCGCACGACGTGATGCCGACGGTCGCCGACGGCATCTCCGGCAAGGTCATGGCGCACGTCGTCGGCGTCGACGAGGAGCCGGCGGTCCTGCACCGCTGGTCGCGGGCGCTGTCCCTGTTCATCGGGGCCATGTACCGGCGTGACCACGCGGAGCGGGCGCACACCGCCATGGAGGAGATGGCGGAGGCCCTGTCCCGGGCCTCCGCCCCCGCGGCCTTCCCGCGCGACACCCCGCTCGACCGGGCCCGTACGACCGCGACCTGGGCGATGAACCTCTTCGGCGGCCTGGAGACGACGGCGTCGCTGCTCGGCTCCGTCGTCCTGACCGCGCTCGGCGACCGGGCCGTGTGGGACGCGATCCGCGCGGAGCGGGAGGGCGCCGCGGAGGCGCTCGTGGAGACCGTGCTCGTGGCACGGCCCCCGCTGCGGCACCTGGGCCGTGTCGTCGCCTACGACCAGGAGGTGGCGGGGAGCCTGCTGAAGGAGGGCGACCTCGTGCTCGTCAGCCTCACCGGGGACGGTCTCCTCGCGGAGGAGGACGGACCGGCCGCCCCGCCCGCCGGCTGCCCGGTCACCGGAGCGGGAGCGGACACGGCGGCCGGGTCCGGCCGGCCGGAGCAGCACCTCGTCTTCGGCCACGGCCCGCACTACTGCGTCGGCGCGCCGCTGGCCCGCCTGGAGGCCGCCGTCCTGCTGCGCCGTTTCGCGAAGCGCTTCCCGGACGCCCGGCTCACCGGCGAGGCCGCCGTCTGGGGACCCAACCTCTCCTACGTCGGCCTCGACCACCTCTACGTCGACCTGGGGGTGTGACCGTGCCGACGGAGAACGCCGTCGCCGTGGTCGGCATGGCCTGCCGCCTGCCGGGCGCCGACGACACGGGCCGGTACTGGGAGGCGCTGACCGGCGGGGTGGACGGGATCAGCAGGTTCACCCCCGAGTGGCTGCTGTCCCAGGGGGCCGACCCGGACTACGTGGGCCGGGAGAACTTCGTCCCGGCCATGGGCGTCATCAGCGGCTCCCGCCGCTTCGACTGGACGTACTTCCGGTACAGCAGGGCCGAGGCCGCGGCGACGGACCCGCAGCAGCGCGTCTTCCTGGAGTGCGCGGCCACGGCCGTCGACGACGCGGGCATCGACCCCACCCGGTTCCCGGGCCGGATCGGGGTCTACGCGGGGGCCGACCGGGTCGGCCGCCGGGCCGACGACTCGCTGGGCGAACTCGCCCTCTACATCGGCCAGGAGAAGGACTTCCTCGCCACACGCGTCGCGTACAAGCTGGGCCTGCGCGGTCCCGCGCTCACCGTCCAGACGGCCTGTTCGACCTCGCTGACCGCGCTGCACCTCGCCGCGCGCGCCCTGGCCGGGGGCGAGTGCGACGCGGCGCTCGCCGGCGGTGTCACCGTGATGCCCAGGGGCGAGTGGGGCTACCTCCACGAGCCGGGCGGCATCCTGTCGTCCGACGGGCGCTGCCGGCCGTTCGACGCGCGGGCGGAGGGCACCGTGCCCGCCGAGGGCGTCGCCGTGGTGGTGCTCAAGCGACTCGCGGACGCGCTGCGGGACGGCGACCGGATAGCCGGGGTGATCGCGGGCAGCGCGATCAACAACGACGGCTCGGACAAGATGGCGTACACCGCGCCGTCCGCCACCGGTCAGAGCGAAGTGGTCCGCGCAGCCCAGCGGATCGCCGGGATCGACCCGGCGGACATCGACTACGTCGAGGCGCACGGCACGGCGACCCGGCTCGGCGACCCGATCGAGGTGGAGGCCCTGACCGACGTCTTCCGGGACTCCACCGACGCCACCGGATGGTGCCGGCTCGGCGCGGCCAAGGGGAACATCGGGCACACCGGCGTGGTGGCCGGAGTCGCCGGGCTGATCAAGACCGTACTCATGCTGGAGCGCGGGCAGATCGTGCCCACCGCCCACTTCACCGCCCCCAACCCCCTGCTGGACCTGGAAGGTTCGCCCTTCCGGATCGCCGCGGACAACGAGCCCTGGCCCGATCGCGGGACCCGTCTCGCGGCCGTCAGCTCCTTCGGGGTGGGCGGCACCAACGCCCACGTCGTGCTTCAGGCCGCGCCCAGCCGCGCACCGCGGACGGGACGGCCCGGCCCGCTGCCGCTCACCCTGTCGGCGGCCTCCCCGGACGCCCTGGAACGGCTCGCCGGGGCCCTGGCCGACCGGCTGGATCCGGCCACCCCGGACGCACCGGTCCCGGCGCTCGCCGAGGTGTCCCGCACCCTGGCCGAGCGGCGTGTGCACCGGCACCGCACGGCACTGGTGGCGGAGGACTCCGCGGCGGCGGCACGGCTCCTGAGAGGGACGGCAGCGGGCGCACCGCGCCGGAAGCTGGGCAAGGTCGCCTTCCTCTTCCCCGGGCAGGGCACCCTGCGGCACGGCGCGGGCGCCGCCGCGTACCGGCTGCTGCCCGGCTTCCGGGCGGCGTTCGAGGAGATACGCAAGACCGTGCGCGACGCGCACGGCATCGACCTGGCCCCCGTCGTCACCGAGGCGGCGGATCAGGACTGGTTCGCCGGCACCGTCCACCAGCAACTGGGCCTGTTCGCCCTCGGGTACGCCTTCGGGCGGCAGCTGGAGACCTGGTGCGTACGCCCCGCCGCGATGCTGGGCAACAGCGTCGGCGAGTACGTGGCCGCCGCCCTCGCGGGGGTCTGGGCCCCGGAGGACGCAGCGGACCTGGTGTACCGGCGCGCCCGCGCGATGTGGGACACCGAACCGGGCCGCATGGTGAGCGTCAGCGCCTCCGCCGAGGAGGTCGCCGCCCGGCTGCCCGAGGACGGCGAGGTCGTCATCGCCATCGAGGCCACCGGCTCCGTCGTCCTGTCCGGACCCGAGACGGCCATGACGGAACTGCTCGCGGGCCCCCGTCTGGCGGGCCTCGGAACCACCCCGATCCACACCCGGCGGGCCTTCCACTCGAAGGCCATGGACCGGGCTGCCGAGGAGGTGCGGGCCGCCATTTCGTCGATGCCCGCCCGCCCGCCTCGGCAGCCCCTCGTCTCCGGCACCACCGGCGACTGGGCCGACCCCCAGGAGCTGGCCGGCCCCGGCTACTGGGCCGCGCAGCTGCGCAGCCCCGTCCTCCTCGGCAGGGCGATGACCACCCTGCTCGGCTCGGGGTGCACGACGTACGTCGAACTGGGGCCCGGCAGCTCGATGATCGGCGGCCTGCGCCGCAACCCGGCCTGGGACAGCTCCCGCACCGCGGTGCCGCTGACCTCGCGGCGCGAGGACCCGGCCGAGGCCGGGCTGCTGCGCGCGCTCGGCACCCTGTGGGAACTGGGCGCGGACCGTGCGCTGGAGGACGTGCTCGGCACGGCGCCCGGCGCCGGCGGGGAACGGCCGGCGCGCTGCTCGCTGCCCGGGTACCAGTTCCTCGGCGAGGACCCGGAACAGGCCGCGGAGCCGTCCGTACCGGCGGTACGCCGCGCCGTGGCGTCCGCCCCGGCGCCCCGGCCGGGCCCGCCGGCCGGCACGCGGGACGTGCTGGCGGAGCTGTGGTGCCGCACCCTGGGCGTCCCGGCGGCGCTGGACGCCGACAGCTTCTTCGCCCTGGGCGGCGAGTCGCTCATGGCCGTCACGCTGACGGCACGGGTCAGGGAACTCACCGGCTGCGTGCTGTCCGTCACCGACTTCTCCCGGGCCCCGACGTTCGGCGGGCTGGTCGCGACCGTCGAGCGGCAGCTTCCCGCGCGGACCGCCGCGGGACCGGTGGACCCGCTCCCGGTCGAGGGTGTCGCCACCCTCGCCGAGGGCGGGACCGGACGGCCGCTGTTCCTCGTCGCGGACGCCACCGGCACCGCGCTCCCCTACCGGAGCCTGGCCGCCCTGCTGGCACCCCTCGCCGGGGACCGGCCGGTCCTCGGCCTGGAGGACCCCGGGGGCCCGCGCACCCGCACCGTCCCCGCCATCGCGGCGGCCCACGTCACCGCGCTGCTCCGCGCCCAGCCCGAGGGCCCGTACACGATCGGCGGCTGGTCCTTCGGCGCGGTCGTCGCGCATGAGATGGCGTACCGGCTCACCCGGCTCGGCAGGCGCGTGGACCTGCTCGTCTGCCTGGACGGCTTCGTCCCGGACACCGGCGGGCAACCGGTGGCCCTCGCACCCGAGTTCCTGCTCGCCGGCCTGCGGGCCCAGGCCGAGGCGCTGCTCGGGGTCGGGCCGGTCGCCCGGCGCCTGCGGCACGGTGCCGCGCTGCGCAAGCGGTTCACCGCGAACCAGGCGGCGCTGCTGCGCTACCGGCCGCGTCCCGTCGCGTGCCCGGCGGTGCTCTTCAAGGCGTCGAGCGGACCGGCGGAGGCGGACCGGCTGCGCGGCCGGCTGTCGGGGCTCTACGGGGACGGGATCCGGGTCGAGCCGGTCGGCGGCGACCACTGGTCGATGCTCACCGGCCCGCACGCGGAGGAACTGGCGCTGAAGCTGGCGCACGCGCTTCCGGCCGAAGCATCGGCCGAGCAGGGAGAGATATGACCAAGTCCGACACACCTTCCGGCGGGATCGACACCCCCGATCCCGGCGCCGTGACCACGGCGGGCCCGGACGGGGCACCGGGCGCGGCCCCCGCGGAGACCCCGCTGCTGCGCAACGGCGACTTCCAGGCGCTGTGGACCTCGGAGGCCTTCGCCGCCCTGGCCAAGGAGGCCGCGGAGGTCGCCTATCCGCTGCTGATCCTCACCACCACCGGCTCCGCCTTCTACGCCGGCGCGGTGGGGTCGGCGCAGCTGCTCACCGCGAGCGTGATGTCGATCCCGGGCGGCACCCTGGCGGACCGGGTCGACCGGCGGATGATGCTCATCGTCTGCAACCTGGTCCGCGTCGTCCTGCTCGGGCTGTTCGCCCTGCTGATCTGGACCGGGGACGTCAACCCGTTCATCATCTTCGGCATCGCCATCGGTTCGGCGGTCTGCCTGGGCATCTCGAACCCGACGGGCCTCGCGGTGATCAAGCAGCTGGTGCCCCCGTCGCAGCTCACCCAGGCCACCGCGCAGAACCAGGTCAGGTACTTCGCGGCGACCATGGGGGGCCCGCCCCTGGGCGGCTCCCTCTTCGCGGTCGGCCGGGCGTTCCCGTTCCTGAGCTCGGCCGTGGCCTTCCTGTTCTCCACGCTGCTGCTGCTGTTCATCCGCAAGCCCCTCAAGGTGGAGAACGCGGCTCCGGGGGAGAAGCGCAACGCCGTCGAGGGCTTCAAGTTCCTGGCCCGGCAGCCCGTCCTGCGCCTCCTGATCATCTGGATCATGGGCTCCAACATGGCGTTCACCCACACCGGGGTCTTCCTCGCGCTGATCGCCACCGCCGAGAGCCGGGGCGCCTCCCCGGCCTTCACCGGCATGCTGCTGTCCATCGCGGGGGTCGGCGGGCTGGCCGGGTCGCTGCTGGCGGGCCCGATCATCAAGCGCGTACGCCCGCCGGTGCTGTTCCTCACCGCCGCCTGGATCGGACCGGTGGCCGCCGTCCTGCTGGCGAACGTCTCCGGGCTGATCCCGCTCGGCATCATCGTGGCCTGCGTGTTCCTGCGCGGTCCGGTCACCAGCGCGCTGTTCCTCGCCTACCTGGCGGCCATGGCCCCCGACAAGGTGCAGGGCCGCGTGCTGGGCGCCGTGATGTTCATGTCGATGATCGCGGCACCGGTCGGTGTGTTCGCGGTCGGCACCATCTTCGACCTGGCCGGTGCCACCTGGGTGTTCACCACCATGGCGATCGTCTCGGCCCTCGCGGCCCTGCCCACGCTCAGCCCCGTCATCCGCAAGCTTGCCCCGCCCGAGCACTACGCCGAGGCCGGCGCCGAGGCCGCCCCCGACGCACACCCCACTCCCAAGGAGACGTGATGGCCGACACCGACCAGCTGCCGCCGGAGTTCTTCACGGCACCCGAGCCCGGCGACACCCACGCGGCCAACAAGCGCCTGCGCGCGGCCGGCTGCCCCGTGCGCGCCATCAACTACCCGCCCGGGGGCGACGCGTACGTGGTCGCCGACTACGAGACCGCGCTCAAGGGCTTCAGCGACCCCCGCCTCTCCAAGCAGGTCGAGAACTCCCCGGCCTGGTTCCGCGACCTCCTCGAGGACAGCAGCCCGGTCCTCATCCGCAACATGATCACCGCGGACGCGCCGGAGCACACCCGGCTGCGCAGGCTGGTGAGCAGGGCCTTCGTACCGCGCCGGATGGCGCTGTTGCAGCCCCGCATCCAGGAGATCACCGACGAGATCATCGACGACTTCCCCGAGTCGGGCGAGATCGACCTGATGGAGTTCGCGTTCACCCTGCCGATGCGGGTCATCTGCGAGTTCCTCGGCGTACCGATCGAGGACCGCCCCGAGCTGCACGCCTGGGGCTACTGGCTCAGCGGCGCCCCGTTCGCGGACGACGAGTCGAACCGGCAGCTGAAGCTGGCGAGCGACGGCATCGAGCGCTACCTCGTCGACCTGCTGGACCAGCGCCGGAGTTCCGGCCTCGGCGAGGACCTGGTCAGCATCCTGCTGCGCGCCGCCGACGAGGACGTCTTCACCAACGACGAGCTCGTCTCGACCCTCGTCCTGCTGATCATCGCCGGCCACAAGACCACGGCCAACCTGATCGGCAACGGGATGCAGGCCCTGTTCAGCCACCCGGACCAGCTCGAACTGCTGCGCGCGAAGCCGGAGCTGGCCGAGACGGCCGTCGAGGAGTTCCTGCGCTTCGAGCCGCCGGTCTACCGCGGCACGCTGCGGGTGGCCACCGAGGACATGGAGCTGGCGGGCTGCCCGATACCCAAGGAGGGCTTCGTCCACATCCTGATGGACTCCGCCAACCGGGACCCGGAGGCGTTCGAGGACCCCGACCGGCTCGACATCACCCGCACCTCCAACCGTCACCTGGCCTTCGGCCAGGGAGCGCACTTCTGCGTGGGCGCCCCGCTCTCCCGCGTCGAGGGGCTGGTGGCCTTCCCGACCCTGCTGCGCAGGCTGCGCGGCCTGGAGCTGGCGGTCCCGCACGACCAGCTCGACTGGGTCTTCGACAACTCCACCAGCCGCGGCCTGAAGTCGCTGCCGGTGCGGTACACGGCCCGGCTGGCCGCCGACGGCCTGGAGGGCTGAGATGTCCCTGCCCACCACCCTCGTCTGCCTGCCCTTCGCGGGCGCCGGCGCCTCCTTCTTCCGCCCCTGGCAACGGCTGGCCGACGACGGGCTGACGATCCTGCCGCTCCAGCTCCCGGGCCGGGAACGGCGGATCGACGAGGACCCGTACACGGACGCGGGGGCCGCGGCGGACGGCCTGCTGGCCGATCTCCGCCAGGCCCTGGACCCCTCCGGACGGCCGCACCGGATCGCGCTGTTCGGGCACAGTCTGGGTGCCGTGCTCGCCTACGAGCTGGCGCACCGGCTGACCGCCGAACCGGGCGTCGAGCTGGTCCGGCTGTTCGTCAGCGGATCCCCCCAGCCCGCCGAGCAGCGCTCCCGGCGCGCCACCGGTCTGCCGGACGACGCCTTCCTCGCCCGCGTCAACGAGTTCGCGGGCTACACCCACGAGGCCCTGGAAGACCCCGAGATGCGGGAGATGATCCTGCCGACCCTGCGGGCGGACGTCGAGATGCACGAGAACTACGTACCGGGCACGGATCTGCCGCTGTCCGTCCCCCTCACCTCGCTGCGCGCCGCCGACGACGAGCTGGTCAGCCGGGACGAGGCGGCCGCCTGGTCGAAGGCCGCCGGCGCGGGCTTCCGTTTCGTGGAACCGGCGGGCGGCCACATGTACCTCACCGAGTCGCCCCGGGGGCTGCTGGAGATCATCTCCGGCGAGCTCGGCGCAGGGACGGGCGAGCCGTGCGCCTGAAGGGGAAGACCGTCGTCGTCACCGGGGCGGCCCGCGGCCTGGGCCGCGCCACCTCGGTGGCGTGCGCGGCCGAGGGCGCCGACCTGATGCTGCTCGACCTCTGCCGGGACCTGCCCGGTGTGCCGTATCCGCTGGGTACGGCGGGCCAGCTGGCGCACACGGCGGCCCTCTGCCGCGAGGAGGGCTCCGCGGTGGCCACGGCGGAGTGCGACGTGCGCGACCTGGGGTCGGTGGAGGCGGCGATGGCCCTGGCCGAGGACCGTTTCGGCCGGATCGACGCCGTGGTCAACAACGCCGGGATCGCGGCCCCTTCGGGCAGGCCCGCGCACGAGATCGGCGAGGACGAGTGGTCGCTGATGATCGACGTGGACCTCTCGGGCGCCTGGCGGGTGATCCGTACGGTCGGCAGGGCGATGAGCGCCCGCCGTTCGGGCAGCATCGTCAACATCAGCTCCACGGCGGGCCTGGTCGGGTACCGGCACTTCGCCGGGTACGTGGCGGCCAAGCACGGCCTGATCGGACTGACGAAGGCCGCCGCCCTCGACTACGCCCCCACGAAGGTGCGCGTCAACGCCGTCTGCCCGGGGTCGGTGCGCGACGACCCGGTGGTGGAGGGCCGGATGCTGGCCGAGATCGCGCGGGCGCTCGACGTGCCGGTCAGCGAGCACGAACGGACCTTCGTCGAGGCGCAGCCGATGAACGCGCTGGTCGAGCCGGAGGACGTGGCCGCCGCCGTGGTCTACCTGGTCTCGGACGACTCCCGGCAGGTGACGGGATCGGTACTGACCGTCGACGGCGGGTTCACCACCCGTTGAGAACCCGCCGGAAGCCCGCCGGGGGCCCGGGCATCCCGCCGGAAGCCGCCCGGGGCCCGCGGGAGGCCCGTCGAACAGCCGGCCGGACGACCGGCCGAACAGACAGGGGAGGACACCCGTGCTGGGTGCACAGTGCCATGCGGTCCGCGTCCGGCTGACCGGGCCTCCGGTCCCGGAGCGGACTCTCGCCGACCGGTTGTCCGCCGCAGGTCCCTGGCGGCTGTGGGTGGACGACGTACCCGCCGGGGCGGAGGACCCGCTCGCCGTCCGCCGCCGGGAGGCCGAGCTGACGCGGCCCGCGTCCGGCGTGCGGTGCGTCCTGCTCCGGTACGCCGACGGCGAGGCGGACCTGGTGGCCGTCGCGGACCGGGGACGGCTCGACGTCCACGGACTGCGGAGGCTGACGGCGGTCCTGACCGGGACGCGCCCCGCCGAGGCCTGCCCGCCACCCGCCGCGGGCCCCGCCCTTCGGCCGTCCGAGGGGCCCGCGCCGGACTGGGGCCAGGGCGAGCCCGGCTCCCTCCGGCACGGTACGCACCACCTGGACCTGCCCCCGGGCCCGGCCGGACAGGAACGTCTGACGGCCGCGCTCGCCCTCACCCTGAGCCGGTACGACGGACACGGCTCGACGGGCGCCGTGACCGTCGCGGGCGCCCGTACCGGCACGCGGGAGATCACCGTGGACCCGGCCGCCACCCTCGCGGACCTCACCGCCCGGTGCGGGTCCGCCCCGGTCACCGTGGACCGTCCCGCCACCGTCGGACTGCTCGACGACCCCGGCACCGGCCGGGACGGGTCTCCGGGCGACGGCTACCGGCCCTTCCTGGCCCCCCTGTTCCCGCTGACGATCGCGCTCGTCCCACTGCCGGACGGGGGCTCGCGCCTGTGGTTCGCCTACCGGCGCAGCCACTTCTCCGCCGGGGCCGTCGAGGGGTTCGCCCGGCACCTGGCCCATGTGTACGCGCTCTCGGAGCACGCCCCGCGGACCACGGTCGCCGACGCGGAACTGCTGGACGCCGCCGAACAGGACCGGGTCGCACGGCTCGGCCGCCCGCGCGCCACGCTCGTCCCCGAGGAGATCTCACTGCTCGGAGCGTTCCGGCGGTCCGCGTCCGCGGCCCCCGACGCCGTCGCGGTGTGCGGGGACGGCGTCAGCCTCACCTACCGCGAACTGGACGACCGGGGCACGCTGCTCGCCGCGGGCCTGCGCGCCCACGGCGTCCGGCCCGGCGACCGGGTCGGCATCTGCCTGGAGCGGACCGTCGACCTGGTCGTCACCATGCTCGGCGTGCTCAAGGCGGGTGCCGCGTACGTGCCCTCCGACCCGGCCTACCCCGCCGACCGCCTGGCCTACACGGCGTCCGACGCCGGTCTGCGCGTGGTGGTCAGCGAACTCCCCGAGTTCCCGCGCGGCGAGGACACCGTCGTGCTGACCCCCGGCGCCCTGCTCGCGGCCGCCGCGGAGCCGGACGCTCCGGCCGCCGGCGCGGGGCCGGACCCGGGCCCGGACGATCCGGCGTACGTCATCTACACCTCGGGCTCCACCGGGCGCCCCAAGGGCGTCGTCGTGCCGCACCGCAACGTCGTCGCGCTCGTCGGGGCCACCCGTGACGAGTACCGGCTCGGCACCGGTGACGTGTGGACGCTGTTCCACTCCGGGGCCTTCGACTTCTCCGTGTGGGAGATCTGGGGCTGCCTGCTGACGGGCGGGCGGCTCGTGGTCGTGCCGTACTTCGTCTCCCGCGATCCCGACCGGTTCCGTGACCTGCTGGCCGCCGAACGGGTCACGGTCCTCAGCCAGACCCCGTCCGCCTTCTCCCAGCTGCTCCGCACCGACCACACCGGACTCCCGGTCCGGCTCGTGGTGTTCGGCGGCGAGCCGCTCGACAGCCGGATGCTGCTGCCGTGGTTCGACCGGCACCCGCAGGACACCTGCCGCATGGTGAACATGTTCGGCATCACGGAGACGACGGTGCACGTCACCGCCCAGACCCTCACCCGTGGACTCGCCCTGGCCGGGTCGCGTTCCGTGGGCCCCGCCCTCCCCGGCTGGCACCTGTACGTCATGGACGCGGGCGGGCGGCCGGTCCCCCCGGGGGTGACCGGCGAGATCTGCGTGGGCGGCGCCGGGGTCGCCGCCGGCTACCTCGACCGGCCCGAACTGACCGCGCAGCGCTTCGTGACCGACCCGGTCACCGGCGGGCGGATGTACCGCAGCGGGGACCTCGGGCGGCTGCTGCCCGACGGCAGGCTGGAACACCTCGGGCGGATCGACAGCCAGGTCAAGATCCGCGGGTTCCGCATCGAGCTCGACGAGATCCGCTCGGTGCTGCTGGAGGACCCCGACGTCCGTGCCGCCGCCGTCGTCGTACGCCGGGACGATCCCGACGACCCCGCCGCCGCCCGTCTGGACGCCTACGTCGTCCTGTCCGGGGGCGGGAGCGGCGCCGACACCTCCGGCATCCGCAAACGCACCGCGGAAGTCCTGCCCGGCCACATGGTCCCCACCACCGTCACCGCCGTGGACGCGCTCCCCCTGACGACCAACGGCAAGCTGGACACCGCCCGTCTCCCCGCCCCGGCCCGGCCCGCCGCCCCTCCGGCCCGCCCGGCCGGGCCGGGCGCGGACACGGGACTGTCCGAGGCGCTCCTGGACATCTGGGCGAGCGTCCTCGGCACCCCCGTGGGCCTCGACGACGACTTCTTCGAACTGGGCGGCAACTCCCTCTTCGCGGTCCGCGTCAGCGCCGCCCTGCGCGACCGCGGCCTGCCGTCCCTGCCCCTGCGCGACCTCTACCGCACCCCCACCATCCGCGCCCTGACCGAGGGCGTGTGACGGGGGCGCCGCCGGGCCGTCAGTCCTTGGCGAGGACGAACGAGGCCCGCTGGACGTTCTCGCCCGCGACCCTGGCCTCCAGCAGGTAGGTCCCCGGGGCGGCGGTGCGGACGGGCGGGGTGGCGCACGCGGGCGCGCTGCCCTTGCGGTCCCACTCCACGGTGTGGACGACCGTCGCCCCCGCCGGGACCCTCAGGAAGAGGGATCCGTTCGTCGGGCAGTCCTTGGAGGACCACACCTGCGCGTCGTCCTCGCCCGCCTCGGTGATGGTGAACACGGCGCTCTTCGGGCCGAAGTCGGCCTTGCAGTCGGCCGCCGAGGTGTTCCTGGCGCTCAGCCGGAACTCCGGCTCGTCGTCGGGCCCGTAGCTGAGGGCCGTCCTCAGGCTCAGCTGGAGGACGGCGGGTGTGCAGACGGGCAGCGGCGAACCGGCCGGCACCTGCTGGCCCGCCGTACCGCCGCCCCCGGTGCCCGCGCTCGCGTCCGGCGACGCGGAGCCGCCCGTACCCGCGGCGCCCGAACCCTCGGAGCCGCCCGTACCGGTGTCCCCGCCGCCCTCTCCGGAGCCCCCGTCCGTGCCGGGGTCCTCGGACTCGTCGCGTCCCCCGGGAGGCCGGCCGACGACGGGGCCGGAACCGGAGGGGCCGGGGGTGATGGACGGAGCGGGGCCGGAGCCTCCGGGCTTCCCGTCGTCCTGCCCGCCGCCACCGCCGCCGCGCGAGGTGACGGCCCACGCGGCCAGCCCCGCGAGCAGCGCGATCACCAGCACCGCTACTGCTCTCCGACGCCAGTAGATGCTGGAGGGAAGCGGCCCGACCGGATTGCGCATAGAACCCACGGACCGAACTGTACGAGAGATCACGGCCAACTCCGGCCCCCCAACCGCTGCTCCGGCCGACAAGTTTCCGGATCATCATCCCGGCGGTGCCGTTCGCGGGCGGTTCACGCCGCTTTGCACCGGTCCGGAGATGGTCCGCCCCGGACGAAGAGACAGAACGGGTGGCATTACCACCCTCAGAGCCCCCGGCCGGGCCCGACACCCCCGCAGCCGTCCCCGCCGTCCGGTCTTCCGTGCCAGGATCGTGGGGCGATGACTGCCACGACTGCGACACAGACGCCCCCCGCCTCCCTCCACGCCCCCGTCATCGGGTGGTTCGAGCAGCACGCCCGCGATCTGCCATGGCGCCGCCCCGAAGCGGGCGCCTGGGGTGTGATGGTGAGCGAGTTCATGCTGCAGCAGACCCCGGTGAGCAGGGTCCTCCCGGTCTACGAACAGTGGATGGCCCGCTGGCCCCGCCCCGCCGACCTGGCCGCCGACGCACCGGGCGAAGCCGTCCGCGCCTGGGGCCGGCTCGGTTACCCCCGGCGGGCTCTGCGGCTCCACGGGGCGGCGCAGGCGATAACGGAACGCCACGGCGGGGACGTGCCGAGCGAGCACGGCCAGCTGCTCGCACTGCCCGGCATCGGGGAGTACACGGCCGCGGCCGTGGCCTCGTTCGCGTACGGGCAGCGCCATGCCGTGCTGGACACCAACGTCCGCAGGGTGTTCGCGCGGGCCGCCACCGGCATCCAGTACCCGCCGAACGCGACCACCGCCGCCGAACGCAAGCTCGCCCGCGCCCTGCTCCCCGAGGAGGACGAGCGCGCCGCGAGCTGGGCGGCGGCCACGATGGAGCTCGGCGCCCTCGTGTGCACCGCGAAGAACGAGGACTGCACGCGCTGCCCGATCTCCGGGCAGTGCGCCTGGCGGCTGGCCGGGAAGCCCGCCCACCAGGGCCCGCCGCGCCGCGGCCAGACCTACGCCGGCACGGACCGGCAGGTGCGCGGGCGGCTGCTCGCGGTGCTGCGGGACGCGGTCACCCCGGTGCCGCAGTCCGCGCTGGACGCGGTGTGGGAGGAGCCCGTGCAACGGGCCCGCGCCCTGGACGGCCTGGTCGCGGACGGTCTCGTCGAGCCGCTGGCGAACGGCAGGTACCGGCTGCCCCTGACCTGACCCGCGGCCCCGGACGCACGGCTGCCCATCGGCTGTTACACAACCGATGGGCAGCCGTGCGTCCGCCTACGGGTGCTCCGCACACCCTCGTGACAACGCCTCCGTAACGTCACCGGACGTCGGCAACGGGACCAGCCGTCCGACGGGCGGTACACGGGGATCGACGGGGACGGAGGCGGTTGTAATGGCGCAGGGCGAGGTGCTCGGATTCGAGGAGTACGTACGGACCCGGCAGGACGCGCTGCTGCGCAGCGCACGCCGGCTCGTCCCTGATCCGGTGGACGCGCAGGACCTGCTGCAGACCGCCCTGGTCCGCACCTTCGGCCGCTGGGACGGCATCGCGGACAAGTCCCTGGCCGACGCGTATCTGCGCCGCGTCATGATCAACACGCGTACGGAGTGGTGGCGGGCCCGCAAGCTCGACGAGGTGCCCACCGAGCAGCTCCCCGACGCCAGCGTCGACGACGGCGCCGAGCAGCGCGCCGACCGCGCTCTGCTCATGGACGTCCTCGGGGTGCTCGCTCCGAAGCAGCGCAGCGTCGTCGTGCTGCGACACTGGGAGCAGATGAGCACGGAGGAGACGGCCGCGGCGCTCGGTATGTCCGCCGGTACGGTCAAGAGCACGCTGCACCGCGCGCTGGCACGCCTGCGCCAGGAGCTGGAGGACCGCGCGGCCCTCGGCCGCGAGGCCGAGGAGGCGCCGGCGGGGATTCCCACGCAGCGGAGGCGGCGTCATGACGAGCGGGGGCAAGAGCGGTGCGCGGCCTGACGGGCAGCACAGGAGGCACGGCGGCCGGCCGGGGAAGGCTCGGGGCCGGCCTGGTGGCGGGGAGTTCGGCGGTGGCCGGGCTCGCCGCCTTCGGGCTGTTGTGCGCCGGATGTTCCGCCGGGGGCACGGGCACCCGTGACGAGGGCCCGGCGAGCGCCCGGAAGGCCGCCCGCTCCACACCGTCGGACGTGGTTCCGGCGGGGACGGCCAACCCCTCCCCGCGGGTGAACGCCGTGACGCTCGTCAAGGGCGACCCCAAGGTGAGCCGTCAGCTCAAGGCCGACCTGAAGCCCTGTGCCGGTGACGAGTACCCGGTCGACACCTCGTACGGCACGCTCACCGGCGGTACCGCGCCCGATGTCGTGGTCAACGTGATGACCTGCGGCGATTCGGTGGGCGTCGGCACCTACGTGTACCAGCGGCAGACCGACGGCTCGTACGGCAACGTCTTCGCCGCCGAGGTGCCCGCGGTCTACGGCACGATCGACCGGGGCGACCTGGTGGTGACGACCCAGGTGTACGGGTCGAAGGACTCGCTGGCCTACCCCTCCGGCGAGGACGTCGTCACCTACCGCTGGGCCGCCGCCCGCTTCGCCGAGACCGACCGGGTGCACAACGATTTCAACCGGGCCGTCGGCAGCGGTGAGGGCGACCTCCCCACGCCCCGGACGACGACGAACTGAGAGCCGCGCGCATGGCCGAGACCCAGGTCCTCTTCGTCGAGGACGACGACGTCATCCGTGAGGCCACCCAGCTCGCACTGGAGCGGGTGGGCTTCTCCGTCACCGCGGTGCCCGACGGCTTGCAGGGCCTGGAGGCCTTCCGCGCGGACCGCCCCGACATCGCCCTGCTGGACGTCATGGTGCCGGGCCTGGACGGGGTCAGCCTGTGCCGCCGCATCCGCGACGAGTCGACCGTGCCCGTGATCATGCTGTCGGCCCGCGCGGACGCGATCGACGTGGTGCTCGGCCTGGAGGCGGGGGCCGACGACTACGTCACCAAACCGTTCGACGGGGCCGTGCTCGTCGCCCGCATCCGCGCCGTGCTGCGGCGCTTCGGCCACGCCGCCGGAGCGGCCGGTACACCCGCTGGGGCCGGCGGGGCACAGGACGGGGCCGGCGGGGTGCTGGTCTTCGGCGACGTGGAGATCGACACCGAGGGCATGGAGGTACGCCGGGGGGGCGCACACGTGAACCTGACACCGACGGAGATGCGGCTGCTGCTGGAGTTCTCCTCGGCGCCGGGCACCGTGCTCTCCCGGGACAGGCTCCTGGAGCGGGTCTGGGACTACGGCTGGGGCGGGGACACCCGCGTCGTCGACGTCCATGTGCAGCGGCTGCGCACCAAGATCGGGCAGGACCGGATCGAGACGGTCCGCGGCTTCGGCTACAAGCTGCGCCCATGAGGCGGCTGGCGCTGCGGACCGGGGTCCGCTGGAAGATCAGCATCGCGATCGCCGCCGTCGGCGCGCTCATCGCGCTGGCGCTGAGCCTCGTCGTGCACAACGCGGCCCGCGTCTCGATGCTGGAGAACGCGCGCGAGGTCCAGCTGGAGCGGCTGCTGTTCGCGCAGCGGCTGTACGAGGCGGGAACACCGAAGCAGTCGCCGAAGTTCGGCGCCAAGATCAACGACCCGGCGCTTCCGGCCAGTCTGCGCGGGCAGATCAGGGACAACCGGCGCGCCACGCACGTCGACGAGTACGAGGACGGGGTCCCCGACGTCTGGGCGGCCGTGCCGCTGGGCAACGGCGACATCCTGTCCCTGCACACCCGCTTCGCGGACCGCAGCGCCATGATCATGGGCGACCTCGACCGGGCCCTGGTCATCGGCTCGGTCTCGGTCGTCTTCGGCGGCTGCGCGCTGGGCGTCCTGATCGGCGGCCAGCTGTCCCGGCGGCTGCGCAAGGCGGCCGCGGCGGCGGGCAAGGTCGCCCAGGGCAATACGGAGGTACGGGTACGGGAGGCCGTGGGCGGGGTCGTACGGGACGAGACCGACGAGCTGGCCCGTGCCGTGGACGCGCTCACCGACGCGCTGAACGAGCGGATCGAGGCGGAGCGCCGGGTCACCGCCGACATCGCCCATGAGCTGCGCACCCCGGTGACCGGGCTGCTCACCGCCGCGGAGCTGCTGCCCCCGGGGCGGCCCACGGAGCTCGTCCGGGACCGGGCCCAGGCGATGCGGACCCTGGTCGAGGACGTCCTGGAGGTGGCGCGGCTGGACAGCGCCTCGGAGCGGGCCGAACTCCAGGAGCTTCAGCTCGGCGAATTCGTCAGCCGCCGGATCCGGCTGCTGGACCCGGAGGTCACGGTGCGGGTGGTGCACGAGTCCTGGGTGTCATCGGATCCCCGGCGGCTGGAACGGGTCCTGGGCAATCTGCTCGGCAACGCGGCCGAGCACGGGGCCGGCCCGGTCGAGGTCACCGTCGAGGGCCGGGTGGTGCGGGTCCGCGACCACGGGCCGGGGTTCCCCGAGGCACTGCTGCGCGAGGGGCCGAGCCGGTTCCGTACCGGCAGCAGCGACCGGGCCGGGCGCGGCCACGGCCTGGGGCTCACCATCGCGGCCGGGCAGGCGCGGGTCCTGGGGGCCAGGCTCACGTTCCGCAACGCGGGACCCACCGGGAGCACCGACGGCACCGGGGGAGCGGTCGCCGTGCTGTGGCTGCCCGAGCACGCGCCGACGAACACCGGGAGCTTCCCCGTGCTGCGGGAGCCGGGCACGGGCTGAGGGCCGGCCGCCGGGACGCCGCGGGACCCGGGGACATCGCGTCCCCGGGTCCCGTTCCGCCGTTTCCGGGGCCTGCGGCGCCCCCGCCCGGTCAGACGGACTGCGACTCCATCGCCGCCGCCGGCCGTCCCGGTGCCGTTCCGTCGCCGTCCGAGGACGCCTCGGGCTGCGCCATGCCGCGCAGCGGGACCTCCTTGACGAACAGGGCCGCCAGCAGGGCCACCACCGCGACCGAACCGCCCACCAGGAAGGCGAGGTGGGTCCCGGAGGCCACGGCGTACTCGTACGCCTCCCGCACGGCGGCGGGCAGCTTCGCCAGGCTCGTCGCGTCCAGCTGTGCGGAGCCCTGCGTGACGCCGCCGCCACCGCGCGCCGTCATCTCGTCCTGCACCCGTCCGGTGAACAGTGCGCCCATGATCGCGACTCCGAAGGAGCTGCCGAGGGTGCGGAAGAGGGTGGTCGCGGACGAGGCGACACCCATGTCCTTGAGCTCGACGCTGTTCTGCGCGACGAGCATGGTGATCTGCATCAGGAAGCCCATGCCGGCCCCGAGCACCGCCATGTAGACACCGGAGGTGAAGCGGGTGGTGCCGGTGTCCATGGAGGCGAGGAGGAACAGGCCCGCGACCATCAGGACGCTGCCCAGGATCGGGAAGATCTTGTACTTTCCGGTGCTCGTGGTGACGCGGCCCGCGACGAGCGAGACGACCATCATCGAGAGCAGCATCGGCAGGAGCAGCAGCCCGGAGTTCGTCGCGGACGCGCCCTGGACCGACTGCTGGTACAGCGGGAGGAAGAGGACCGCTCCGAACATCACGAAGCCGGCCATGAAGCCGACCACCGACATGAGGGTGAAGTTGAGGCTGCGGAAGATGTGCAGCGGCATGATCGGTTCGGCGGCCTTGGTCTCGACGAAGACGAACCCGACGAGGGAGGCCACCCCGAGCGCGATGAGCTCCATGATCACGGCCGAGCCCCAGGCGTACTCCGTACCGCCCCAGGTGGTGACCAGCACGATCGCGGTGATGCCCACGGTGAGGAGGGCGGCGCCCAGGTAGTCGACCTTGGCCGTCGAGCGCTCCTTGTGGGGCAGGTGCAGCACCGTCGTCACCATGGCGAGCGCGACCGCGCCCAGCGGGAGGTTGATGTAGAAGCTCCAGCGCCAGCCCAGGTGGTCGGTGATCGCACCGCCGACCAGCGGCCCGCCGATCATGGCGAACGCCATCACGCCGGCCATCATCCCCTGGTACCTGCCGCGCTCCCGGGGCGGCACGAGGTCACCGAGGATGGCCATCACGCCCACCATCAGACCGCCCGCGCCGAGGCCCTGGACCGCGCGGAAGCCGATCAGCTGGCCCATGTCCTGGGCCATTCCGCTCAGGACCGAGCCGATCAGGAAGATCACGATGGACGTGAGGAAGATGCCCTTGCGCCCGTACAGGTCGCCGAGCTTGCCCCAGATGGGGGTGGAGGCCGCAGTGGCCAGGGTGTAGGCGGTGACCACCCAGGAGAGGTGTTCCAGGCCGCCCAGATCGCCGACGATCGTCGGCATCGCGGTGCCGACGATGAGGTTGTCGAGCATCGCCAGCAGCATCGTGATCATCAGGGCGAGCACCACCACCCTGATGTTGCGGGCGCGTGGTCCGGCCGGTTCGGCCGCCGCCTTCTTGAGTTCCGCCATGTCGTCTCCCCTGGTCCCCTGGTGTCCGGTCCGCCGACCCGACACTTACTTGCCGCCCGGCTAGTTGGCTACACTGAGGAAAGTAGACCCGTAACTAGCCGGGCGTCAAGTAAGTTCTTGGGAGAGTCGCATGGGCACCACGCCGCAGCCGCGCCGGGGCAACACCCGCCAGCGCATTCAGGACGTCGCCCTGGAGCTCTTCGCGGAACAGGGGTACGAGAAGACGTCACTCCGCGAGATCGCCGAGCGGCTGGGGGTCACCAAGGCTGCGCTGTACTACCACTTCAAGACCAAGGAGGACATCCTCAGCGGCATCTTCGACGACCTGAACCGGCCGGTCGAGGAGCTCGTGGAGTGGGGCCGGGACCGGCCGCGGACCCTGGAGACCAAGAAGGAGATCCTGGTCCGCTACAGCGAGGCGCTCAAGGCCGCCGCGCCGCTCTTCGTCTTCATGCAGGAGAACCAGGCGACGGTGCGCGAGCTGAGCATCGGCCACACCATGAAGCGCCGGCTCGTCGGCCTGGTCGACCTGATCAAGGACCCCGGCGCCCCGCTCACGGACCAGGTGCGCTGCTTCACCGCGCTCTTCGCGATGCACGCCGGGATGATGGCCCTCAGGGACGCCGAAGGCGACCCCGAGGAGAAGCGCGAGGCTGCTCTCGAGGTCGCCATCGAACTGGTGACCAAGGCCCATGACCCGGGGCCCGCCGCCTGACCCGGCGACTACGGGGGCGCGTCGGTCAGAGGCCGACGTGCACGGTCTTCAGGAACGCGACCGGGTCGAGCGCGGAACCGTAGTTGGGCGAGTTCCGGATCTCGAAGTGCAGGTGCGGACCGCTGGAGTTGCCGGTGTTGCCGGACCGGGCGATCTCGTCGCCCGTCTTCACGTGGTCGCCGACCTTGACCTCGATCTTCGACAGGTGCGCGTACTGCGAGTACTTGCCGTTCGCGTGCTTGATCACGATGGCGTTGCCGTACGCGGGACCGTCGCCGCCGCCGTTCGGACCGGCCTTGACGACCGTGCCGGTGTTGGCGGCCTCGACCTTGGTGCCGACCGGCACCGCGAAGTCCTGACCGGAGTGCTTGTGGGCCCAGCGGTCACCGCCGGTGCCGTAGGTGGCGCTCAGCGTGTAGTGGCTGACCGGGGCCTCCCACGAGGTGGCCTTCTTGGCAGCCGCCTTCTTCGCGGCAGCGGCCTTGTCGGCCTTCGCCTTCGCGGCCTTGCTCTGGGCGGTCGCCTGCTGGGCGACGGAGTCGGCGGTGGCCGCGCCGGCGAGGGCCGCGGTGTCCGCGGTGCCCGTCGTGCCGGACGCGAACGCCGCGCCCGCGCCGAACACCATCGACGCACCCAGGCCTGCGGCCACGACGGCGCCGCTGACACGGGAGATGGACGGGCGGCGGGAGTGCTGGGACGTAACGCGCTTCGACATGCGGTGAGTACCTCCGGGGTGTCTGGACCCGGTGCTCGACCGGGCTTGCTCCACCTTGGTAACCCGCACCCCCGACAACACTCAAACACCCCATCTACGAACAAAAGCCGTAGCCAAGGGGCCGGGAATTCTCCGCGTCCACCGGGCCGGCCGCGACGGACGATCTTCGTGGCGTTTTTCGCGGGGCGCGTTTAACCCCAGGTCCGCAGCCACCCTTACCGGACACGGGACACCAATCCGGGCATATCAACCGAAACGCCGAAAGTCTCCATGCGGGCGGGACGAAAGTCCCTCGGCCGGTCACAGCCGTTTCCCCTAGCCCGCCTAGTAGGCCTCCGACGGCCTGTGCGCCTTGTCACCGCCGGTGGGCCGAAAGCCTGTCCGTTTCGGGACCTTCGGCGGCGGCCCGATCCCGCCGCCGGAGACCTGCCGGGCGCCCGGGACCGACGGCCGGCGACGGCACGACCGCCTCCCGGGGCAGCGCACGCCCGGCAGCCGCCGACTCCCACCCATAGGGCCGGGAACCGCCCACCCGCACGCCCATACAGCCGGGGGCCGGGGCAGGCTGCCGGTGCGGCCATACAGCTGGGGGCCGGGGGCCGGGGGGGCAGGCTGCCGGTGCGGCCATACAGCCGGGGGCCGGCTGCCTGTGCGGCCATACCAGGAGCATCCGCCCGTGCGGCCATACGGCCGGGAACACCCAGCCATGCGCCCCCGCACCCCCGGATCCCGGCAACCATGCACCGCGGCCGGCAGGATCCGGGCTCGACCGTGCTCCGGGGGTCCGGGCGCCGGAGGCGCCCGACAGCCGCCGACTCCCACGCATACGGCCGGGAACCGCCCACCCGCACGCCCATACAGCCGGGGCCGGCTGCCCGTGCGCCCTCACAGCCGGGAGCGTCCGCCCACGCGGGCCCCGCACTCCCGGATCCCGCCAACCACGCACCGCGCCCGGCAGGATCCGGGCTCGACGTGAGCGGGGGGCCGGGCACCGGCGTCCGGGCATCCGGCGTCCGGATCGGCTGTGATCCGGGCGTCCAGCGTCCGGCTCGACCGTGGTCCGGGCGGCCGGGCGTCATGGCGTCCACCGTCCGCCGTCCGGAACCACGCTGATCCGGCCGTCCGGGGGCGATCCGGGGGCGAGGCTCGGCGTCCGGGCATCCAGCGTCCCGATCGGCCGTGGTCCGGGCGGCCGGGCATCGTGGCGTCCGCCGACCGGATCGACGCTGATCCGGGCCCTCAACGTCCGGCTCGACCGTCGTGCGGGCGTCCGGATCGACCGTGGTCCCGACGCCGGCTGTCTGCGCGCACCTGCTGCGGACCTGCCGCCGAACGCCTCTCTGCGCTCCAGGTGGGGCGCGTCGGGCCCCGATCCCGCGAACACCGGGCGGACGCCGGCTCTCGCTGACACCGGGCAGACGGTTCCCCGACCGCGCGGTCGCGAGCTTCCCGTGTCCAGCCGTAGGGCGCACGGCACCACGTGGAGCGGGCCGGAGGGCCGGACCCCACGACGGTCCTGCCATGGGCGGGACGGACCCTCCCACCCACCAGAACCATGGACACCCCAGCACCCCGCCCAGCAGGCCGGAACCACGGGCAGCCCGGGCGGCCCGGCTCGGCGTCCGCCGGACCGGAACCCCACCACGGCCCCGCCGACGGCAGGACGAACCCTCCCGCCGGAACCACGAGCGAGCAGCCTGGGCGCACGGCTCTACGTCCGTCAGGGCCTGAACCCCACAACGCCCTGCCGACAGCGGAAACGAACCTTCCCACCCACCAGAACCACGGGCGGCCCAGCACCCTGCACCCCGCCCGGCAGGCCAGGGCCCCACCACGGCCCCCGCCAACGGCCCCAGTCACTCCCACCCACCGGAACCACGTGCCCAGCCCTGGGCACACGGCTCCGCCTACGACGCCCCCACCCACGCCCCCGCAGGGCTTCCGGCGCGAGCGGGGTACGTGGGGCGGCGATCGGCGCCGCGTACCGGTGTACGGCGGCTCCGGGCCGGGCCCACCGGGCCGACACGCCCCCGCGCGGGACCCCAGGCACGGGACAGCCAGGGGCGTCGGCACGGCGTACGCGAGCCCGGTGCCCCGGCCCCGCGCATCCGGGACCGGACGCGCGGGGCCGCTCCTCGTCCACCGCTCCCCGCCACCGGGGACCCCGGAGAGGGACCCGTTACGGACCCCAGGGGCGCGGCGGACCTGGCGCGGGCACCCCTGGGGGCCCACCGGGCCCCTGCCCGACCCGGTGATCCGGGCCCGCTGCGGAAACCGGCCCCGGATCAGCCGTCGGCGGGCGGGCAGAGGACGAAAAAAAGGGGCTGCCCCGGACCGTGACCGGTCCGGGGCAGCCCCTTCGACGCTCAGGCGCTACGCGCGCCCTACGCTTCCTTCGTCAGGTTCGGGCCGCCGCCCGCTGCCTGCTCGATCGGCGGGACGTCGGGCAGAGCCGACTTCTCCTCGCCGCGGAACGAGAACTTCTTCTCGTCCCCCTCGCCCTCGGTGCCCACGACCACGATCGAACCGGGCCGCAGCTCCCCGAAGAGGATCTTCTCGGAGAGGATGTCCTCGATCTCGCGCTGGATCGTCCGGCGCAGCGGCCGGGCGCCCATCACGGGGTCGTAGCCCTTCTTCGCCAGGAGCGACTTGGCCTCGGCGCTGAGCTCGATGCCCATGTCGCGGTCCTTGAGGCGCTCGTCCACCTTGGCGACCATGAGGTCGACGATCTGGATGATGTCTTCCTCGGTGAGCTGGTGGAAGACGACCGTGTCGTCGACACGGTTGAGGAACTCGGGGCGGAAGTGCTGCTTGAGCTCTTCGTTGACCTTGTTCTTCATCCGGTCGTAGTTCGTCTTCACATCGCCCTGGGCGGCGAAGCCCAGGTTGAAGCCCTTCGAGATGTCCCGGGTCCCGAGGTTGGTCGTCATGATGATGACCGTGTTCTTGAAGTCCACGACCCGGCCCTGGGAGTCGGTCAGGCGACCGTCTTCCAGAATCTGGAGCAGGGAATTGAAGATATCGGGGTGGGCCTTCTCGACCTCGTCGAAGAGGACGACGGAGAACGGCTTCCGGCGCACCTTCTCGGTGAGCTGGCCGCCCTCCTCGTAACCCACGTAACCGGGGGGCGAACCGAAGAGACGGGAAACCGTGTGCTTCTCGCTGAACTCCGACATGTCGAGGGCGATCAGCGCGTCCTCGTCACCGAAGAGGAATTCGGCCAGCGTCTTGGAGAGCTCCGTCTTACCGACACCGGACGGACCGGCGAAGATGAACGAACCACCGGGACGCTTCGGGTCCTTCAGGCCTGCCCGCGTACGGCGGATCGCCTGCGAGAGGGCCTTGATGGCGTCCTTCTGGCCGATGACGCGCTTGTGGAGCTCGTCCTCCATGCGCAGCAGACGCGAGGACTCCTCCTCCGTCAGCTTGAAGACCGGGATGCCGGTGGCGGTGGCCAGGACCTCGGCGATGAGCTCGCCGTCGACCTCGGCGACGACGTCCATGTCGCCGGCCTTCCACTCCTTCTCCCGCTTGGCCTTCGCCGCCAGCAGCTGCTTCTCCTTGTCGCGGAGCGAAGCTGCCTTCTCGAAGTCCTGGGAGTCGATCGCCGACTCCTTGTCGCGGCGGACGCCCGCGATCTTCTCGTCGAACTCGCGGAGGTCCGGCGGCGCGGTCATCCGGCGGATGCGCATCCGGGAGCCGGCCTCGTCGATCAGGTCGATCGCCTTGTCCGGCAGGAAGCGGTCCGAGATGTAGCGGTCGGCCAGCGTGGCGGCCTGCACCAGCGCCTCGTCCGTGATGGAGACCCTGTGGTGGGCCTCGTAACGGTCGCGCAGACCCTTGAGGATCTCGATGGTGTGCGGCAGCGACGGCTCCGCGACCTGGATGGGCTGGAAGCGGCGCTCGAGCGCGGCGTCCTTCTCCAGGTGCTTGCGGTACTCGTCGAGCGTCGTGGCGCCGATGGTCTGGAGCTCGCCTCGCGCCAGCATGGGCTTGAGGATGCTCGCGGCGTCGATCGCGCCCTCGGCGGCGCCCGCACCCACCAGGGTGTGGAGCTCGTCGATGAACAGGATGATGTCGCCGCGGGTGCGGATCTCCTTGAGGACCTTCTTCAGGCGCTCCTCGAAGTCACCGCGGTAGCGGGATCCCGCGACCAGGGCACCGAGGTCCAGGGTGTAGAGGTGCTTGTCCTTGAGGGTCTCGGGCACCTCGCCCTTGACGATGGCCTGGGCCAGGCCCTCGACGACCGCCGTCTTGCCGACGCCGGGCTCGCCGATGAGGACCGGGTTGTTCTTGGTACGGCGGGACAGCACCTGCATGACCCGCTCGATCTCCTTCTCGCGCCCGATGACCGGGTCGAGCTTGGACTCACGAGCGGCCTGGGTGAGGTTCCGGCCGAACTGGTCGAGCACCAGGGACGTGGAGGGCGTGCCCTCCGCGGGGCCGCCCGCTGTGGCCGCCTCCTTGCCTCCCGAGTACCCGGAGAGCAGCTGGATGACCTGCTGCCGCACCCGGTTCAGGTCGGCGCCCAGCTTCACGAGGACCTGGGCGGCGACGCCCTCGCCCTCGCGGATCAGGCCGAGCAGGATGTGCTCGGTACCGATGTAGTTGTGGCCGAGCTGAAGTGCCTCACGGAGCGACAGCTCCAGGACCTTCTTGGCCCGGGGCGTGAAGGGGATGTGCCCGGACGGGGCCTGCTGGCCCTGACCGATGATCTCCTCCACCTGCTGGCGGACCGCCTCGAGCGAAATCCCGAGGCTCTCCAGGGCCTTAGCGGCGACACCCTCACCCTCGTGGATCAGGCCCAGGAGGATGTGCTCGGTGCCGATGTAGTTGTGGTTGAGCATCCGGGCTTCTTCCTGAGCCAGGACGACAACCCGCCGCGCGCGGTCGGTGAACCTCTCGAACATCGTTAATCGCTCCTCAGAGCGGTCAGGCAGTAAGGGGTCGGTCCCCTCCCTGTCCTTCCGCAGCTTAGTCCCGCAAGCGGGGACCGCTCATTTCAACTGCCGACACCCGTCGTGGCCTCCTGCCCCGAACGCCGACAACTGCTCCAACCCGATGGTGCGAGACGATGTTCCCGCAGGCCAGGCAGATAGCCCTTTCGCCAGTACGCCGATGGCGAACGTGAGACGTTTTTGCCCGCGTGTCGCCCCTTCCCACTAGGGATGTCTTACCCGCACTCACCGACAGTCCATGCGGCGCACCCCCGTTTCCTCCGCTACGGGCGAACAACTTGGCGCCGTCGGACGCTTCTGTGCGCCCCCTTCACGGACACGCAGCGCATCCGGTCCGCGACGACGCGTAACTCCGGGGCGGGTTCGGCGTTTCATCGGACATGGCTTCCCTCGTCCCGCCTCCCCGCTCGTCGCCGGAATCCGGCGACCGCGCGCAGTGGTACGCCCGCGCACTCGACTGGGCCACGGCGGGCACCTCGCCGGTACGGCTGTTGACGGGGCTCCGCTTCGACGTGCTGGAGCTGCCCGCGGAGGCGGGTCACGCCACACTGCGCCGGATCGGACGCACCGGTCCGGTGGCGATGGCCGGGCGGCGGATGCGGCTCCTGGTGGCGGCGGGCAGTTCCGAGGAGCTGCCGGGCCTGCTCGACTGGCTGGAATGGGGCGGGATCGACCTCGACCTGTCCGCCCTCGGCGCCGGCGGGCACATCACGGCCCCGGCGCCGCCGGGCTGGGCGACGGGCTCACCGGGGGCCGCGTCCTGGCTGCGGCCCCCCGGACCGCGCCAGGAGACGGAACAGTCGCTCCCGGCCTTCGGCGGCCTCGGGAGCAGGGGTGGGGATGCTCCCGATCTCGTACGACTCGTGGACGCGGCGGCGACGGAATGCCACCGGGCCACGCTCGCGCGCGCCCGGGCAGGCCTGCGGACCCATCGGCCGACAGGTCAGCCGTTGGCCTTCTCGTAAGCCTCACGGATCTCGGCGGGAACGCGGCCGCGGTCATTCACGTTGTGGCCGTTCTCGCGCGCCCACCTACGGATCTCGGCCGTGTCCTTGTTGCCACCCGTGACGGCGCGACCCTTGCCGCGGCCGGTCGCGGCGCGGCCACCGGTGCGACGCCCACTCTTGGTGTACGGCTCGAGAAGACCACGGAGCTTGTCCGCGTTGGACGTGGTGAGGTCGATCTCGTAGGTCTTGCCGTCCAGAGCGAACGTCACGGTCTCGTCCGCCTCGCCACCGTCGAGGTCATCAACAAGAAGGACCTGAACCTTCTGTGCCACCGGATTTCCTTTCATCGAAAATGCAGTACGCGGAAAGGAAACCGCTTTTCCCCGGAAAACACAAACCCCTGGGAGAGGTTCAGCAGCGCTAGAACGCGGGAAACATGCGCGATTCGGACATAGGGTTCCGGCGCCTTCCACCGTTCACAGGTGCAGAAGCATCCGGCTGTTGCCCAAGGTGTTCGGCTTCACTCGTTCGAGACCCAGGAACTCGGCGACACCCTCGTCATAGGAACGCAGCAGCTCGCTGTAGACATCTCCGTCGACCGGCGTCTCCCCGATCTCGCTGAAGCCGTGCGCCGCGAAGAACTCGACTTCGAACGTGAGGCAGAAAACCCGGCGGACACCCAGCCAGCGCGCGGTCTGCAGGAGCTTGTCCAGGACCTGATGCCCCACTCCGGCGCCCCTGATGCCGTGGTCGACGGCGAGAGTACGCACTTCGGCCAGGTCTTCCCACATCACGTGGAGTGCGCCGCAGCCGACGACGCGGGCGTCCTCGTCGCGTTCGGCGACCCAGAACTCCTGGATGTCCTCGTAAAGCGTCACCGTCGCTTTGTCGAGCAGGATGCCTTCGGAGACGTAGCCGTCAAGGAGCGCGCGGACGGATGCCACATCGCTCGTCCTGGCGCGGCGGACGGTGATGGCCGGCCTATTTACCGACGGGCCGGTATGAAGATCTGCGCGAGATCCGGTTTCCGGCGTGCCGAGAGCCCCGGTTTGCGACTCGGCACGCTGCTCGGTATGCGACTGCTCTGAGGACATCCTCCGACGCTATCGCCCGTCCCCCGGCGGTGCTTCATCGGCCGTGGCCCCGTCGTCGGGCCGGCTCTCCGCGGGTTCGGGGAAGGTGGGTGCCACGACGCGCATCGCGTCCCTCAGCGCTTCGCGCTGCTCCGCGGACATCATGCCGAAGAAGGCGACCAGCGCGGCCGCCGGGTTGTCGCTCTGCGACCAGGCTTCGTTCATCAGTGCGGCCGAGTACGCGGCCCGCGTGGAGACGGCCGTATATCGATATGCCCGGCCGTCCACTTCCCGGCGGACCCAGCCCTTCTGATGGAGATTGTCCATTACCGTCATGACGGTCGTGTACGCGATGGACCGTTCCTGTTGAAGGTCCTCGAGAACTTCCCGCACGGTGACCGGACGGTTCCATTGCCAGACCCGTGTCATCACGGCGTCTTCCAGCTCTCCCAATTGGCGAGGCACAGTGTCACCTTAGTGCTATATGTCTGGAATGGGGTAATTCCTGGGACGCCAAAAGGGCGCACGGCTCCGAGGAGCCGTGCGCCCTTCGTGCTCGGTCCGGGTCAGACGCCCTCGGGCCGCGGAGCCTGCTGGGCCGACTCGGCGCGGGCGAGCGCCGCGTCCACCGCGGCGTCCTCCTTGGCCTTGTTCGGGCCACCCTGGCTCTTGATGATCGTCACGACGAGGCCGATGAAGAAGACGGCCATCACCACGGGGGGAACGAGCGCGGATACGTAGTCCATGCCGTCCAGGGTAGCGAGCCCGGCATTCCGGCCCCTCCCGGGCACCCCCCGGGCGCGTCGGCCCCTTCAGGAAGCGGCGCGCTCCTCGGGCGGGGGCGCCGGCGCGGGCCTGCGGCGGGGCGGGAAGACCTCGGACGGCTTGGGCATCGGGCGCTCCCCCGGGGCCGGCCGGGCCGGCACGGGCGGCTTCGACGGGGTCCGGGGCCGCTCGGGCTCCTTGGCCGCCGCCAGGCCGCCGGGGAGGGCCAGCAGCCTGCTCCGCGGCGCGGGTGTCGTCACGGACACCGCACGGCCGGCCAGGCGCGCCCGCACCGAGCGCTCGGCGAGCACCTGGCAGCGCTCCAGAAGGGCCGCGGCGACCGGCCCGGCACGCAGTGCGCGCAGGGCCGCGAGGTCGTCGGGGCGGGGGTCGTAGCCCGCCGCGAGAGCGTCCTGGAGGAGCTCCAGGTAGCCGCTGAGCGAGCCGGGGAGCGCTTCGCGGTAGCGGGCGAGATCGGCGAGGAGGAAGGCGCGCAGCCGGCCCGCCTCGCTCACCACCTCGTCCACCGCGCCCGCGAGGCGCAGGCAGTCCTGGACATCCTCTTCGGGCAGGGGCGTGGGGTGGAGGGCGTTGGCGAGAGCACGTCGGAGCACCCGGAGCTCGTCCGCGCTGAACGCCATGCCGCCACGTGATCCGTAGGGCGTGGGCATGACGCGACAATACGTGCTAAATGGACAAAATCCGTTTAACTCACCGCTCGGCGGCGCGCCGTCGGGCGCCGCGCCGCCGGGCCGTTCCCGCAGGTGGTCGCGGGCGCGCCCTACATCCGGGCCATGTTGCGCTCGTACACGAGGCGCAGCCCGATGAGCGTCAGCCAGGGCTCGTGTTCGTCGATGACGGAGGACTCTCCCAACACCATCGGAGCAAGGCCGCCGGTCGCGATGACGGTGACGTCGTCGGGGTCCGCCGCCAGCTCCTTCTTCATGCGCTCGACCACGCCGTCGATCTGGCCCGCGAAACCGTAGACGATGCCGGACTGCATGGCCTCGACGGTGTTCTTGCCGATCACGCTGCGGGGCCTGGCCAGCTCGATCTTGCGGAGCTGGGCGCCCTTCACCCCGAGGGCCTCCACGGAGATCTCGATACCGGGCGCGATCACACCGCCCGTGTACTCGCCGCGCGCGGAGACCGCGTCGAAGGTGGTGGCCGTGCCGAGGTCGACGACGATGGCCGGGCCGCCGTAGAGCTCGACGGCGGCGACCGCGTTGATGATGCGGTCCGCGCCAACCTCCTTCGGGTTGTCGGTCAGGACGGGCACGCCGGTCTTGACGCCCGGCTCCACCAGGACCGCGGGCACGTCGCCGTAGTAGCGGCGGGTGACCTCGCGGAGCTCGTGCAGGACCGCGGGGACGGTCGAGCAGATCGCGATGCCCTCGATGCCGTCGCCGAGTTCGACGCCGAGCAGCGGGTGCATGCCCATGAGTCCCTGGAGCAGCACGGCGAGTTCGTCGGCGGTGCGGCGGGCGTCGGTGGAGATCCGCCAGTGCTCGACGATCTCCTCGCCGTCGAAGAGGCCGAGGACGGTGTGCGAGTTTCCGACGTCGATGGTGAGCAGCATCAGGCGCCGGCCCCGTCGTTCCCCGCAGCCGCGCGGAAGTCCAGGCCGATGTCGAGGATCGGCGAGGAGTGCGTGAGCGCCCCGACGGCCAGGTAGTCGACCCCGGCCTCGGCGTAGGCACGGGCGGAGTCGAGGGACAGCCGGCCCGAGGACTCCAGGACCGCGCGGCCGCCGACGAGCGCGACCGCCTCGGCGGTGGCGGACGGGGTGAAGTTGTCCAGCAGGATCAGGTCGGCACCGGCGTCGAGCACCTCGCGGACCTGCTCCAGGGTGTCGGCCTCCACCTCGATCGCGAGCTCCGGGAACGCCTTCCTGACCCGCGTGAACGCCTCGGCGACGCCGCCCGCGGCGATCACGTGGTTGTCCTTGACCAGCGCCGCGTCCACCAGGGACATGCGGTGGTTGACGCCGCCGCCGCAGCGCACCGCGTACTTCTCCAGCGCGCGCAGCCCCGGAGTCGTCTTGCGGGTGTCGCGGACCCTGGCCTTCGTGCCCTCCAGCACGTCCGCCCAGGCGCGGGTCGCGGTCGCGATGCCGGAGAGCCGGCAGAGCAGGTTGAGCGCGCTGCGCTCGCCGGTGAGCAGGTCGCGGGTGCGGGTGGTGACGGTGAGCAGCTTCTGCCCGGCCACGACGCGGTCGCCGTCCTCGACGTGGCGCTCGACCTCGAACTCGTCGGTGCAGACGATCGACAGGACGGCCTCGGCGACGCGCAGACCCGCGACGACGCCCGCCTCACGCGCGGTGAAGTCGCCGGTGGCGACGGCGTCCTCCGGGACCGTCGCGACGGTGGTGACGTCCTCGCCCCCGTCGAGGTCCTCCTCGATCGCGACGTGGGCGATGTCCTCGACCTGGACCGGGTCCAGCCCGGCCTCGGCCAGCAGCTGGGCCAGGGCGGGGTCGAGGCCGCACTCCAGGCCGTCGGGGTCGTAGCCGTCACCGCAGCCGCAGCCGTCGCCGCAGCCCCCGGACTCGGCGGGTGCGCCGATGTGGATCAGCGGTACGTCCACGGGGGTGGGGCGCGGATTCTCTTCGGGCGTGCTCACGGTTACGGCTCCTCGGGGGCGTCGGCGGGGTGGTTCGGGAGGCCTGCGGGCAGAGCGGAGTCTGCCGGGTCTCCGGGGCGTACGGGCGGGAACGCGGAAGTGTCCGTCGTGCGGACGACGGGCCGCAGGTCCTGGTCGGCCCGGACGACCAGGTGACGGCGCCAGGCGTCGTCCCGCTCAGGGCGGTCCTCGCGCCAGTGGCAGCCGCGGGTCTCCTCGCGCTCCCGGGCGGCGGCGACCAGGACCTGCGCGACGAGGAGGAGGTTCGTGGCCTCCCACGCCTCCACCCCGGGTACGGCGTCCTTGGGGCCGTCCTCCTCGGCTGCCGCCGCGGCGCCCCGGAGCGCTTCCAGTTCGTCGGCCGCGCGGGCGAGGCCGTCGGCCGAGCGGATGACACCGGCTCCCCTGCTCATGACGCGCTGGATCCCGGTCCGGGACTCCGCGGTGAGCAGCGGGACGGTGCGGTCTCCGGCGGGGGGCACCGCCGGGACGGTCCGGGACGCGGGCGCGGCGTCGGTCCGGGGTCCGTCCACGATGTCCGCCGCGATGCGCTCGGCGAAGACCAGGCCCTCCAGGAGGGAGTTGGACGCCAGCCGGTTCGCGCCGTGCACGCCCGTGCAGGCGACCTCCCCGCAGGCGTACAGGCCGGGCACGGTCGTACGGCCGCGCAGGTCGGTGCGTACGCCGCCCGAGGCGTAGTGGGCGGCAGGCGCGACGGGGACCGGCTCCGTCACGGGGTCGATGCCGTGGGCCCGGCAGGCCGCCAGGATCGTCGGGAAGCGCTGTTCCCACATGGCGGCGCCGAAGTGGCGGGCGTCGAGGTACATGTGCTCGGCGCCCTGGAGGTGCATCTGACGGGTGATGGCCTTGGCGACGATGTCGCGGGGCGCGAGCTCGGCCAGCTCGTGCTGCCCGAGCATGAAGCGGGTGCCGGAGGCGTCCACGAGATGGGCGCCCTCGCCGCGTACCGCTTCGGACACCAGCGGCTGCTGGCCCTCGGATCCGGCGCCCAGAAACAGGACGGTCGGATGGAACTGGACGAATTCCAGGTCCGAGACCTCCGCTCCCGCCCGCAGCGCGAGCGCCACCCCGTCGCCCGTGGAGACCGGCGGGTTGGTGGTGGCGGAGAAGACCTGGCCCATGCCGCCGGTCGCGAGGACCACGGCCGGGGCGCGGACCGCGCCGACGCCGTCGTGCTGGCCCTCGCCCATGACGTGCAGGGTGACGCCCTCGGCACGGCCGTCGGCGTCCGTGAGCAGGTCCAGGACCAGGGCGTTCTCGATGATGCGCAGGGCGGCCGACCGGACCGCCCCGACCAGGGCGCGGGAGATCTCGGCGCCCGTCGCGTCGCCGCCGGCGTGCGCGATGCGGCGGCGGTGGTGGCCGCCCTCGCGGGTCAGGGCGATGGCACCCGTGTCGGTGGTGTCGAAGTGGGCGCCCGTGTCGATCAGCCGCCGGACGGCGTCGGGACCCTCGGTGACCAGGGTGCGCACCGCCGTCTCGTCGCAGAGGCCCGCGCCGGCGACCAGGGTGTCGTCGAGGTGCTGCTCGGGGGTGTCGCCCTCGCCGAGCGCGGCGGCGATGCCTCCCTGGGCCCAGCGGGTGGAGCCGTCGTCGAGACGGGCCTTGGTGACGACGACGGTCGCGAGGCCCGCCGCCGCGCAGCGCAGGGCGGTGGTGAGACCGGCCACGCCGGAGCCGACCACGACGACGTCCGCGTCGATGGCCCAGCCGGGGGCGGGGGCGGTCAGCCGTATTCCGGTCACGTGAGGGCTCCGAGGGTCAGCGGGATGTTGTCGATCAGGCGGGTGGCCCCCACCCGCGCCGCCACGGCGAGGACCGCCTCGCCGCTGACACGGTCGTCGGGGAGATCCGTGAAGTCCGCCGGATCCACGAGCGCCACGTAGTCCAGGGCGAGGGGTACGTCGTCCCCGGCTGCCTCGTCCAGGACGGCCCGGGCGGCGGCCAGCACCGCCGCGGGGACGACCGTCGGCCTGGCCAGCGCCACGGCCTGGGTGTCGGCGGCGGCGCGGGCCTCCCCGAGCCGGGTGAGCGCCGCGGCCCGGCCCTCGTGCTCCGGGACCGTCCGGGCGCGGGCGTGCAGCGTCTGCTGGGCGGCCAGCCGGTCACGGGCGGCGAACAGGGCCCTGGGCAGGGCGAGCGCGGTCCGGCGCTCCTCGGCGGAGAGGAAGCGGTTGCGGCTGGAGAGCGCCAGTCCGTCGGGGTCGCGGACGGTCGGCACCGCGACGATGTCGATGCCGAAGTTGAGGTCGCGCACCATGCGGCGGACGAGGGCGAGCTGCTGGGCGTCCTTCTGCCCGAAGAACGCCGCGTCCGGCCGGGTGAGGTGCAGGAGCTTGGCGACGACGGTGAGCATGCCGTCGAAGTGCCCGGGGCGGGCGGCGCCTTCCAGCCGCTCGCCCATCGGGCCCGCGGTGATCCTCACCTGGGGCTCGCCGCCGGGGTAGACCTCGTCCACGGACGGGGCGAAGACGGCGTCGGCACCCGCCTCCGAGGCGACGGCGAGGTCGGCCTCCAGGGTGCGGGGGTAGCGGTCGAGGTCGGCGGCCTCGCCGAACTGCAACGGGTTGACGAAGACGGTGACCACGACCTGGCCGCCGGGTCCGGCAGCGTCCCGTGCCGCGCGGATGAGGGTGGCGTGGCCGTGGTGGAGGGCGCCCATCGTCATCACGACGGCGCGGCGGGCCCCGGCCGCCCGGTCGAGGGCTTCCAGCTCCGCGGCGGACCGCAGGAGGGTGGCGGGTGCGGTGTTCATCGCTTCTCCCCCGGCCCGGACTCGTCCCGGCCGTGTGGTCCGTCCGTGCCGTTCACGGCGTTGCTGTCCGACAGGACGCCGAGGAGGTCCTCCGCGAACTCCGGCTTGAGCAGGCCGTGGTCCAGCGCCCGGTCGGCCGTGGCGCGCGCCATGGCGAGGTATCCGGCAACCGTCCGGGGGGCGTGCGCCCGCAGCTCGCGGATGTGCGCGGAGACCGTCCCCGCGTCGCCCCGGGCGACGGGGCCGGTCAGCGCGGCGTCGCCGGAGCGCAGGGCGTTGTCGAGCGCGGCGCCGAGCAGGGGTCCGAGCATCCGGTCGGGGGCGCCCACACCGGCCTGGCGGAGCAGGTCCATCGACTGCGCGACGAGC
Organism: Streptomyces sp. NPDC058008; assembly: GCF_042886395.1. NCBI lineage: Bacteria > Bacillati > Actinomycetota > Actinomycetes > Kitasatosporales > Streptomycetaceae > Streptomyces > Streptomyces sp. NPDC058008. Next base: position 148,013 of record NZ_JBHVQX010000013.1, on the reverse strand, counting down.
GTGACCAGGTGGTTCGCCCCGAGGGCGAGCGCCGCGTGGTAGAGCGGCCGGGACTCCTCGGCGATCCATTCGGGCTCGCCGCCCATCTCGATGACGAGCGCCTCGGCGGCGAGCCTGAGCTCCTCGGGGGCGGTGACCCCGAACGAGCAGCCGGCCAGCCGCTGGACGTCCACGGAGCTGCCGGTGAAGGTCATCGCCGGATGCAGGGCGAGCGGCAGGGCACCGGCCCGCAGGGCGGGGTCGAGCACCTTCGCGCCGTACCGCCCGGAGGTGTGGACGAGCAGCTGGCCCGGCCGGACGGCGCCGGTCTCGGCGAGGCCTTCGACCAGGCCGGGCAGCGCGTCGTCGGGGACGGTCAGCAGCACGAGCTCGGCACGGGCGAGGACCTCGGCCGGGGTCACCAGGGGGACATCGGGGAGCAGCGCGGCGGCCCGGCGCACGGAGGCGTCGGAGACGCCCGACACCGCGACCGGGCGGTGTCCGGCGAGCTGCAGCGAGGCGGCGAGGGCGGGCCCGACCCGTCCGGCGCCCACGACGCCGACGGTGAGGCGGGCGGGTCGGTCCCTCGCGTCGAGGGCTTCCTTGGAAACTGATGCGTTCACGCGGCGACGGCCTTCCGTTCCAGTCCGCGGGGGGTACCGGACGTTTCCTCTGCATGCTACGCCAGCGTTTCGCCGCACCCCCCAGCCGTCCACAGCCTGTGGATAACTTCTCGCGTGACGGGAACCCGCGAAAGGCGGCGTACTGGCGGTCCGGGTGGTGATCGTCCCACGGTGGCCGGCGCGGCAGGGGGTGCGGCGCATCGGACCCGGCGCACCTCGGCCGGGTGCGGCGCGCCGGGGAGGCGGCCGTCGCGTGCGCCTTCTCCCCGGAGGCGGCGCACCCGGGGCGCGGGCGCCGCCCCGCCGGGGCTTCAGCGCGCCGAGGCTCCGGCATCAGCGTCTTCCGCGCAGCGGGGCTCCCGCGCACCGATATCTCAGGGCCTCAGCACCTCAGGGCTTCAGGGCAGGGGCGGCCGGTACACGGCCGCCCAGGCGCGGATACGCCGGCGGATTCCGCGCAGGACGTCCCGGTCGCGGGAGCCGGGCAGCGGAGGCGGGGCCTCACCACGCTGCGCGGCGCGATAGCTGTCGAGCAGGTATTGCTGAACGGTGTCCATGAATCCAGCCTGACTCCGCCGCGAGGGGCGCGCCCGTGGATTGACGACCGCGGTCAAGTGTCACCGGAACCGGCGCCCGCACCCCGCACTATGGAGGGGTGAGCGTGCACATCGACATCGCGGGCCTGCCCCCCGGACGCATGGTCTTCGAGACCTCCCCCCTCGCCGAGCTGGGGCTCGCCCTCCACGCGCTCTCCGAGCCCGGGCACCACCCCGGCCTCCACGGCTGGGCGACCGCGACCTCCGCCGCCCTGGAGCCGGACCTCGCGGACCGGCTGCACGAGGCGGAGTTCCTGTGGCGGAACACCTTCTCCGACGTCTTCATGCCGTTCGCCGGTGTCCGCGGCGGGGACGGCAGGACCGGCTCGACCCTGGCCGAGGACCTGGACATCCTGGACCGGCTGGACGACGAGCGGTTCGTCTCGGCGGCTCTCGAGTTCACCTGCACGAGCCTGTACGGAACGGGGGCGCCCTCACCGCTCGCCGACGCCTCGATGCGGACCCGCGCCCTCGACATGGCATCGGCCAGGGGACCGAAGCAGCTCGACTTCACCCGGCAGCTGCTGGCCGACCCCGGCTCCGTACGCGGCTGGGTCCGGCGCCTCTTCGAGGACTGCGACCAGGCCTTCTTCGCCGACACCTGGCGCCGGGTCCGCGTCCAGCTCACCGCCGACGCCCGGCACAAGACGGAGGTGCTGCGGCGCAAGGGCGTCGGAGCGGCTCTGGAGGCGGTCTCCGCCGCCCTGTCGCTGGACGAGGAGACCGGCAGGATCAGTGTGGACAAGCTGACCACGGGCCGGACGGATGCCACCGGCTCGGCAGCGGGCACGGGCCTCACCCTCGTCCCGACCAGCTTCGGCTGGCCGCACCTCATGGTGCTGCACGCCCCCGGCTGGCGCCCGGTGATCCACTACCCGGTGCACCGCCCCGAGCTGCCCTCCCCCGCCCCGGTCGAGCTGCTCCAGCTCCGCATGGAGGCGCTGGCCCACCCCATGCGGATGCGGATCTGCCGCAACCTGGCCCGCTCCCCGTACACCACCGGGGAACTCGCCGAGTCGCACGGCATCACGTCCCCCGAGGTCTCCCGCCACCTGGCGCTGCTCAAGAAGGCCGGCCTGGTCACCACCCGCAGGCGCGGCCGGTACGTCCTGCACTCCCTGGACCTCACGGTCGTGGCCCGCCTGGGCAGCGACTTCCTGGAGGGCGTGCTGCGCTGAACAGCGGGTCCGCCCCTCGCCGCGCCCTGAGGACACGAACCGGCGGGAAGGACCGGTCCGGTCGAGGCGGATGTGCCTGAGGCCCGTCCGGGTGCGCCGGACGCGGTGCCGCAGCGGACCGTCCGCGTCCGGTACGGGCCGGAGCCCGGCCGACTCCGCGATCCGGTCGGCCACCTGGGGGACGGTCAGCCGGCCGGTGCGGATGTGCGCGGCGAACTCCGGTTCCCGCGGCCGCTCCAGGCGGTGGTCCAGCCGTCCCACGGCGAAGCTCTCGCGCTTCGGCCCGCGCCCCTCGCCACACTCCCCCAGCCCCCGCCCGGCGGGCGGCGCGAAGTGGTGCACCGTGTGCCCGTCCACGCGGAGCCGCCCGACGATCTCCTCGAAGTGACCGCCGTGGACGAGGGTCATCGGCGCGATCACGGGACCCGGGTGCCCCCGCAGGGCCAGGTCCAGGACCTCCCGTACGCCGTGGCGCCACGCGCCCAGGTCCTGGAAGTCGCCCCGCGGTCCGGGCGGCAGCATCCGGTGCGGGCCGGAACCGGGGTGCCCGGGGTCGCGGACCACACTGCCGGGCGGCCGGCGCCGCAGTTCGTACGCCGTCCGTGTCCTGCCACCGCCGAACGGTCCGTCGACCCGGATCAGGGGCGGTACCGTCAGCCCTGCCCGCCGCCTGCCCTGACCAGGCCCGTCTCGTAGGCGAGGACGACCACCTGGACGCGGTCGCGCAGGCCCAGCTTGGTGAGGATGCGGCCCACATGGGTCTTCACGGTCGCCTCGGAGAGCACCAGACGGCCCGCGATCTCGCCGTTCGACAGGCCCTGGGCGACCAGCAGCATCACCTCGCGCTCGCGCTCGGTCAGCTTCTCGACGTGCTTGTGGTGCGGCTCCTTCCTGCCGCTCGGCAGCATCGGCGAGAACCGGTCGAGGAGCCTGCGCGTGGTGGACGGCGCCACGACGGCGTCCCCGCTGTGCACCGAGCGGATCGCGGAGAGCAGCTCGCCGGGCGGCACGTCCTTGAGCATGAAGCCGCTGGCGCCCGCCTTCAGCCCGGAGAACGCGTACTCGTCCAGGTCGAACGTGGTGAGGATCAGCACCTTGGGCGGGTCGGTCCGCTCGCGGATGCGCCGGGTCGCCTCGACGCCGTCCAGCCGCGGCATGCGGACGTCCATCAGCACCACGTCCACGGCCGTGGACCGCAGGACCTCGACCGCCTCGGCCCCGTCGCCCGCCTCCGCCACGACCTCCATGTCCGGCTGGGCGGCGAGCACCATCCGGAAGCCGGTGCGCAACAGCACCTGGTCGTCGACGAGCATCACACGGATGGCCATGGGGTTCCCTGTCCTTCTGTCACTGGTCGGCCGGCTTGAGCGGAAGCAGGGCGCTGATCCGGAAGCCGCCGCCCTGGCGCGGGCCCGCGTCCAGCGTGCCGCCGACCATGCCGACCCGCTCGCGCATACCGATCATTCCCTGGCCCGCGCCGTCGGCCCCGCCGTCCTCGTAGAGCTCGTGCGGGGCACCGCGGCCGTCGTCCTCGACCAGCAGGCCCAGCCCGTCGTCGAAGTAGACGAGCCGCACGCTCGCCCCGGCGTCCGGACCGCCGTGCTTGCGGGTGTTGGTGAGCGCCTCCTGGACGATGCGGTACGCGGTCAGCTCGACCCCGCTCGGCAGCGGACGCGGGGTGCCCTCGATCTTGAAGTCCACCGTCAGACCCGTCTCCCTGACCTTGCCGACGAGCTCCTCGATCTGCTGGACGTCCGGCTGGGGGACGTACTCCCCGCTCTCCTGGGAATCACCGGTCCTGAGCACGCCGAGCAGCCGCCGCATCTCGGCGAGCGCCTGGCGGCCGGTGCCGGAGATGGTCTCCAGCGCCTGCCGGGCCTGGTCCGGGGACGAGTCCATGACATACGCGGCGCCGTCGGCCTGGACCACCATCACCGAGACGTTGTGGGCGACGACGTCGTGCAGCTCGCGGGCGATACGGGCCCGTTCGGCGGCCACGGCGACCTTCGCCTGCGCCTCGCGCTCCCTCTCCAGCCGGGCGGCACGCTCCTCCAGCTGGCTGAAGTAGGCCCGCCGGGTCCGTATGGAGTCCCCGAGCACCCAGGCCAGGACGAAGGGCACGGTCATGATGACGACGTACCCGGCGGCCTGCACCCAGCCGCCCGTCTCCACGTCGTGGGCCCAGCGCAGCCGGGAGATCCCCGCGGCGGCCAGGCTGCACCCGAGGGCGAGCCGGGAGGCCCAGCGCTCCCCCATCGTGGCCACGGTGTACGTGATCACCAGCATGGCGAAGTCCGCCACGTCGGGCCGCACGTCGAACACCAGCTGGGTGAGCCCCATCAGGACGGCGAGCAGCAGCATCTTCTCCGGCGCGCGGCGGCGCAGCGCCACCACGACCGACAGCCCCACGGCGACCGGCACCGCGACGACGCGCTCCAGGCCGCTGCCCGTCTGGCCCTCCACGATGGACACGCCGGAGAACCCGAGGAGGAGGACAGCCCAGAGGATGTCGACGCCCGTCGGGTGTCTGCGGATGAATTCGTAGAAGCGCTGCACGTTACCCAGCGTAGGGACAGCTGATCGGTGACCGGGTCAGCCGAAGGGCCGATCCGGGTCCTGGGACCGTACTCCCCAAGGTGGAGACTTGCCTACGTGACGTATGACTGGTGCCGCTGGCGGGAAGCCGCCGAGACCGCTTTGTACGGGGAAGGGGGGTTCTACCGGCGCCCGGAGGGCCCCGCGGGCCATTTCCGCACCTCGGTGCACGCCTCCCCCCTCTTCGCGACCGCCGTCGCGCGGCTGCTGGCCGCCACGGCGCGGGAGCTGGGGACCGACTCGGTCGGCCTGGTGGACGTCGGAGCGGGCCGCGGCGAACTGCTGACCGGAGTCCTGGCGGCCCTGCGCGACGGGACCCTGGCCCCCGGCCTCTCCGTGGAGGCGTACGCCGTCGAGGTCGCCCCCCGCCCGCCCGGCCTGGACCCGGCCGTCGAGTGGTGTGCCGAGCTCCCGCGGGGCGTGCGGGGGCTGCTGTTCGCCAACGAGTGGCTGGACAACGTCCCGACGGACATCGCCGAGGCCGACGCGGACGGGGTGCCCCGCTACGTCCTCGTACGGCGGGCCGACGGCACCGAGCGGCTCGGCGACCCGGTGACCGGGGCGGACGCCCGGTGGCTGGGCCGCTGGTGGCCGCTCTCCCGGCCGGGCGACCGCGCGGAGATCGGCCTGCCCCGCGACGAGGCCTGGGCACGGGCCGTCGGTTCGCTGGCCGGCGGGACGGCCGTGGCGGTGGACTACGCCCATGTACGGGCGTCGAGGCCGCCGTTCGGGACGCTCACCGGATTCCGGGGAGGCCGCGAGGTGCCGCCCGTGCCCGACGGGAGCCGGGACCTGACGTCGCACGTCGCGCTGGACGCCTGCGCGGCGGCGGCGGGCGGCGTGGCCGAACTCCTGGACCAGCGGACGGCACTGCGGGAACTGGGGGTCAGCGGCGAACGCCCCCCGCTCTCCCGGGCGTCGGCCGACCCCGCCGGCTATGTGCGGGCGCTCGCCTCGGCGGGGCAGGCGGCGGAGCTCACGGCGCGGGGCGGGCTGGGCGACTTCGGCTGGCTGCGGCATCGGGTCCCGGACCGTGAAGGGGGATACTGTCCCGCATGACGGAGACGACGATCGGCATCGGCGGCGCGGCGGAGAGCACCGACATGGTGCTGAACATCGGTCCGCAGCACCCCTCCACCCACGGCGTGCTCCGGCTGCGGCTCGTCCTGGACGGGGAGCGGATCCAGCAGGCCGAGCCCGTCATCGGCTACATGCACCGGGGCGCCGAGAAGCTCTTCGAGGCCAGGGACTACCGGCAGATCATCATGCTCGCCAACCGCCACGACTGGCTGTCGGCGTTCTCCAACGAGCTCGGGGTCGTCATGGCCGTCGAGCGGATGCTCGGCATGGAGGTCCCCGAGCGGGCCGTCTGGACGAGGACGCTGCTGGCGGAGCTGAACCGGGTCCTCAACCACCTGATGTTCCTGGGCTCCTACCCCCTCGAACTCGGCGGGATCACCCCGATGTTCCACGCCTTCCGGGAGCGCGAGGAGCTCCAGGCCGTGATGGAGGAGGTCTCCGGCGGCCGGATGCACTACATGTTCAACCGGGTCGGCGGCCTCAAGGAGGACCTGCCCGCCGGCTGGCTCGGCAGGGCCAGGGACGCCGTGGCGTCCGTGCGTTCGCGGATGGACGTCTACGACCGGCTGGTGCTCGGCAACGAGATCTTCCGGGGCCGCACCCGCGGGGTGGGAGTGCTCTCCGCCGGGGCCGTGCACGCCTACGGGGTGTCCGGCCCGATCGCCAGGGCCTCCGGGGTCGACTTCGACCTGCGGCGCGACGAGCCGTACCTCGCGTACGGGGAGCTGCGGGACACCCTCGAGGTCGTCACCAGGACCGAGGGCGACTGCCTGGCACGCTTCGAATGCCTCCTGGAGCAGACGCACAACGCGCTGGCCCTCGCCGACGCGTGCCTGGACCGGATGGCCGAACTGCCGCCCGGCCCCATCAACCAGCGGCTGCCCAAGGTGCTCAAGGCGCCCGAGGGACACACCTACGCGTGGACCGAGAACCCGCTGGGCATCAACGGCTACTATCTGGTGTCCACCGGCGAGAAGACCCCGTACCGGCTGAAGCTGCGCTCCGCCTCGTTCAACAACATCCAGGCGCTCACCGAGCTGCTGCCGGGCACCCTCGTCTCCGACATGGTGGCGATCCTGGGATCGCTCTTCTTCGTCGTCGGGGACATCGACAAGTAGCCCGGCCCTCCCGGCCGGGCCCGCCCGTCACGCGGCTACGAGGAGACCGCGCTGCGCAGCTCGACGACTTCCAGCTGCTCGGTGTCGTCGTGCGCCGTGAGGTCGATGACCTTGCCGACGGCCCGGTTCTCGGCCGTGCCCGTTCGGTGCGCCGCCAGTGCCTCCTCGCCCACCACGTCCGCGAGGTCCTCGTTCTGCACGGACTCGATCGCGGCGTCCGACTTCTGCGTGCCGAAGAAGTCGAAGCTCCCCTGCGGCACGAGGTGGCGGCGCGCGGCGTAGGGCACGACGGCGGACGCGGCGGGGACGGCCCGGGGCGGGCGCACGGGTGCGGGCGACAGCTGCGGCGCGGGCAGGGCGGCCTGGGGACGGCGGTGCTGGAGGTCACCCGCTCCGGCCACCGCCGCGTGCTTCCCCTTCGGGCCGTCGCCCTCCGGGTCCCGGTCGGCGGACCGGTCGGCGATGTCCCGCCGGCGGGCCGACTCCGCGGTACGGCGCGCCTCCTGGAGCGCGGCGTTGCGCGTCAGGTCCTGGAGGGCCTGGGCGGCCCGCAGGTACGAGCCCGGGGTGGGCGTCGAGCGGGCGGGGAGCAGCTCGCGCGGCGCGGTCGCCTCGATGGCGAGCTGACGGCGGCCCTCCAGCGCGCTGGCCCGCTCCGTCTCGGCGTTGGCGTACCGGCGCAGCAGCGCGGCGTGTTCGCCCCGCAGCCCGGCGAGCTCGACGCGCTTGCGGCGCAGCCGGTTCTCCAGCCGGGTGCGCAGCTCCCTTGATTCCTCGAGGTCCGCCTCGAGTTCGGCTATGCGCTCCTCGGTCTTCCACTCGTCGCTGGCCCGCGCACGGGTCAGCTCCGCGACGCGCATCCCCGCGGCCCGGTCCCAGCCGCGCATCAGGAAGGCACCGGTGACGGCGGCGGCCGCGGTCACGGCCACCAGGCCGCGCAGGGCGAGGGGTTCCGCGAGGAACCAGGCCCCGGCGGCACAGGCCGCCGGCACCCCGGCCACCACGGCGGGAGGCAGGATGCGGTGAAGGGGCGGCGAATGGCGGTGGCGTCCTCGTGGCATGGCCCGAAATTTACCGTGCGCACGGGTCACTTGGGAGACCGCCCGGCAATCTGTTCCCCGCCGGTTACCTGGCGGCCTCTCATGCGGCCCTCCGGTGCGCCTTTTTACTTCTTGATCAGCCCCTTCGACCGGAGATAGTCCTTGGCCGCGTCGGCGGGCTTGGCGCGCTCCGCGTCGACCTTGCGGTTCAGTTCCGCGAGATCCTCCGTGGTGAGTACGCCGGTGAGCTTCCCGAGCGCCTCCGCGATCTCCGGCGCGCCCGCGTCCTTGGCATTGAGAACCGGAAGGACGTTGTCCGCGTTCTGCAGCTTCTTGTCGTCGTCCAGGAACACCAGCCCGTAGCTGTCGAGCACCGCGTCCGTGGTGGTCGTGAGGACCAGCTGGTCCTTGCCGTCCTTGACCGCCTGCTTGGACTGCGGCGTACCGACTCCCTTGGGGTCGATCCCGGTGACGTCGATGCCGTACGTCTTCTTCAGCCCGGGCGCGCAGAACGGGCGCACCTCGCACTCGTCGCCCGCCGCGATCTTCACCTTGATCTTCGAGCTGCCGAGGTCGGAAAGCGTCGTGAGGCTGTTCTTCTCCGCGAATTCCTTCGAGACCGCGAAGGCGTTCTGGTCGACCGCCTCGCCGGCCGGAAGGACCTTCAGCCCGAGCGGGGTGGCGAGCTTCTCCAGAGCGGCGACGGTGGCCGTCACGTCACCCGAGGCGACCGGCTTCTTCTCCGCCTCCGCCGCGCCGTTGACCTTGGCGTTGAGGAATTCCGCGAGGGTCGCCGCGTATTCCGGGACGACGTCGATCTCGCCCTTCTCCAGCGACGGCTCGTACAGTTCGCGGTTCTTCACCGTGGTGATCGAGGCGTCGTATCCGGCGTTGCCCAGGACCTGGGCGTACAGCTCGGCGAGCACCTTGGACTCGGTGAAACCGGCCGCGCCCACCACGAGCGAGCCCTTCCCCGAGCCGGCTCCGGCGCCCGTGTCCGAGCCGCCCTTCTCCTTCTCCAGGCTGTCGCCGCCGCAGGCGGCGAGCGATCCCGCCAGGACGACCGCTCCGACGACCGCGCCCGCTATTCGCGAGGTCCTGCTCATGTCTGTTCTCCGTCCGAGGGAAAAAATGGTGTGCACAGTCCGGGGTGTCCGCGCGGCTCACACGGTCCGGCGCCGGCGCAACGGCGACAGCAGCCGGTCCAGCGCCACGAGGACGCCCTCCACCACCAGGGCGAGGAGGGCGACGAGCACGGCGCCCGCGAAGACCTGCGCCGTGTCATAGGTGTTGAATCCGGCGGTGATGATCCGGCCGAGACCGCCGAGACCCACCATCGCCGCGATCGAGGCGGTGGCGATCACCTGCACGGCGGCGGACCGGAGGCCGGTCATGATCATGGGGTAGGCGAGCGGGAGCTCGACCCGCACGAAGAGCTGCGCGCCGGACATCCCCATGCCCCGCGCGGCCTCCAGCACCGACCGGTCCACCTCCGTCATGCCGACGTAGGCGTTGGTCAGCAGCGGGGGCACGGCGAACAGCACCAGGGCGATGACGGTGGGCAGATAGCCGGAGTTGCGCAGGGGCGTCATCATGAAGAGCGCCAGCACCGCGAAGACCGGGACCGCGCGGCCCACGTTGGAGATGTTGACGGCGAGCCCGCCGCCCTTGCCCGCGTGGCCGAGGTACAGGGCGACCGGCAGCGCGATGACGCAGGCCACCGCGAGGGCGATCCCGCTGACGTACAGGTGCTCGGCCAGCCGGTGCGCGGCCCCGCCCTCACCCGACCAGTTGGCGCCCGTGGTGAGCCAGGCCCAGGCCTCTCCTACGACTCCCATGGGTCAGCCCGCCTCCGTCTTCGTGGGGCCCGCCCCGGCGGGCGTCCGTATCCGGGTCCAGGGCGTGAGCAGGCGCTGCACACCGAGCAGCAGCAGGTCCGCGGCCACCGCGAGCAGCACGCAGAGCACGGACGCGGCGAGTACCTGGGCCTTGAAGAAGCTCGGCAGCGCGTCCTCGATGAGATTGCCGAGCCCGCCCTTGCCGACGAGGGAGCCGACCGTGGTCAGCGCGACCGTCGACACCGTGGCGATCCGCAGCCCGGCCATCAGCGCGGGCAGCGCGAGGGGGAGCTCGACCTCCCACAGGAGCCGGACGGGCCCGTACCCCATGCCCTGGGCCGCTTCCCTGGCCTCCTGCGGGACCGCTTCGAGGCCGGCCAGGATGTTGCGCACGAGAATGGTCAGCGAATAGAGCACCAGGCCGGTGACGACGAGCGCCGCCGACAGCCCGAAGAACGGCAGCAGCAGCGAGAACATCGCCAGTGACGGCACGGTGTAGAGCACGGTGGTCAGCCCCAGCACGGGGCCCGCGAAATGCCGGCCCCGGCGGGCGAGCAGGGCGAGCGGGAATGCCACCGCGAGCCCTATCAGCACGGAGAGCGCCGTGATCCAGATGTGCTGGACGGCCGCCTCGGTCAACTCGTGGCTGCGGGAACGCAGATACTCTCCGCAGATCCAGTCGTTCGCCACCAGGCAGTTCTGCTCGGCCATCCGCCCCCACCTCCTGTTTGCCGTCGTGATGCCGTCCCGGTTCCGGTCCTGGGTGACCCTATCCCCGACCACCGACAATCGCCGAGGCTGTCGCATTCCGGCAACATGGCCTTCACAGAACCCGCGTCACAATGGGGAATCATGATCCGTTTCGAGCACGTCACCAAGCGGTACGCGGACGGCACCACCGCCGTCGACGACCTTTCCTTCGAGGTCGCCGAGGGGGAACTGGTCACGCTCGTCGGACCTTCGGGCTGCGGCAAGACGACCACCATGAAAATGGTGAACCGTCTCACCGAACCGACCGGCGGCCGGATATTTCTCGATGGGGACGACATATCCGCCATCGATCCCGTCCAGCTCCGCCGCCGTATCGGCTATGTGATCCAGCAGGTCGGGCTCTTCCCGCACAAGACGGTCCTGGAGAACACGGCGACCGTTCCGCATCTCCTGGGCTGGGGGCGGGAAAAGGGCAGGAAGCGCGCGGCCGAACTGCTCGACCTCGTCGGACTGGACCCGTCCCTCTACGGCAGCCGCTATCCCGAGCAGCTTTCCGGCGGTCAGCGCCAACGCGTCGGCGTGGCACGCGCCTTGGCCGCGGACCCGCCGGTCCTGCTGATGGACGAGCCTTTCGGCGCGGTCGACCCGGTCGTGCGGGAAAGGCTGCAGAACGAATTCCTGAAACTACAGGCGCAGGTCCGCAAGACCGTGCTGTTCGTCACCCACGACATCGAGGAAGCCGTCCGGCTCGGCGACCGGATCGCCGTGTACGGGCAGGGCCGGATCGAGCAGTTCGACACCCCGGCCACGGTGCTCGGGGCTCCCGCGACACCGTACGTCGCCGACTTCGTCGGGGCGGACCGCGGGCTGAAGCGGCTCTCGGTCACGCCCATCGAGGAGAGCGACCTGGACCAGCCGCCGGTCGTCCATCTCGACGACCCGCTGGCGAAGGCCACCGAGCGGCTGCGGGCCGAGGGGGCTCGCTGGGCGGTCGTCCTGGACGGCCAGGACAATCTGCACGGCTGGATCCCGGCGGGCGACGGGGCGGCGGCCCGGGGCACGGTCCGTGAGCACGCCCGCCGCATGGAGGCCTGGCTCCCGCTCGGCGCGCCGCTGAAGCAGGCCTTCGCCACGATGCTTCAGCACGACGCCGGCTGGATCGCCGTCATCGACGAGGAGGGCACCGGCCGCTTCCTGGGCGTCCTCACCCCGGCCCGCCTCCACGAGGCCCTGCGCCGCTCCATCGACGCGGACGCGCAGGACGTGCCGCGCGCCGAGGTCGCCGTGGAGACCGTGGCGGGCACCGGCTCCTCCTGAACCGTCGTAGGCGCACCCACGCGCCGCTCCCCCGGGGGGACGGACGGGGCCGGCCCCGTCCGTCCGGCTGAACCGGGGCGGACGGATCACGGAGGGCGGGAGCCCACGGGGCGGCCCCGCCCCGAGGGCCCTCCGGGCAGGGCGCCCGGCCCGGCAGGGGGCGGATCCGCCGACGGCCACCGCGCCGACGGCGCCCGGCCTCCCCTCCCCGGGCCCGGGGTCCTCCGTCCGGGTCGGGGCCTGGCCGGGGCGCGCGAGCCCGGCACGACCCGAACGGGAGGCCCTAGGCTGGTCGCATGAGTACGTTGCGAGGACGGGGCACGGTGCGGGGTCTGCCGGAATGGGACCGCTGCGCGGTCATGGGGGTCGTCAATGTGACGCCCGACTCCTTCTCCGACGGGGGCCGCTGGTTCGACACCACGGCGGCGATCAAGCACGGCCTCGAACTGGTGGCCGAAGGCGCTGACCTCGTCGACGTCGGCGGTGAGTCGACCCGTCCGGGCGCGAGCAGGGTGGACGAGGCCGAGGAGCTGCGCCGGGTCATCCCCGTCGTGCGCGGGCTGGCCTCCGAGGGCGTCACCGTCTCCGTGGACACCATGCGGGCCGTCGTCGCCGAGCAGTCCGTCTCCGCGGGCGCGGCCCTGGTCAACGACGTCAGCGGCGGTCTCGCCGACCCGGACATGGTCCGGGTCGTGGCGGACGCGGGGGTGCCGTTCGTCGTCATGCACTGGCGCGGTTTCAGCGAGTCGATGAACAGCCGGGCGGTGTACGGGGACGTCGTCGGCGATGTCCTCGCGGAGCTCCGGCAGCGCATGGAGGCCGTCGTCGAGGGCGGCGTGGACCCCGGGCAGCTGGTGATCGACCCGGGGCTCGGCTTCGCCAAGGACGCCGCCCAGGACCTCGCGCTCGTCGCCCGTCTCGACCGGCTGCACGAACTCGGCAGGCCCCTGCTGGTCGCGGCCTCCCGCAAGAGGTTCCTCGGCCATGTCCTGGCGGGTGAGGGCGCGGCCCCGCCGCCGGCCCGCGAACGGGACGCGGCGACGGCCGCCGTCTCCGCCCTCTCCGCCGCCGCCGGCGCCTGGGCGGTGCGGGTGCACGCGGTCCGGCCCACGGCGGACGCGGTCCGCGTCGTCCGGGCCGTCGAGGGAGCCGCGTGAGCGCCGCCCGCGACGAGCACGAGGAGGCCGCGGCCGACATCGCCTCGGTGGAGCGGGCGAACACCGCCTTCTACGAGGCGCTGGAGCGCGGCGACTTCGACGAGCTCTCCGGGCTGTGGCTGCCCGGCGAGGACCTCACCGTCTCCTGCGTCCACCCGGGCTGGCCCGTGCTCACGGGCCGCGGCGAGGTGCTGCGGAGCTACGCGCTGATCATGGCGAACACCGAGTACATCCAGTTCTTCCTGACCGACGTCGGGGTCGCCATGACCGGTGACACCGCCCTGGTGACCTGCACCGAGAACATCCTCAGCGGGGGCCCCGCCGAGGAGGGCAACGCGCTCGGCCCGCTCGTCGGGCAGCTCGTCGTCGCCACCAACGTGTTCCGGCGCACCCAGGAGGGCTGGAAGCTCTGGTCCCACCACGGCTCCCCCGTACTGGCCGAGAGCGGCGAGGAGGAGGACGAGGAGCCGACCGTCTGAGCGAATGGCACGGATCACAGGATTGGGCTCCCGGATCACGGGGTATACGCGGCTACCAACCCCCCACGCAGGGCCGGTCCGCGCCCCCGCGGGCAGGCGCTGTCGGTGCTCGCGGGTAGATTCGGAAGATGGCACTTCGCCGCCCGCACGCGGCCGGGTGCCTCCAGAGACGACGAACAGCAGGAGTGATTCGCGTGGATCGTGTCGCGCTGCGCGGCCTCAAGGCCCGTGGGCACCACGGTGTCTTCCCCAAGGAACGGGAAGAGGGCCAGACCTTCATCGTGGATCTGGTGCTCGGCCTCGACACCCGGCCCGCGGCAGCCGCGGACGACCTGTCGAAGACCGTCCACTACGGCGTGGTCGCGGAAGAGGTCGTCGACGTCGTCAGGGGTGAACCGGTCGATCTGATCGAGACCCTCGCCGAGCGCATCGCGCAGCAGTGTCTCAAGCACGAAGGGGTCCAGGAGGTCGAGGTCGTCGTCCACAAGCCGGACGCCCCCATCACCGTCCCCTTCGACGACGTGACCATCACCATCACCCGGAGCCGAGCATGACAGCGTTTTCCACCGAGGGGCAGAGCGACCCGACCGTACAGCCGGTGCCCGCGTCCGTGGTCGAGCAGGTCGACGCGGCGGACGTCACCCTCTCCAACCCCAAACTGGCCGTGATCTCCCTCGGCTCCAACCTCGGCAACCGCCTCGAAACGCTCCAGGGCGCCATCGACGCGCTGGAGGACACCCCCGGCCTCCGGGTCAAGGCGGTCTCCCAGGTCTACGAGACGGAGCCGTGGGGCGTCGACCCGGGCTCCCAGCCGTCGTACTTCAACGCGGTGATCGTCGTGAAGACGACCCTGCCCCCCTCGTCGCTGCTGGAGCGCGGCCAGGCCATCGAGGAGGCCTTCGACCGGGTCCGCGAGGAGCGCTGGGGGCCGCGCACCATCGACGTCGACATCGTGTCGTACGCCGACGTGGTCTCGGACGACCCGCTGCTGACCCTCCCGCACCCGCGCGCCCGCGAGCGCGCCTTCGTCCTCGCCCCCTGGCTGGACGTGGACCCGGAGGCCCAGCTGCCCGGCGCCGGACCGGTCTCCGGCCTGCTGGAGGGCGTCGGCTGCGAGGGCGTGCTTCCCCGGCCCGACCTGGAACTCCGTCTCCCCGAGTAGTCGTTAGGCTCATGGACGACCGCCCGTGGGCGGACGGCACGGGCGAACGGCGATGAAGGGCGGCACTCTCGGTGAAGCAACTACGGCTCGGCCTCCTGGCCGGACTCTTCGCCGGAGCCGGCGTTCTCTCCTGGGGCGCGGCCCGCCTCTGGGACGCCTTGGGGACGCTGCCGAGCGTGCCGCTCGCCGCGCCCATCGTGCTGGCCGCGATCGCCGTCGTGCTGCTGGCCGCCGCCCTGTCGATCCGCGCGCGGCTCCGCGCGCAGCGGGAGCGGCGTCCCGGGGCGAAGGGTGTGGAACCGATGATGGCGGCGCGCGCCCTGGTCTTCGGCCAGGCCAGCGCGCTCGTCGCCGCGCTCGTCGCGGGAATGTACGGCGGCACGGGCGTCTTCCTGCTGGGCTCCCTCGACATCCCGCCCCGGCGGGACCAGGCCATCTACGCGGGCTTCGCCGTCCTGGCCGCCGTCGCGGTCATCGCCGCGGCCTTCTTCCTCGAACGGGTCTGCAAGCTTCCCGACGACGGGGACGACGAGCGGCACAACGCCCAGGCCGCCTGAGGGCCCGCCCCTGTCCCTGCCCGCCGTCATGGACGCGGCAGCTGGACCGCGCGAGGGACGCCCCCGCAAGCAGGCCGGCTCGGACCGCGCGGACGAAGGCCCGGCCGAACCGCATCACACCGTGAGGTCTGAGCAGACCCGACCGGATGCGCAGGGCCACCGGGGCGTCTGGGCTTCGGGCTTCGGGCTTCGGGCTTCGGGCTTCGGGCTTCGGGCTTCGGGCTTCGGGCTTCGGGCTTCGGGCTTCGGGCTCCAACGGGTCACCGCGACCCTGATCACGCCTGCGCGGCCATCGTCAGGGCCAAGGGCAGCAACGAGCCGGGCCGGGCCGGGTGCCCCTGGACCGCTGGGCGGCCGGCCCCCTGGACCTGAGAACGCCCGGTCCGGTCCATCCGCCACCAGGTCGGGCGATACACCCGCCGCACGCCACCGGGCGACACGACACCCCTCGGCCAGGCGCACACACGCGGCCACAGGAAGGCCGACGCCCGGCATGACCCTGGCCCGCTCCCCTCGGACCCGCCCCGTGGAAGGAACGCATGGGGCCGCCCGTACCGCGCGCCCACCCACGCGTCGGCCGCCACGGATGACAGACCACACAGCGCAGGAGCATGAGCTGACCCGGCACCCGGCACCCGGCACCCACGAGCGGCCCTCGGTGGATCCGGCCGCGCCGGCCGCTTCCGCCGCCAGGGTCTCCCCCACCGCGCGATCCCACCGCCTCCCGGCTTCTCGGGAGGCGGTGGGATCGGCAGAGGTCCGGCTAGCGGGCCATGATGAGGCTCATCGCCTCGGCACGCGTGGCCGGGTCGCGCAGCTGGCCGCGGACCGCGGACGTGAGCGTCTTGGCTCCGGGCTTGCGGATGCCCCGCATCGACATGCACATGTGCTCGCACTCCACGACCACGATGACCCCGCGCGGTTCCAGGATCGACATCAGGGACTCGGCGATCTGCGTGGTGAGCCGCTCCTGGACCTGGGGCCGCCGGGCGTACACGTCGACCAGCCTGGCCAGCTTCGAGAGCCCCGTGATCTTCCCGCTGGTCGCCGGGATGTACCCCACGTGCGCGACCCCGCGGAACGGCACCAGGTGGTGCTCACAGGTGCTGAACACCTCGATGTCCTTGACCAGCACCATCTCGTCGTGACCCAGGTCGAACGTCGTCGTCAGGACGTCCTCGGGCTCCTGGTAGAGGCCCGCGAATATCTCCTTGTACGCACGTGCCACCCGCCCCGGCGTCTCGCGCAGACCCTCGCGGTCCGGGTCCTCCCCGACCGCGATGAGGAGCTCCCGCACGGCGGACTCGGCCCTTTTCTCGTCGAATACGCCGATCGGGCCCTGCCCGTCGAGCGTCACGGGGTCGGTCATTCTGTGCCTCGTTCCTCTGTGCAGTCACATACGCGGACCCGCCCGGCCCTCACCGAGTCACGGCAGGCACAGCGCGGGCGTACGAAAAAGCCGCGCCCCCACAGGCTAGAACCTGGGGGGCGCGGCATCCATTCCGGGCCTGGTGGAGCCCCCGTGACAGGGGACACACCGGGTCAGGGCGGGCTAGCTCTCGGGGCGGTCCTCGGGACGCGCTTCCGTGGAGTTGCCGTTGTTCTTCGTCAAGTCCGTCGGAGCGATCTCCGGAGTGCCCGAGCCGTTGGCGGAACCATTGGTGAGGGCGAGCTCCTTGGGGGAGAGCACGGGCGGACGCGTCGACGGGGTACGCCGGGCGGAACCGGTCCACGCCGGACGAGCCGGGCGCTTCACGATCGGGGCGAAGATCTCGGCGATCTGCTCCTTGCCGAGCGTCTCCTTCTCGAGAAGCTCCAGGACCAGGGCGTCGAGGATGTCGCGGTTCTCGACGAGGATCTCCCACGCGTCGTTGTGCGCGGTCTCGATGAGCTTCTTGACCTCTTCGTCGACGAGCGCCGCGACCTCTTCCGAGTAGTCGCGCTGGTGGCCCATCTCCCGGCCGACGAACGGCTCGGTGTTGTCCCCACCGAACTTGATCGCACCGAGGCGCTCGGTCATGCCGTACTGCGTGACCATCGCGCGGGCCGTGGCGGTGGCCTTCTCGATGTCGTTCGCAGCACCGGTCGTCGGGTCGTGGAAGACCAGCTCCTCGGCCGCGCGCCCGCCCAGCATGTACGCCAGCTGGTCGAGCATCTCGTTGCGCGTCGTGGAGTACTTGTCCTCCTCCGGGAGCACCATCGTGTAACCGAGGGCACGGCCGCGGGAGAGGATCGTGATCTTGTGGACCGGGTCCGACTGAGGTGAGGCCGCCGCGACCAGGGCGTGTCCGCCCTCGTGGTACGCGGTGATCTTCTTCTCCTTCTCGGACATGATCCGGGTCCGCTTCTGCGGGCCCGCCACGACGCGGTCGATGGCCTCGTCGAGCATCTGGTTGTCGATCAGCTTCTTGTTGCTGCGCGCCGTCAGGAGCGCCGCCTCGTTCAGCACGTTCGACAGGTCGGCACCGGTGAAGCCGGGCGTACGACGGGCGACCGCGTTGAGGTCGACGTCCTCCGCGACCGGCTTGCCCTTCTGGTGCACCTTGAGGATCTCGAGACGGCCCTGCATGTCCGGCCGGTCGACCGCGATCTGCCGGTCGAAACGTCCGGGACGCAGCAGCGCCGGGTCCAGGATGTCCGGGCGGTTCGTGGCGGCGATCAGGATGACGCCGCCCTTCACGTCGAAGCCGTCCATCTCGACGAGCAGCTGGTTGAGGGTCTGCTCCCGCTCGTCGTGGCCGCCGCCCATGCCGGCGCCGCGGTGGCGTCCGACGGCGTCGATCTCGTCGACGAAGACGATCGCCGGGGCGTTCGCCTTGGCCTGCTCGAAGAGGTCACGCACACGGGAGGCACCGACACCGACGAACATCTCGACGAAGTCGGAACCGGAGATCGAGTAGAACGGGACACCCGCCTCGCCGGCGACGGCGCGGGCGAGCAGCGTCTTGCCCGTACCGGGCGGCCCGTACAGCAGGACGCCCTTCGGGATCTTGGCGCCGACGGCCTGGAACTTCGCCGGCTCCTGGAGGAATTCCTTGATCTCGTACAGTTCCTCGACGGCCTCGTCCGAGCCCGCCACGTCGGCGAACGTCGTCTTCGGCGTGTCCTTGGTGATCAGCTTGGCCTTGGACTTGCCGAACTGCATGACCTTGGAGCCGCCGCCCTGCATCTGATTCATCAGAAACAGGAACACGACCACGATCAGGACGAAGGGCAGCAGCGAGAGAAGGATCGAGACGAACGGGGACTGCTTCGACGGCGAGACGGTGTAACCCTTCTCGATGTCACCGCTCTCGAACTTCTGCTGCAGTGTGTTGGCGAGCTCGACACCCTGGTTGCCGATGTAGCTCGCCTGGAACTTGGTGCCGGACTCGCCCTGGAGCTTCTGCTTGTCCTTCAGCTCGATCTTCAGGATCTGTTCGTCACCGGTGGTCAGCTTGGCCTGCTGCACCTGGTTCTTGCTGATCGCCTGGATCACCTTGCCGGTGTCCACCGTCTTGTAGCCGCCGGACGAGCCGACGACCTGCATCAACACGACCACGGCGAGGACGGCCAGCACGATCCACATGACCGGCCCACGGAAGTATCGCTTCACGTCCATCCATACGGAGCGAAGTCGCCCCGTCCCTCCTGCCCGTAGGTAAATGCTGCTGTGAGAAAAGAGTGTTCTTCGGACGGTACCCCAGCATTGTCACCCGTGACCGCAGGGGAGGTCTGACAAACCCGTCTCCGAAGGCTCCAACGGCGGGAACACCACGAGGGTTCCCAGGAGTCCGGCCGGGTTCGGCCGGGTCCCGTCGGGGCGGTCGCCTCAGCCGCCGTAGACGTGAGGGGCGAGCGTACCGACGAAGGGGAGGTTGCGGTACTTCTCCGCGTAGTCCAGCCCGTAGCCGACCACGAACTCGTTGGGGATGTCGAAGCCGACCCACTTCACGTCGATCGCGACCTTTGCGGCATCCGGCTTGCGGAGCAGGGTGCAGACCTCGAGGCTCGCGGGTTCGCGCGAGCCGAGGTTGGTCAGCAGCCAGGACAGGGTCAGACCGGAGTCGATGATGTCCTCGACGATCAGGACGTGCTTGCCCTTGATGTCGGTGTCGAGGTCCTTGAGGATCCGGACGACGCCCGAGGACTGGGTGCCCGCGCCGTACGACGAGACGGCCATCCAGTCCATGGTGACGGGGGTGGACAGCGCACGGGCCAGGTCCGCCATGACCATCACCGCGCCCTTGAGCACGCCGACGATGAGCAGGTCCTTGCCCGCGTACTCCGCGTCGATCTTCGCTGCCAGCTCGACGAGCTTCGCGTCGATCTCTTCCTTGGTGAGGAGCACCGACTGAAGGTCGGTGCCCATGTCCTTCTCGTTCACCCGCGTCTCTTTCTCTGCCCTGCCGGACCCGGACTGTTCCCCGGGCCGGACCGGCGTTTCGCCTGCATGTCAGCCGCTTGCGCTTCAGCTCTGCCGAATCACCAGTCTGCCACCCTGCCGCCGCACCTCGACGCGGCCGGGCAGGTTGATGGCGCCCTGGCCCCGCCAGCCGGTGATGAGCCGGTCGACTTCCTCGATGTGACGGGCGAAGAGCGAACCCGCCGGGGACCCGGCGTCGATCACGGCCCTGCGCAGCACCCGGCGGCGTACCGCGGGCGGCAGCACGGAGAGCTTGGAGCACTCCAGCCGGCCGGCGTCGTCGCGGACCGAGCGGGCGGCCTCGGCGGCCCAGGTGTCGAGGGCGTCGGCGTCGTCACGGGAGAGCTGCGCCGTCCGGGCGAGGGCCTCCACGACGCCCTTGCCCAGCGCCTTCTCCAGGGCGGGCAGGCCCTCGTGGCGCAGCCGGGAGCGGGTGTAGGCGGGGTCGATGTTGTGGGGGTCGTCCCAGACGGGGATCGACTGGACCAGGCAGGCCTTGCGGGCGGTCTGCCGGTCGAGCTGGAGGAAGGGGCGGCGGTAGCGGCCGGCCGGCCCGGAGGCGGCGGCCATCCCGGAGAGCGAGCGGATGCCGGATCCCCGGGCGAGGCCCAGCAGGACGGTCTCGGCCTGGTCGTCGCGGGTGTGGCCGAGGAGGACGGCGGCGGCGCCGTGGCGCTCGGCCGCGGCGTCCAGAGCGGCGTAGCGGGCGTCGCGGGCGGCGGCCTCGGGACCGCCGTCACGGCCGACCCGCACGGCGACGGCCTCGACCGGGTCGAGGCGCATCTCGGCGAGCCGGGCGACGACCTCGTCCGCGCGGAGGCCGGAGCCCGGCTGGAGGTTGTGGTCGACGGTGATGCCGCCGGCGCGGACGGGCAGCTTGCGCGCCTCGAAGGCGAGGGCGGAGGCGAGAGCCATGGAGTCGGCGCCCCCGGAGCAGGCGACGAGCACCAGCGGGGTGTCCGGCCGTTCGGGAAGCGCGGAACGCCGCCCTCCCGCCCCGGCTTCGGCGAACTCGGCGTGTCCCGCCTGTTCGGTCTGACGGTGGTGTTCGGTGACGACGTCGTGGAGTACGCGGCGGACCGCCAGGCGTATCGCCGCGACCGCAGGATGGGGACCCATGTCCGGTGCCCTTCGGGTGAAGTTTTGGGGGGTGCCTCGGAGCGCGCGGGAACGGGTCCCGTCACTCAGAGTGCGTCGATGGTGACAGAGCAAAGCCGTTCACCGAGCATTGCACGCCTTCCCATGCCCCTACGGTCCCTCGGATGGGTGATTGGGGAGGCAATCTTCCGCCACCGGACCGGCCAAGATCACGAATCTGCCTTACGGTGCACCCGCGCCACCCAGTCCGCCGGAGCGGCGATCTCGGCTTTGGTGGGAAGGGTGTTGGGGGAGGTCCACACCCGGTTGAACCCGTCCATACCGACCTCGTCCACCACGGCCCGCACGAACTTCTCACCGTCGCGGTACTGCCGCAGCTTGGCGTCCAGCCCCAGGAGCTTGCGCAGCGCGAGGTCCAGCCGGCTCGCGCCGCGTGCCCTGCGGCGCTGGAACTTCTCCCGGATCTCCGCGACGGAGGCGACCACGTCGGGGCCCACCCCGTCCATCACGAAGTCCGCGTGCCCCTCCAGCAGGGACATCACCGCGGTGAGACGGCCCAGGATCTCGCGCTGGGCGGGCGTCTGGACGATCTCGACGAGGCTGTGCCCGCCGTCGCCCTCCTCGCCCTGTTCGCCCTCGGGCCGGCTGCCGCCCGAGAACGCCTGCGCGGCCTCACGGAGGCGTTCGAGCATGGTCATCGGGTCGACGTCGGTCTCGTCGAGGAACGACTGGATTTCGCCCTGCAAGTGGTCGCGGAGCCAGGGGACACCGGTGAACTGGGTGCGGTGCGTCTCCTCGTGGAGGGCCACCCAGAGCCGGAAGTCGTGCGGGTCGACCTCCAGTTCGCGTTCGACGTGGACGATGTTCGGGGCCACCAGCAGCAGCCTGCCGCCACCCTTGGCCGACGCGGGCAGTTCCCGGGAGGCGGGGGCGAAGGTCTCGTACTGTCCGAGGACCCGGGACGACAGGAACGACAGGAGCATGCCCAGCTCGACGCCGGTCACCTTGCCGCCGACCGCGCCCAGCACGGCGTTGCCCGGACCGCCGCCCCGGCGGTCCTGCATCTTCCCGAGCAGCGGACGCAGCAGCTCACGGAAGCCCGCGACGTTCGCCCTGATCCATCCGGCCCGGTCGACGACCAGGACCGGGGTGTCCTCGGGTTCGTGTCCCTCCGGAATCATCCGGGTGAACGAACGGACGTGCTCCTCCGAGGCCTTGGCGTGCCTGCGGAGCTCCGCGACGACGGCCCGGGCCTCCTCGCGGCTGATCTCGGGACCCGGCCGCACGAGGCGGGTCGCGGTCGCGACCGCGAGATTCCAGTCGACCATCTCGGCACCACCGATGCTCGTCATGCGTCAACCGTACGTGAGGTGGTCGCTCCGTGGTGGGGTGTCAGCCTCTCACCCGGCGCCCCGGGTGAGAGCGGTGGCCAGGGTGTCCAGCGAGTCCTCCGCCGCGTCCGGGGAAGTGGTGCCCGAGGCCAGGAAGGCGAAGGCGAGGAGTCTGCCCCGGGCGTCGACCGCGGTCCCCGCGAGGCTGTTCACCCCGGTGAGGGTGCCCGTCTTGGCCCTGATCAGGCCCGTCGCCGGGGACGTCGCGTCGTAGCGGTCCCCGAGCGTGCCGCTGAATCCGGCGACCGGGAGGCCGGTGAGGACGGGGCGGAGCTCCGGGTGGTCGGGTCCGGCGGCGAGCGCCAGCAGCCGGGCCAGGAGACCCGCCGTCACCTTGTCCGCGCGGTCCAGACCGCTGCCGTCCGCGAACCGGGCTCCGGCCAGCGGCAGGCCCAGGGCCTTCAACCGGGCGGTGACGGCGTTCCGGCCGCCGGCGAAGGAGCCCGGCTGCCCGGCCTTCAGCGCGGTCTGCCGGGCCAGGGCCTCGGCGATGTCGTTGTCGCTGTTGGTCAGGGCCCGCTCGACCAGCGCGGAGAGCGGCTCCGACAGATGGGTCGCCACCGTCCGGGAACCGGCCGCGGTCCTCCCGGACGCGGGGGCCGCCCGGACGGCGGCACCCGCGTCGCCCAGGAGACCGGCGAAGGTGCGCGCGGCGTCACCCGCCGGGTCGTCCGTACGGGGGGCGGGTCCCCGGTCGCTCCTGTCCAGGCGGCCCTCGTCGGCCATGAGCGCGCTGACGGGCGCGATGTTCTCGTTGGGGCCGATGGGGTGGAGCGCGGGCCCGGAGTAGCGCGAGGTGTCGTACGTCAGGCGGACGGGCCCGGTGCCGCCGTCGCGCAGGGCGCGCGCCGTCTCGGCGGCCAGGGCGCGCAGGGCCGCCTTGTCCAGGGTGGGATCGCCGCCGCCGACGAGGGTGAGCGTCCGGGAGTCCGGGGAGAGCGCCACCGTCGTCGCGATGCGGTGGTCGGGGCCGAGCGCGGAGAGCGCGGCGGCGGCCGTGGCGATCTTCACCGTGGAGGCGGGGGTCATGGGGGTCGTCGCGCCGCGCGCGTACAGCTGCTCGCCGGTGGCCGCGTCGAGGACCACGGCGGTGCGTACGGAGCCCAGGGCCGGCACGTCCAGCAAAGGGGTGAGAGCGGTCTTCAGGCCGCCCGCGCCCGCTGCGGCCGGACGGCCGTCGGTGGCGCCGAGCGCGTTCAGGACGGGGGGCGCGCTGGGAGCGGCCTGCGGCCCGTCGGGCGCCGTCCCCTCGTGATGTGCGCCACCTGCGCGCTGCTGCACGGCCGCCCGGTCCCGCTCGGCCTTACGCTGACCGGAGTCCCAGGGACCGGTGGCCAGTACGGCGCCGGCGGCGACCACCAGGCCGAGCACCGCGGAGCCTGCGGCGAGCCGGAGACCGTCAGGGTCGCTCCCCCGCTCCAGGAACTTCGGGACCCGCCACCTGTTCCACCTGTTCAACGGTTCGTCCGTCGGTCTCTCCACCGGCTCGGCCACCGTCGACCAGCCCCTTTCGCGAGCACTCGTCTGCGTGAGGGACACTTAACCACCAGTCGTATGTGTTGATCATGGAGGAGCCACCCGTGGAGTTCGACGTCACCATCGAGATCCCGAAGGGTTCGCGGAACAAGTACGAGGTGGACCACGAGACCGGTCGGATCCGCCTGGACCGTCGACTCTTCACCTCGACCAGCTACCCGGCCGACTACGGCTTCGTCGAGAACACCCTCGGCGAGGACGGCGACCCGCTGGACGCGCTGGTCATCCTTGACGAGCCGACCTTCCCCGGATGCCTGATCAAGTGCCGCGCCATCGGCATGTTCCGGATGACCGACGAGGCCGGCGGCGACGACAAGCTGCTGTGCGTCCCGGCGTCCGACCCCCGGGTGGAGCACCTGCGCGACATCCACCACGTGTCGGAGTTCGACCGCCTGGAGATCCAGCACTTCTTCGAGGTCTACAAGGACCTGGAGCCGGGCAAGTCCGTCGAGGGCGCCGACTGGGTCGGCCGCGCCGAGGCCGAGGCCGAGATCGAGGCCTCCTACAAGCGCCTCGAGGCGCAGGGCGGCTCGCACTGACGCGGTTCCCCCGGCCCCGCTCATGAGCGGGGCGGCGCGGATCGCGGCGCACGGGGCCGACCGGCCCAGCTGACCGTACGGACGACGGGCGGCGCACCTTCACCGGTGCGCCGCCCGTCGCGTGTGGTGGCCCATGTCCGTGCACATACTGGGCAGAAGCGCTCCCGTGACGGGCGGTCGAGAAGGAACGAGGTCGAGTGGTGGCGGAACAGGGCGGTCCCGAGGACCAGAAGCCCCAGTCCGACGAGGCGCGCAGCGCCTTCGTCCCGCCCGCAGGCGTGGAGCAGCCGGCGGCTCCCCAGGAGGACGACCACCCCACGTCGGAATTCGCTCTTCCGGCCGGTCTGCACACCGACCCTTCGGGGGCCCCTGACGGGCCGGGGAACGGTTCCAACGGCGAGCATCTGTCGTCCGCCTTCGTTCCGCCGAGCGGGTACAACGCGCAGCACCAGCCGCCCGCGTTCACCCCGGCGCACGGCATTCCGATGGTCCGGCTGACCAAGGAGGCCCCTTGGCAGGACCGGATGCGCACGATGCTGCGGATGCCGGTGTTCGAGCGTCCGGCACCCGAGAGCGTGCAGAAGACCGACGACTCGGGACCCGCCGTCCCCCGTGTGCTCGACCTGACGCTCCGCATCGGTGAGCTGCTGCTCGCCGGCGGTGAGGGCGCCGAGGACGTCGAGGCGGCCATGTTCGCGGTGTCGCGTTCGTACGGGCTGGACCGCTGCGAGCCGACCGTCACCTTCACGCTGCTGTCCATCTCGCACCAGCCGTCGCTGGTCGACGACCCCGTGACGGCGAGCCGCACCGTACGCCGTCGGGGTACCGACTACACCCGGCTGGCGGCCGTGTTCCGGCTGATCGACGACATCACCACGGCGGAGCACGTCGAGGTCTCGCTGGAGGAGGCCTACCGGCGTCTCGCCGAGATCCGCCGCAACCGGCACCCCTACCCGGGCTGGGTGCTGACGTCCGCCGCCGGTCTCCTCGCCGGCTCCGCTTCGGTGCTGGTCGGCGGCGGGGTGCTGGTCTTCGTCGTGGCGGCGGCGGGCGCGATGCTCGGGGACCGGCTGGCCTGGCTCTGCGCCGGGCGCGGGCTGCCCGAGTTCTACCAGTTCACGGCCGCGGCCATGCCGCCGGCCGCGATGGGCATCGCGCTGACGCTCACCCATTCGACCGATGTGCGGCCCTCCGCCGTCATCACCGGTGGACTCTTCGCGCTGCTGCCGGGACGAGCCCTCGTCGCCGGGGTGCAGGACGGCCTGACCGGCTACTACATCACCGCGGGGGCCCGGCTCCTGGAGGTCATGTACTTCTTCATCGGGATCGTGGCGGGCGTGCTGCTGATGCTCTACCTGGGCGTCCAGCTCGGCGCGCAGCTCAACCCGGAGGCCCGGTTCGTGCCCAACGACCGGCCGGTGCTCCAGATCCTCGCCTCGATGGCCCTCACGCTGGCCTTCGCCATCCTGCTCCAGCAGGAACGTTCCACTGTGCTGGCCGTGACCCTCAACGGCGGGGTGGCCTGGGTCATCTACGGGGCGATGGCCCGGACCGGGGGCATCTCCCCGGTGGCGGCGACGGCGGTCGCGGCCGGCCTGGTGGGGCTGTTCGGCCAGCTGTTCTCGCGCTACCGCTACACCTCGTCGCTGCCCTACATCACGGCGGCGATCGGCCCGCTGCTGCCCGGTTCGGCGACCTACTTCGGTCTGCTCGGCGTGGCCCAGAACGAGGTCGACGCCGGACTCACCTCGCTCTTCACCGCTGTCGCCACGGCGCTCGCCATCGCCATCGGGGTCAATCTGGGGAGCGAGATCTCCCGGCTGTTCATGCGGGTGCCGGGCGCCGTCGAGGGCCCGTCCCGCCGGGCGGCCAAGCGGACCAGAGGCTTCTGACCCACGGACGGCGCCCCGGCCCCCTGAGGGGACCGGGGCGCCGTCGGCGTGCGCGTGGGGTCAGCGCCTGTCCTGCCACCCGTACTGGCCCGGGTCGTCCTCCTGGCCCTCGGCCGGACGGGGCGCGGGCCGGGCGCCGTACCGGCCGCCCTGGTCGCTGCCGTACTGGCCCTGGCCGCCGTACTGACCGGCCTGCTGGCCGCCGTACTGGCCCTGCCCGCCGTTGTACTGACCGTTCTGGTCCGCGGCGCCGTACGAGGGGCCGCCGCCGTACGGGCCGGCCTGGCCGGGGCCGTACGAACCGCCCTGGTCCGAGCCGTACTGACCGCCACCGTACGGGGCGCCCTGCGCGGCACCGTACGGGGCGCCCTGGCCGCCGCCGTACTGGCCCTGACCGCCGTACTGACCGCCCTGGTCGGCGGCGCCGTACTGACCGCCGCCCTGCTGAGCGCCGTACTGGCCGCCACCCTGCTGGGCGCCGTACTGGCCACCGCCCTGCTGAGCGCCGTACTGACCGCCACCCTGCTGGCCGTACTGGCCACCGTCGTACTGCTGGGGACCCTGGCCGCCGTACTGGGCGCCCTGACCGCCGCCGTACTGACCGCCTTCCTGGGCGCCGTACTGACCCGGCCGTCCGTCGCCGTACGGGGCGTCCTGGCCGCCGTACGGGGCCGCCTGGCCCGTGCCGTACTGGCTGCCGTACTGGGCGCCGCCGTACGGGGCAGCCTGGTCGCCCGTGTACTGGTGGGCGGCCGGGCCCTGGCCGTCGTGTCCCGCTCCGCCCCGGGGGCCGGCGTCGGGACCGCCGTCCTCGGGACCGTGGCCGTCCGCCTGCAGGCGGGCTTCCTTCTTCGACCTGCTGCGGGCGCGCAGGAACTCGATCACGATCGGCACCACGGAGATCAGCACGATCAGGATGAGGATCATCTCGATGTTCTCGTGCACGAAGTCGATCTTGCCGAGAGCCGCGCCGAGCAGCGTCACACCGACGCCCCAGAGGATGCCGCCGATGATGTT
Source organism: Streptomyces sp. NPDC058008 (assembly GCF_042886395.1). Lineage (NCBI taxonomy): Bacteria > Bacillati > Actinomycetota > Actinomycetes > Kitasatosporales > Streptomycetaceae > Streptomyces > Streptomyces sp. NPDC058008. Next base: position 120,705 of record NZ_JBHVQX010000013.1, on the reverse strand, counting down.
GAACGTGATGAACGAGCGGTAGTCCATCCGGCTCACACCGGCGATGATCGGCGTGAACGTCCGGACGATGGGCACGAAGCGGGCCAGCACCAGGGACTTCGGACCGTACTTCTCGAAGAACTCGTGGGCCTTCTCGACGTTCTCCTGCTTGAAGAGCCGGGAGTCCGGGCGCTTGAAGAGGGCCGGGCCCACCTTGCGGCCGAAGAGGTAGCCGACCTGGTCGCCGATGATCGCCGCGAGGGCGACCAGGACACAGACCAGCCACAGGGGGTACTTGAGGTCGCCGGTCGTCACCAGGAGGCCCGTGGTGAACAACAGGGAGTCGCCGGGCAGGAAGAACCCGATCAGCAGTCCGGACTCGGCGAACACGATGAGCAGGAGGCCGGGCAGCCCGAAGGTGTTGAGAAGGTAATCCGGGTCCAGCCAGCTCGGGCCGAGCGCAAGCGTATTCAAGGGTCCGGGCTCCAGGGTTGGTCGATGTGCGCGGCTGCGTGGCCGCCCCAAGCTATCAACGCCGCAGCGGATCCCTGGGTTCCACTGGCGTAAGCGAGGATGCGCACGGCACGAACCGGGGCAAAGCTTTCCGCAGGAGGTGCCACATCATGGGCATTGAGGACTACGGCGGCGGTCAGACGCCCCGGGCTGACGTCCTGGTCGTCACCACGAACGACGTTCCCGGCTACCGGGTGACCGAGGTCATCGGCGAGGTGTTCGGACTCACGGTCCGCTCCCGCCACCTCGGCAGCCAGATCGGCGCGGGCCTGAAGTCGATGATCGGCGGCGAGCTCAAGGGGCTCACCAAGACCCTGGTCGAGACCCGCAACCAGGCGATGGAGCGGCTCGTCGACCAGGCCAGGGCGCGTGGCGCGAACGCGGTGCTGATGATGCGGTTCGACGTGAGCGAGGCGGCGGACGTGGGCACCGAGGTCTGCGCCTACGGAACGGCCGCGGTCATCAGCGCCACCTGATCCGCACGCCCCCTCTCCCCCGGCCTCACGGCTCCCCCGCAGTCCGCCCCGCGTCCACGTCCCGGAGGTCCCCCATGCCCACGTCCGTCAACGTCGCCGTCATCTACTACTCCTCCACCGGCACCGTCTCCACGATCGCCAAGGCCGTCGCCGGGGACGCCGAGAGCGCGGGCGCGCAGGTACGCCTGCGCAAGGTGCCCGAGCTCGCCCCCCAGGCGGCGATCGACTCCAATCCGGCCTGGGCCGAACACGCCAGGGCGACCGCCGGCATTCCGGAGGTCGTGCAGGACGACATGGTCTGGGCGGACGCGGTCATCTTCGGCACGCCCACCCGGTACGGCAACGTCACCGCCCAGCTCAAGCAGTTCCTGGACACCCTGGGCGGCCTCTGGCAGGAGGGCCGGCTCGCCGACAAGGTGTACAGCGGATTCACCGCGAGCAGCACCACCCACGGCGGCCAGGAGTCCACCCTGCTGGCCCTGTACAACACGATCTACCACTTCGGCGGCATCCTGGTCCCCCCGGGCTACACCGACGCCTCGAAGTTCGTCGACGGCAATCCCTACGGCACCTCCCACGTCTCGGGGCAGGGCGACATCCCGGTCGCCGAGCAGACCCTGACCGCCGCGCGGGTCCAGGCCGAGCGCGTCGTGAAGTTCACCCGGGCCATCAAGGCCGGACTCGCGGCAGAGAACTGAGGGGACGGCTCACCGATGGCACTGCACCAGGGACGGCACGGCAAACCGGCACCGTCCGAGGAGCACCGCAGGCTGGCGCTCAACCCGTTCTTCGGCGAGGCCGACCCGACCGCCCCGATGGTCGCGGCGCCGCCCACGCACCGGCTCCCGGACGGCCCGCTGCCGCCGTCGACCGCCTACCGGCTCGTCCACGACGAGCTGATGCTCGACGGGAACTCCCGGCTCAACCTCGCCACCTTCGTCACCACCTGGATGGAGCCCCAGGCCGGTGTGCTGATGAGCGAGTGCCGGGACAAGAACATGATCGACAAGGACGAGTACCCGCGCACCGCCGAACTGGAGCGGCGCTGCGTGGCCATGCTCGCCGATCTCTGGAACGCGCCCGACCCCACGACCACGGTGGGCTGCTCGACCACGGGTTCCAGCGAGGCCTGCATGCTGGCGGGCATGGCGCTCAAGCGGCGCTGGTCGTCCCGGAACGGCGACCGCTATCCGGCGACGGCGCGGCCCAATCTGGTGATGGGCGTCAACGTGCAGGTCTGCTGGGAGAAGTTCTGCACGTTCTGGGAGATCGAGCCGCGCCAGGTCCCGATGGACGGTGAGCGCTTCCATCTGGACCCGCAGGCGGCCGCCGAGCTGTGCGACGAGAACACCATCGGGGTGATCGGGATCCTCGGCTCCACCTTCGACGGGTCCTACGAGCCGATCGCCGATCTCTGCGCCGCGCTCGACGACCTCCAGGAGCGCACGGGCCTCGACATCCCGGTCCACGTGGACGGGGCGTCCGGGGCGATGATCGCCCCGTTCCTCGACGAGGACCTGGTCTGGGACTTCCGGCTGCCCCGGGTGTCCTCGATCAACACCTCGGGGCACAAGTACGGGCTGGTCTACCCGGGCGTCGGCTGGGCACTGTGGCGTTCGCCGGCCGAGCTGCCGGAGGAACTGGTCTTCCGGGTCAACTACCTCGGCGGCGACATGCCGACCTTCGCGCTGAACTTCTCCCGGCCCGGCGCGCAGGTGGTGGCGCAGTACTACACCTTCCTGCGGCTGGGCCGGGAGGGCTACCGGGCCGTGCAGCAGGCGTCCCGGGACATCGCACGCCGGCTGGCCACGGAGTTCGAGGCCCTGGACGACTTCCGGCTGCTGACCCGGGGCGACGAACTCCCGGTGTTCGCCGTGACGACGAAACCCGAGGTGAAGGCGTACGACGTCTTCGACGTGTCGAGGCGGCTGCGCGAGCGCGGCTGGCTGGTGCCCGCGTACACGTTCCCCGCCAACCGCCAGGACCTCTCGGTGCTGCGGGTCGTCTGCCGCAACGGCTTCTCCTCGGACCTCGCGGAGCTGCTGCTGGACGACCTGCGCACCCTGCTGCCGGAACTCCGATCACAGCCGCATCCGTTGAACCGGGATCCCGGGGTCCAGACGGCCTTCCACCACTGAGCACCCGACGGGGCTCCGGCGGCCGGGAGGGGGCACGTCCCCGTTCCTTTCCGGCGGACGACGCCGCAGCGAACCCCACCGGCCCGACGCGTGACGGACGTTCGGCGGTCCGGGTCCTCTCCCGGGCCGCCGGAGGGGCCGCGTACCGGCGCCACCCGTGCGTCGCACGGGGTCAGCCGTCGTCCCCGCGGCCGGGGACTCCGGTGGCGTAGGGGTTCTTCCGGCCCTCGGCGAGCACCCCGACGAAGGGGGCGCCCTCGCCCGCGAAGGTGTAGGCCCCCGCCTCGATGCGCGCGATCAGGCCGCGCGTCCACTCGGCACCCGCGTCCGCCGAGTGGACCCACATGTTCATGATCTCGCCGATGTGCCCCAGGGACTCCGGGCCCTCCGACGGCGTGTAATGCCCGGCGACCGTGGCCCGCCAGCCCTCGATGGCCGCGACACGCTCCCGCAGCAGGGCCACCGCCTCGTCCCGCTCCAGGTCGACGATGAAACCGATGCCGGCCGAGAGCACGTCCACGCTCTGGTCGTACGAGGTCAGCGAGGCCCGCAGCAGGGTGAAGAACTCCTCGGTGCCCCGGCCGGTGATCTCGTACTCGGTGCGGGGCGGGCCGCCGGCAGTGGACGGGGCGACCTCATGGGCGAGGAGCAGCCCCTGCTTGGCCATCTGCTTGAGCGCGTGGTAGATCGATCCGGGCTTGGCGTTGGACCACTCGTGGGCCCCCCAGTACTCCAGGTCGTTGCGCACCTGGTAGCCGTGTGCGCGGCCGTGCTGGCGCACAGCGCCCAGGACCAGGAGACGGATCGCCGACATACCACCCACCCTTGCACTCAACCCCGACCAGAGTAGCCCGCCTCCTCGGCCACCAGATCGAGGGCCTTCCTGCCGTCCAGCATCTCCCGCAGCATGTCGGCGTGCCCCGCGTGGCGGCCGGTCTCCTCGACGAGATGGACCAGCAGCCAGCGCATGGAGCAGCGTTCGTCCTCGGGGAACCAGGGCGCCGGGGGCAGCGGGAAGGTGTCGTCCATGCTCTCGACGTCGTACCGGATGAAGGACTCCGTCTCGGCGGCGGTCTTCGCCCAGAACTCCAGCGTCTGCGGGATCGTCTCCCCGTCGAGGAGCCGGAAGCTGTCGCCCCGGTTCTCGGCGGTCCGTGCCCTCTCGTTCGGACGCTGCTGGGCCATCCGCAGCCAGTTCAGCTCGGTCTCGGCGACGTGCTTGAGCAGTCCGGAGAGGGTGAGTTCGCTGACCCCGGGACGGCTCGCGGCCTGTTCCTCCGTGAGGCCGAGGACCGAGCGCCGGACCGCACCGCGCTGCGCCTCGACGAAGGCGAGGAGTGCGCCGCGCTCGTCGCCGGGAGCCTCTGAGGGAACGTGGGTGACCATGATGTGCTTCTTTCGGTGGTACGTGACTGCGCTTGCCTTCCTGCGCCGTCAACGTACCGATCCATCAGGTCGGATTCCGTCCTCGTTCCCGCCGCGTCAGAAGGGAAAAACCGTTCGCCCGTGCTGCACCGAGATCCACTTCCGGGTGGTGAACGCCTCCACGGCGGCCTCGCCGTTGAGCCGTCCCATGCCGGACCTCTTCTCGCCGCCGAAGGCGACCGCCGGATCGTCCTGCACGGTCGCGCCGTTCACATGGAACATCCCGCCGGTGATGCGCCGGGCGAACCGCACACCGCGCTCCGCGTCCGCCGTGTGGACGGCGCCGCTCAGCCCGTAGGGGCTGTCGTTGACGATGCGTACGGCGTCGTCCTCGCCGTCGAACGGGACCAGCAGCGCCACGGGGCCGAATATCTCCTGCTCCAGCAGCGGTGACCCCTCCGGCAGCCCGGTCAGCACGGTCGGCTCGACGAGATTGCCCCGCGTACGCCCCCGTACGAGCGCGGTGGCACCGGCCTCGACCGCCCCGTCGACCAGCGCGGTGAGCGCCTCGGCCTGGAACGTGCTGATGACCGGGCCGATACGGGTGCCGGGGTCACGCGGATCGCCCGTCGGAAGGGCGGACACCGCGGCGGTGAACCGCCCGGTGAACTCCTCCTCCACGGACCGGTCCACCAGGATCCGGTTGGCGGCCATGCTGACCTGCCCCTGGAACAGGAAGCGGCTGTAGACGGCCGCCCGGACCGCGTGGTCGAGGTCGGCGTCCTCCAGCACGACGAGGGCGCTGTTGCCGCTCAGTTCGAGGATGGTCCTCTTGAACAGCCCGGCGGCGACGGCCGCGACATGCCGGCCGACCCGGTCCGATCCGGTGAACGAGATCACCTTGGGCACCGGGTGCCGGATGAAGGAGTCACCGATCTCGGCGCTGTCGGTGACGACGACGTTGAGGACCCCCGCGGGCAGTCCCGCGTCCTCGAGGATCCGGGCGACCAGGCCTCCGCCGGCGACCGGGGCGTTCTGATGGGGCTTCACCACGACGGCGTTGCCGAGCGCGAGTGCCGGCGCGGCGGTCTTCATCGTCACCAGGAAAGGGAAATTGAAGGCGCTGATCACCCCTATGACCCCGACGGGGATCCGGTAGACCCGGTTCTCCTTGCCGTCGGTGACCGAGGGCATCAGCCGGGCCTCGGGGCGCATCGCCTGCCCGGCGGCCTCGCGCAGGAACTCCTGCGCGGCACGCACCTCGTATTCGGCCCTCGGCCGGGTGGCGCCGAGTTCATCGATGATGAGCTCGGTGATTTCACCGGCACGTTCCCCGACGAGCCGCACGGCGTTCTCCAGAACGTCACGCCGCGCATAAGGACCGGCCTCGGCCCATTCCCGCTGAGCGCGTTCGGCCGCGCGGTAGGCCTGATCCACTTCCGCCGCGGTGGCCACGGTGACGGAGCAGAGTTTCTCGCCGTTGTAAGGGTTGAAATCAATGATGTCCCACGCACCGTTGCCGGTCAGCCACTCGCCGTCGATGTACTGGCGGGCCAGTTCACTGGGGAAGGACATGCAATCCCTTACTGCAGGCGCAGATTCCTGTCAGTAAGTCACCTTACCGGCGAATCAGGTCAGTTGAAGGAGTCCTCGGAGAAGATCCCGGCTCTCCTCGGGCCCCGGGCTGTCCTCGTGGAGGCGGACCATGGCTTTCTCGTACTGGGCGACTTCTTCTGCCTTGTCCAGATAGAGCGCACTTGTCAGCTGCTCCAGGTAGACGATGTCCGACAGATCGGATTCCGGGAATCGCAGCATCGTGAAAGCCCCGCTCTCACCGGCATGACCGCCGAAGCTGAAGGGCATCACCTGGAGGGTGATATTCGGCTGCTCCGACATATCGATCAGATGCCGCAACTGCGCACGCATCACCTCGCGCCCGCCGTACGGGCGGCGCAGGGCCGCCTCGTCCAGCACGGCGTGGAAGCGGGGCGCCCGTTCGGAGACGAGCGCCTTCTGCCGCGCCAGCCGCAGCGCGACCCTGCGGTCGATCTCGGCCGCGGGCGCGCCGGGCATGCCGCGGGTGACGACGGCATGGGCGTACGCCTCGGTCTGCAACAGCCCGTGGACGAACTGCACTTCGTAGATCCGGATGAGCGAGGCCGCCCCCTCCAGACCGATATACGTCTGGAACCAGCCGGGCAGCACGTCGCCGTAGCTGTGCCACCAGCCCGCCACATTGGCCTCACGGGCGAGACCGAGGAGCGATTCCCGCTCCGCCTCGTCCGTGACTCCGTAGAGCGTGAGCAGGTCCTCGACGTCCCTGGCCTTGAAGCTCACCCGTCCCAACTCCATGCGGCTGATCTTCGATTCGGAGGCACGGATGGAGTAGCCGGCCGCCTCACGGGTGATGCCGCGCGACTCGCGCAGGCGTCTGAGCTGTGAGCCCAGCAGGATGCGCCGCACCACAGAACCACTCGACTCGCCTGCCGACACCGGCTTCCCAACCCTCCCCATCGCTTCCCGTACTCCGGAGTTCCCCCGAACCCCGGAGGCGGATTCTGCCACCAAAACGCTTCAGCCCGTACTCATTCGATTACAGAGATGGCCAGACTTTCTCAAAGCTTCGGATCAGGGAAGCGGAAGAAATGAGTCTGAACCGGCACGCTCCCGGGCAGACCCGTCACGTGCACGTGCATCTGCCCTTGCATCTGCTCTGCGCATTCGGAACCATGGTCCTCGCGCAGCTGCGTGCTTGCTCGTTCGTGTTGTGCCGCTGTACCCGCAGTGCCCGCCAGAAGCAGTGCCGCTACAGCCGCGAATCCCGGGAGTGCCTCGCATGGGGACGAATGGATCGACGATGCTCGAGCCGTTACGGCAGGGGCTTCCCCCCATCGACCCGTCGGCGATCGCCGGTTCGGCGTCCTGCACGCTGCCGGCCCGGTTCGAAGCGGTGGGCGGGGCACGGAGATTCACCCGTACGACGATGACCTCGTGGGACCTGGGCGACCGTTTCGACGATGTCGCCCTGGTCGTCTCCGAGCTGGTCACCAACGCGCTGCGGCACGCCCTCCCGGCCGAGGCGGCACGGGAGAACCAGGACTCCTGCGTCCGGCTGCACCTGATGCGCTGGACCTCGCGCCTGGTGTGCGCGGTGCGCGATCCCAGCCGACGGGGTCCGGTCGTGGGCGAGGCGCCCGATTCGGCGGAGTCGGGGCGCGGGCTCTTCCTCGTCGAGTCGTTCAGCGACTCCTGGGGCTGGCACCCCTCCCCCGTACCGGCCGGGGACACGGCGTCCGAGGGCGGGCTCGGCAAGGTGGTCTGGGCCCTGTTCCGGCTGACGGACCACGCGGTGCCGGAGCGCCCCGTACCGTTCGGCGCGCTCACCGACGGCCTGTAGGACGCGGACGGCGGGCGCAGGCCCGCCCACGGACGGTCACGGGCCGGGCGGGCAGGCGTGCGGGATCTCCCCGCGCGCACAGGGCCGTGGGCGGCCGCGGAATTGTCCTCCCGGGCCGAACGGGCCCTGGGATCAGGCCCCGGCGGCCAGGTGGTCGAACTCCCCGTCCTTGACGCCCAGCAGCAGCGCCTCGATCTCGGCCGGTGTATAGACCAGCGCGGGCCCGTCGGGGTGGCGCGAGTTCCGCATCGCCACATTCCCTCCGGGCAGTTTCGCGAACTCCACGCATGATCCCTGTGAGTTGCTGTGTCTGCTCTTCTGCCAGACGACCCCGCGAAGCTCTGTGGCCGCCATGCCGTTGTACACGTCGTGCACAGGACGCTCCCCGAGTTGCAAGGTGCAAGTGTCAACTAGCTCGGATCATAGCTGTGTTCATATGCCAATGCATGAGCAGATGCACGTGCACGCGGGGTGCGCACGCGATTACAGTTTTCCCCGATCGGTCCGTCCCTCGGCCCGCCGTTCCCCCGCCTCTATGAGGAACAGACGAACGGCACGCCAATTTGGCTCCCAGTTCCGCGAGTTGTTCTGTTCGTGCCTGGTAGCTTGGCGCCGTCTTTCGGCCGTGAATCCACAAGGGGGAACTCCAATGGACAGGCTCACGCGCTCCGGCGCCCTCGCGGCCGCCGGTCTCGCCGCCGCGCTCGCACTGACCGCCTGCGGCAGCGACGACCCCGCCGCGGACAGGACGTCGGACGACCGCCCGGCCACCGCCTCCGGGCCGGCCACCCCCTCCGGGGCCGCCACGGCGGACGCCGCGGTCGCCGCGGCGGCCGCGGCGCTCGCGGGCACCTGGACGGGTACCTCCGACGGCCTGCCCGTCGTGCTGTCGGCCACCTCGGGCAAGGTGGCGCTCTCCGCCGGACAGCACATCTGCCAGGGCGAGTTGAAGAACATGGGCACGGTGATGATCGCGCTGAAGTGCCTCGACGGGGACACCGCCCGCACCATGGGATCCATCGAGTCCAACGACGGCGGGAAGCTCGTCGTCTCCTGGAACGCGGGGGCCACGGACACCCTGTCCAGGGCCGCCGACGCGAAGCTGCCGAAGGACCTGCCCACGCTGCCCGCCCCCTGACGCGGCGCGGCCCTCCCTACGCCCGCCCGCTGCTGATCTCCAGCGCCCGGGAGAAGTCCTCCAGGGCGCGGAGCAGCAGGACGGCCCCGTTGCGCACGAAGGCGTCGGGCGGCGGCCCGGGCTCGGCGTCCCGGCGGTCCAGGGCCTCCCTGACGGGCCCCCACTCCGGTACACGGCGCTCCCGCACCGCCTTGGCCCCCTCCTCGGTGGCGCGGCGCAGGGCCTCGGCCAGCGCGGCGGCCTCGGGGACCGGGGTGGCGGACACGGCGGGCAGATGGGCCTCCATGAGCATCGCCACCCTGCCGAACTGGGCCAGCGCGTCCTGGGCGTCCGCCGCGGAGGTCCGGGAGATGCCCCGGTGGCGTACGGGCTCGTGCCGGGCCGTCTCCAGCGCCTCCTGCCAGACGACGCGGGCCTCCCGGGTGGTGAGCAGGGCGGCGCGCACGTCCTCCAGGCTCCTGGAGGCGGGATCGGCGTACCGGTCGAGGACCGTGGCCGCGTAGCGCCCGTCCGTGACCACCCAGCCGGCCAGCCGGTCGCGCAGCCTGGGCGTCTCCCAGGCCGGGTAGAGGGCGTACGCGATCATCGCGAGGAGCCCGCCGATGAGGGTCAGCACGACGCGCTCGGGCACGGTCTGCGACCAGTCGTCGCCCGCCATGCCGAGCAGGAAGACGACGTAGGCGGAGACACAGACCTGGCCGACCGCGTACCCGGTGCGCATCAGCAGGTACATCAGGCCCGCGCTGAGGACGGCGAGCAGGGCGGACAGTTCCGCGTTCGGGTGCGCGGCCTGCACGATGCCGGTGGCGACGGCGACGCCGACCACGGTCCCCATGAAGCGGGCCACGGACCGGGAGTACGTCTGGGTGAACTCCGGGCGCATCACCATCACGGCGGTCATCGGCGCCCAGTAGCCGTGGCCGAACGGCAGGACCGCCCCCAGGAGGTAGCCGGCCGGGGCCACCGCCGCCACCCGGATCGCGTGGCGCAGGATCGTCGACCCCCGGCGCAGTTCGCGGCGCATGGAGCGGTAGACGACCGGGACCAGCCGCAGCAGGGTGGGCCGCCTGCGGTGCGGTACGAGGGGCTCGCCGGGCGTCCGGTCGTCGGTGCCGGTCCCCTCGGCGATCTCGATGACGTCGGCGAGCAGCGAGGTGAGCCGGTCGGCGGCCCGGCGGGGCGGGCCCGTGAGGATGACCTCGGTGTCGGGGGACTTCAGCACGGAGAGCGCCGTCTCGTCGAGCCGCACCGGGTCCCCGTGGCGCACCGCGCGGGCCGCGGAGTCCAGGAGGGACCCGGCGGCGCCGAGGATCTCCCGCGCCCAGTAGCGTTCGGGCCCCTCGGCCGGGACTCCCAGGGCGGGGTCCGCCAGCGAGGCGAGGACCGGCCGCAGCCGTTCGGCGACCCCACGGGCGCCGTGCAGGTCGGCGGGTCGGCGGCGGGCCTGGCGCGGGGTGACGGCGGCGGCGTTGCGGGCGGTCATCAGCGGTACGGGGTCGAAGGGCGCGACCGGGTCGTGCCGCAGCCTGCGGGCGTAGTCGGCCACCCCGGCCAGCGCGTCGGCGAGCGCGTCGCGCTGGGCGCCCCATCTGCGGACCGGGAACAGCACGATCAGCGCCGCCTGGACGAACCCGCCGAACGCCATCATCCCGGCGTGGGCCGCCGCGTCGGCGACGGAGGTGGGCAGGGTGATCGTGACCAGCATGATCGAGACGTTGGACCCCGCGATGATGCCGCCGGTCGGGCCCGCCGCCCAGGCCATCCCGGCGGCGAACGTCCACAGGACCAGCAGGATCAGGAACAGGACGGTGTGGGACACGGTGACGTAGCCGACGAACGTCGACACGGCCAGGCTGACCCCGGAGACCAGTGCGAGCACGGGCCGGGGGCGCCAGCTGCGCTGGAAGGTGGCGATGGCCGCCTGGAACGCGCCGAACGCCGACCCGGCGGCGATCACCGGGCCGAAGAGCGCCAGGCTCACCCCGACGACGAGGGCGAGACCCGCGGCGCCGCGCACCGCGATGAGCGGTTCGAGACGCCGTCGCTCGATCTCCAGCCCCGACCGGGCCGTCTCCCTCAGCGCCCGGAGCCAGCTCATGGGCAGAGCCTAGCCGGATTACCCCACAACCCCGGCTTATGCCGCTCTACGGATCTAGCGGCTGATTTCCGGACCTTCCCGGCCCATCCGCGCACGGTCCGCCGCGGCCGTGCCGTGCGTCCAGCCCTCGGCGTCCGTCGCCCCGCGCAGCCGGGTCGTGGTGGTCCTCGGGAACATCCGCTCCGCCGTGTCGGTGACGGCGACGTCCCGGGCGGCGAGGACCGGGAGCAGGTCGCCGGGGCCGCCGGCCGGGCTCCCGGAGCCGGTCCCCGAGCCGGCCTCGGCGGTGACCCGCGCGGTGTCCGCCGCGAGACGGCTGCCCAGGCGCTGGGCGTACGCCATCAGGAAGGACTGCCGGAAGGTCTTGGTCCGCTTGCGCCCGCCGGCCCGCTGCCCGGCCTCCGCCTTCGTCATCGCGGCGGTGCCCTGCACCAGGAGGGAGGTGAAGAGCAGCTCCACGGCGTCCAGGTCCGGGTCGAAGCCGACGACCGTGGTGAAGCCCAGGTCGCTGTTCCACACGGCGCGGCAGCGGTTCGCGGAGGCGACCGAGTCGAGCAGGACGGCCTTCGCGCTCTCGTAGGGCGCGTCGACGCCGATCCGGACGGCCCCCGGCGTATCGGCGCTGTGCGTACGGGCGGCGAGGAGCGCCTCGTCGATGCTGTGCCGGGCCATCAGCTCCTGCGCCTTGGTGGTGAGCGCCTCGGCCTCCTCCGGGAAACCGGTCGCCTCCGCCTTGGCGAGCAGCGCCCGGATCCTGGTGAGCATGCGGGGTTCGCCGTGGGCCGGGGGCCGGTGCGGGGCCTCGGCGGCCGTGCCGGGCGGCGGCCCGGCCGGCTCGATGACCGGGAGCCGCAGCAGCAGCCGGTACAGCCCGAGGAGCTCGGAGGCGTACGTGAACCGGTCGGGACGGTTGCGCGGCGCCGGGGCGGGCAGCGCGGCGAGCTGGTCGGCCCAGCGCGGGGGGAGCTGCCCGTACGCCGCCGTCTCCGCCGTGATCAGGGCGGCCACGAGCGCGGCCCCGGCCTCGTCCAGCTCGCGCCGGACGGTCCGTACGACGTCGGCGGGCTGCCAGCCGCGCGCCCAGGCCCGCCGGACGAACTCCTCGCCCCGGCGGTGCAGCTCCTCGTCGGCGGACGGGTCCGCCGCGAGGAGGGAGGCGCCGGTGTCCAGGCCCGCGTCACCGTCCGAGTACAGGGCCGCGGCGCACGCCCGGTCGATCACCGATTCCATCGGGCCAGGCTAAGGGCTGCCCCGGCCACGATCGGCCGGCGGCCCCCGGGGACGCCGGCGGCACGCAGCTGGGGGTGGGGGGCGGGGTGGGGCGGGGTAGGGCGCGTGGGTGAGGGGGTGCGTGCGGTAGACCCGGGCAGCGTGGGTGAGGGACCTCGTGCATGCGGCCGACGCGGGCCGTGCAGGCGGTGGGCGGGGCCTCGCTCGTGCGGTGGACGGGGCGTGTGCGTGGCGACGAGGCCTCGCCCGTTGTGGACGGGGCCGTGGCCGCGGGCCGCGCGTGCGGCGGACCGGGGCCGCGTGGCCGACGGACGGCGGCCGACGCGGGCCGTGCACGCGGTGGACCGGGGCCTAGCGTGCGGCCGACACGGGCCGTGCACGCGGTGGACGGCGGCCTTGCATGCGGCCGGTGGGGCTGTGCACGCGGTGGACGGGGGCTCGTGTGGGTGGGGGCTCAGTGCTCCCCGGGGAGCAGGATGAGCTTGCCGCGTACGTGCCCGGCTTCGCTGGTCTCCTGGGCGCGCGCCGCCTCCGCCAGCGTGAACGTCTGCTCCACGGGGATGCGCAGGCCGCCCGCCGCCGCGGTCTCGGCGTACTCCGCCAGCCTCCTGCCCTCGCCCGGAGAGGTTCCGCCGCCCGCCGAGAACGGCACGCCGTAACGCGCCGCGTCCGGGTCGGCGATGGTGGAGATCCGGTCGGCCGTGCCGCCGCGCAGCTCGACCGACTCCCCCAGGACCCCCTTGCCCGCCACGTCGAAGACCGCGTCCACGCCCTGCGGCGCGGCGTCCCGCACCCGGTCCACCAGCCCGGGCCCGTACGCCACGGGGACCGCGCCGAGCACCCGCAGATAGTCGTGGTTGGCCGGGGAGGCCGTTCCGATGACGGTGGCACCCCGGGCGGCGGCCAGCTGGACCGCGGCGGAGCCGACCGCGCCGGACGCCCCGTGCACCAGCAGGGTCTCGCCCGCCGAGACCCCCAGCTCGTCCAGCACCCGGGTGGCGGTCGCGGTCGCGAGCGGCAGCGCGGCGGCCTCCGCCCAGTCCAGTCCCTCCGGCTTGCGCGCGACGGCGCCCACGTCGGCCAGGGCGTACTGCGCGTACGCCCCGCTCGTGCTCCGGCCGAGGACCTCGTCGCCCACCGCGAACTCCGTGACGCCCTCACCGGTCTCGTCGACGACCCCGGAGAACTCGCTGCCGGGTGTGGCGGGCAGCGGGGTGGGGAACGCGGCCTCCATCCAGCCGTTGCGGATCTTGTAGTCGACCGGATTGACCCCTGCCGCCCTGACCGCCACCCGGATCTGCCCGGGGCCCGCGTGGACGTCCTCGACCCGGTCCAGGCGCAGGACGTCGGGGCCGCCGAACTCCTCGTACACGATCGCTTCCATCACCGTCTCCTCCGCTGTCTTCCGGGTTCCCGGCACGCGCCACGCGCACCCTCCCTCCGATCCTCCCGGCAGTCGGGCCCGCCCGCCCGGTGAGCCGGGGCCCGTCTGCCGGTGAGCCGGGGTCCGCTGTCAGTGCCGGGTGCAAGACTCGGCCCATGACCGAACGTTGGGCTCTGGCCATCGCGGAAGGGGGCGGCGCGCTCCTCGTGCCGCTGACGCGCGACGGCCTGCCCGCCGGTCCCGTCCTGGCCGAGCCGGACCTCGTGGAGGCCGTCCGCTCCCGCCCCGGAGTGGTCCGCTGGGTCTGGCGTTCGACGGCCGCGGTCTACCCCCGCCTGCTCGCGGCGGGCGTGCGCGTCGAGCGCTGCTACGACATCGAGTGCGCCGAGCTGCTGCTGCTCGGCCACGAGGGGCGGCTCGGGGAGCCGCGCTCGGCCGCCGCGGCCTGGGCCAGGCTGTGCCACGCCCCGGTGCCGCCCGACCCGCCGCCCCGCTCGGCGGAGCCGGGCTCCCAGTCCTCCCTCTTCGAACCGCGCTCCGGCACCGACCTGCCCTTCGAGGCGCTCCTCCAGGTCTACGCCGACCAGCTGCGCCGCCACGACGCGGCGGAGCACCCCGGCCGGATGCGGCTGCTCACGGCCGCCGAGTCGGCGGGCATGCTGGTCGCCGCCGAGATGAACGGATCCGGGCTTCCCTGGCGGGCCGACGTGCACCGCGAGGTGCTGAACGGCCTCCTCGGCGAGCGGTACGCGGGCGGCGGCGAGCCCCGCAGGCTCGCCGAGGCCGCCGACGAGGTGTCCGCGGCGTTCGGGAGACGGGTGCGCCCCGACCTGCCGGCCGATGTCGTGAAGGCGTTCGCGCAGGCCGGGATCAAGGTGAAGTCGACCCGGCGGTGGGAGCTGGACAAGCTCGACCACCCGGCGGTCGAGCCGCTGATCCGCTACAAGAAGATGTACCGCGTCTGGACGGCCCACGGCTGGAGCTGGCTCCAGGACTGGGTGCGCGACGGCCGCTTCCGCCCCGAGTACCAGCCGGGGGGCACGGTCAGCGGCCGCTGGACGACCAACGGCGGCGGGGCGCTCCAGATCCCCAAGGTGATACGCCAGGCGGTCGTCGCCGACGAGGGCTGGCGGCTGGTCGTGGCGGACGCCGACCAGATGGAACCGCGCGTGCTGGCCGCGATCTCCCGTGACCGGGGGCTGATGGAGGTGGCCGGACACGAGGGCGACCTCTACAAGGCACTGTCCGACCGGGCGTTCCACGGCGACCGCGACCACGCCAAGCTGGCCCTGCTCGGCGCGATCTACGGGCAGACCTCGGGCGACGGCCTGAAGAACCTGGCGGCGCTGCGACGACGGTTCCCGCACGCCGTCTCCTACGTCGACGACGCAGCGAGGGCCGGCGAGGAGGGCCGCCTCGTCCGCACCTGGCTGGGCCGCACGAGCCCGCCCGCCGCCGGGGCGGACGAGGACGGGGAGGCGGGCATCCCGCAGGAGAGCGAGGAACCGCCGGCCGGGGAGGAGACCGGCGGCCCCGGCTTCACCCCGGGGTACGCCTCGTCGAACGCCCGGGCCCGGGGCCGCTTCACGCGCAACTTCGTGGTCCAGGGCAGCGCCGCCGACTGGGCCCTGCTGCTCCTGGCGGCGCTGCGCAAGACGCTCGCCGACGGGGGGATGCGCGCCGAGCTGGTGTTCTTCCAGCACGACGAGGTGATCGTGCACTGCCCGGCCGGGGAGGCACCCGCGGTCGTGGAGGCGATCCGCGAGGCCGGGGAGCTGGCCGGCCGGGTCGCGTTCGGGGAGACGCCGGTGCGGTTCCCCTTCAGCACGGCGGTCGTCGAGCGGTACTCCGACGCCAAGTAGCCCGGACGCCGAGCAGCGCGCCCCGTTCGGCGACGGCCGGATGCCCGGACCGGGACGTCACCCCGGTCCGGGCCCCCGCCTCGCGCCTACCCGCGCTCCCACAGCGCGGGGACGAGCGGCGGCTCCCAGCCGGCCTGCGCCCGGTGCCCCTGGAGACAGCGGTAGCGCGTGCCGCCGTAGGTCACGACCGCTCCGGCGGCGTACGTGGTGCCCGCGGCCCAGGTGCCGCCCGGCTCCGTCGGCGGGTCGGTCGGATCGGTGGGCGGGTCGGTCGGCGTACCGCTGGTGACGAGGGTCAGTCCGTACGCGGCCAGCGCGGGGCCGACCGGCTGGTAGTACGTCGTACCGCCCTGGGAGCAGTTGCCGGAGCCGCCCGAGGTGACGCCCTGCGCCTGGCTGCCCGAGATGAACGAGCCGCCGGAGTCACCGGGTTCGGCGCAGACGCTGGTGCGGGTCACGCCGGAGATGGTGCCCTCCGGGTAGGTGACGCTGCTGTTGTGCTGCTGGATCGTGCCGCAGTGCCAGCCCGTCGTGGAACCCGACCGGCAGACCGAGGAGCCCACGACGGCCTGGGTGGATCCGGTGACGGTCACATCGCCGTTGCCGTATCCGTTCACCAGGGCGCGGGGCGTCCAGTTGGCGTTGACCGCCACCCAGGCGTAGTCGCGGCCGGGGAAGGTGGAGCCCTGGAAGGACCCCTGCGCCTGCTGGTCGAACCCGCTGGTGGTGACGCCGGGCGTCCCGCAGTGGCCGGCGGTGACGAAGCCGTTCTGGGTGCCGCGCCTGACCGGGAAGCCGATGGAACAGCGGCCCGTTCCGTTCATGTAGTACGCGTCACCACCGCGCAGGTCCGCGTAGGCACGCGGCTGTTCGGACGAGCGGTCGATCCGCACGAGAGCGCGGGGGACCCCCGCGGCGGCGAGGAGGCGGTCCGCGGCGGCCGTGCGGGCGGCGTTCACGACGAGCCGGTTGGCACGGAGGTCGACGTACCAGGACGGCACCTCCCGCGGGGCCTTCTTGAGCGCCACCTCGTCCAGGGCCGCCTTGGCCGCCTCGAGACGGTCCAGGCTGTGGCCGACGACCTCGGCGCGGGCTCCCGCCGCGTCGATCCGGGCGACGTCGGCGGGGTCGGTCGTGGAGACGACCAGGACCGACGGGTCGTCGCCCAGCCTGGCTCCGGCGAAGTCGGCACCGAGTGACTTCTCCAGCGCCGCCGCCAGGGCTGCGGCCCGGCGCTCGTGCGCTATGCGGGCCGTGGCCTCGCCGGCGTCGAGGCCGAGGTCCCGCCTCATCGCGTCGGCCAGTCCCTGCGGGAGCCGCTCGGCCACGGGCACGGCGCCGCGCGCCTGGCCGGCCGAGGCGACACCGGTCAGACCGGCGAGGGCGAGCGCGCCCACCGCCACGGCGGCGGCTGCTGAGGCGAACGCGCGTCTGCGGAGCACGGTTGTCTCCACGTCACTCTCCTTGGGCTCGGGGGCGTCGGGCTCCGGGGGAGCGGAGACCCGAGGGGGGTGGGGAACTGCCGGAAACGTAGCCGCGCGCACCCCCGCCGCAGGAGATCCCGTCCGCCCCCTACCACCGCGTTATGGCCCCCTCGTACGGCGGTTGGGGGGAGTGTGCGGGGCAGGCGGGCTCGGGGTGGTGAGGGTGGGGATGTACGGCGGCCTGGGGGGTGGGGGCGTGCGCCGGTCGAGGGGGGCGGGCTGGAAGCGCGCGGGAGCGGGGAAGCCGGGCTGGGCGGGAGGGCGCTGCGGTCGGGGAGGGGAGCCGGGCAGATGGCGGGGTACTGCGGCCAGGCCGGACAGCAGGACAGGCCCGTCCCGCGACTGGCCGAGTGCGGGGCCCGGCACCGGCGTACGGCAGGCGGGAAGCACGGCCGGGACGGGCAGGAGGCGGGGTCGGTAGTGACGGAACACGGCACGGGCAGCAGGCAGCAGGCGGGGCCCGGTACCGGCGGAACACGGCACAGGCAGCAGGCAGAGTCAGGTCCCGTACTGACGGAACACAGAACACGGGGCCCGGCGCGGACCGGAGGCGGGTGCGGGTCCAGCTGCAACCGCCGCCCCTTTCACGGTCCCTGGCCGCTATAGGCTCCGGGCCATGGCGACGCACGAGCACGAGATCACCGGGCCCGTCGACCTGTGTCTGCCCGACGGCAGCCTGAACCCGGCGGCCGTCGGCTGGTCCAGGACACCCCTGCACCGGACCGGGATGCGGGGCTGGGGCCGTACGAAGCGGTGGGAGTACTGGTGCGTGACCACGCCCACCCACCTGGTGGCCCTGACGGTCAGCGACCTCGACTTCATGGCGCTGAACACGGTCTACCTGCTGGAATTCGGCCCCGGTGGCCGCGAGTTCGAGCGTTCCTCCGTCATCCCCCTGGGCCACGGCGTGCGGCTCCCGGACGCCGTGGCCGGGGCACCCGGCTCCGAGGACGTGACCGTCGGCCCCGCCCGGCCCACCGGGAACAAGGTGCGCGTCGAGATCCGCGACGAGAACTCGGGAACCAGGCTGCGGGCCCGTTGCCTGACACCGGACCGGCAGCCGGTGGAGGTCAGCCTGCTGGTGTCGCGGCCGGACGGCCATGAATCGCTCTCGGTGGTCGTGCCGTGGAACGGCCGGCGCTTCCAGTACACGTCCAAGCACACGGCCCTCCCCGCCCGGGGCAGTGTGCGCATCGGCGGCGAGACCGTGGAGTTCGGCGGGGAGGGCTCCGAGAGCTGGGCCGTCCTGGACCACGGCCGGGGGCGCTGGCCGCGCACCGCCGACTGGAACTGGGGTGCTGCGTCCGGCCGTACGGGCGGCCACACGGTCGGCCTCCAGTTCGGCGGGCGCTGGACGGAAGGCACCGGATCCACCGAGAACGGCCTCTGCGTGGACGGCCGGGTCACCAAGATCGGCGAGGAGCTGGACTGGCGCTGGTCCGCCGCCGACCCGCTGGCCCCCTGGACCCTCCGGACCCCCTCGTCGGACCAGGTGGACCTGACGTTCGAACCGTTCCACAACCGCACCGCCCGCACCGACCTCGGCCTGCTCGCCAACCGGACCGACCAGTGCTTCGGGCACTACAACGGCCGGATCAGGACCGACGACGACGAGGAGATCGCGGTGGAGCAACTCCTGGGCTGGGCCGAGGATGTTCACATGCGCTGGTGACTCCCCCGCGCGGGACGGCGCGGGTAGGTTTCCCCTCATGCATATAGGCCCACTCCTGGGCTCGGGACGCACCGCCGACGTCTACGCACTCGACGGCCCCTGGGTCCTGCGCCGCCACCGCCACGGCATCGACACCACCGGTGAACTGGCCGTGATGTCGTACCTCGCGGCCTCGGGTTTCCCGGTCCCGCGCATCGGGCCGCCGGGCGAGGACGCCCTGCCCACGGACCTGGTGGTGCAGCGGCTGGAGGGGCCGACACTCACCGAGGCGCTGCTGGCGGGCACGGTCACCGAGGCCGCGGGCGCGGACCTGCTGGCGCGGCTCCTGCGGGAGCTGCACGCGATACCCCCACGGCTCTCCCAGGACCCCGAGGACCGGATCCTGCACCTGGACCTGCACCCGGAGAACGTGATCCTCGCCCCCGAGGGCGCCATGGTGACCGACTGGCTGACGGCCCGTGAGGGGCCGGCCTGCCTGGACCGTGCCATGACCTCCCTGATCCTGGCCCAGGTGGCGCTCGACCCGTCGTTCACCGAGGGCGGGCACCTGCGGGGCCTGCTGGCGGCGCTGCTCTCCCGCTTCGCAGCGGACGGCGGTGTACCCGCCGACTGCCTGGCCCGCGCGACCGCCCTGCGCGCGGAGGACCCACGGCTCACCGCCCACGAGACGGCCGCACTGGACGAGGCCGCGGGCCTGGTCGCATCACTGACGGACCCGGGCGCCGCCCACTCGCGGAGGTAGGCCGGCACCGCAAGGACCTGGCGGTTCGTCTCATCGGCCGGAGAAGGTCCGGCTGGGCGGTCCAGCTGGGCAGGGGACCCGGCCGAAGTGCCCGCCGACCGCACCCCCGCTGACCGCCAGCACCCCGGCAACCACGCCGATCGACCGGCCCTCCGCCATCGGGGCCGCCGCCTCCCGCTCCGGAGCGGTCAGCCGTGGCAGCGGATCGCGACGGTGCCGCAGGAGCGGACGCGCCACCTCCGAACCGACGACCGCGACCGACGACCGGCAACCGGCGACCGGCGACCGGCGACCGGCGACCGGCGACCGGCGACCGGCGACGATGCCACCGCCGACGCACCGCTGGAGCGAGGCCGAGCCCCAGACCCGCTCGACGCAGCCCTCGCCGGGAGCCGCGGCCGGGGGCGCTCAGGCTCCACCGCCGAACCTGGTCCACCGCCGGGCCCCGCCGATCCCTGTGACACCACTGCCGCAGCCGATCCGCGCCCCCACCAGCACCCCGAACCTCCACGGCGCGCCAGACGCACAGACCTCACCCGCGCCGCTCCGGGCATGAAAAAACCCCAGGTCACGGCGAGTGAGTCCTGGGGTAATTCCGAGCCGCCTTCGGGATTCGAACCCGAGACCTACGCATTACGAGTGCGTTGCTCTGGCCAACTGAGCTAAGGCGGCACGCTCTGTCGCACCATGGTGCGGTCAGCAGCGACGCCAAGTCTACACAGTTTCCAGGGGTGCTCCGCACCGCCCGCCCTCGTGGCCGTATCCGCAGGTCAGGTGCACTTCTTGCCGTCCCTGGGCGGCGTGCCGTCCAGGAGGTAGGTGTTGATCGCCGTGTCGATGCAGTCGCTGCCCCGGCCGTACGCCGTGTGCCCGTCGCCCTGGTAGGTGAGCAGGGTGCCGGAGGAGAGCTGGTCGGCGAGGGACTCGGCCCACTTGTAGGGGGTGGCCGGGTCGCGGGTGGTGCCGACCACGACGATCGGGGCGGCGCCCTTCGCCTCGGTGCGGTGCGGGGTGCCGGTGGGGTCCACGGGCCAGGAGCCGCAGTTCAGGGCGGCCCAGGCGAAGCCACGGCCGAAGACCGGGGACGCCTTCTCGAACTCCGGGAGCGCCTTCTCCACCTCTGCGGAGCTGGTGAAGGCGGGAGCGAGGTCGAGGCAGTTCACGGCGGCGTTGGCGAACATCAGGTTGGCGTACGTCCCGTTCGGCCCGCGCTCGTAGTAGCCGTCGGCCAGGGCCAGGAGGCCGGAGCCCTCACCGCGCTGCGCCCCGGCCACGGCTTCGCGGAGCTGGGGCCAGGCGCCCTCGTCGTACATCGCGGCGATCACGCCCGTGGTCGCCAGGGACTCGGTGAGCTCCCGGGTCTCGCCGGTCGGCACCGGCGTGGCGTCCAGGTCGGTGAAGAGCTTCTTCAGCGCGGTCGCCGCAGCGGCCGTGGTCGTGGTGCCGAGCGGGCAGTCGCTCTGCTTGACGCAGTCCGCGGCGAAGGACTGGAACGCCGTCTCGAAGCCGGCGGTCTGATCGCGGTTGATGTCGACCGCGGGGATCGACGGGTCCATCGCCCCGTCGAGGACGAGCCGCCCCACCCGGGAGGGGAACAGGTCCGCGTAGGTCGCGCCGAGGAAGGTGCCGTACGAGGCGCCGACGTAGTGCAGCTTCTCGTCCCCCAGCAGGGAGCGCAGGATGTCCATGTCACGCGCCGTCTCCACGGTGGAGACGTGCGGGAGGATCTTGCCGGAGCGCTTCTCGCAGCCCTTGGCGAACTTCTCGAAGGACGCGTTCAGCTCGGCGACCTCACCCTGGTCGTCCGGGGTCTGGTCCACCTGCGTGTAGGCGTCCATCTCCTTGCCGGTGAGGCACTGGACCGGCTCGCTGCGGGCCACCCCGCGCGGGTCGATGGCCACCATGTCGTACCGGGCCCGGACCGGTGCGGGGTAGCCGATCGCCGCGTAACCCTGGAGGTAGTCGACGGCCGACCCTCCGGGGCCGCCGGGATTGACCAGGAGCGAACCGATCCGCTTGCCCGGTCCGGTGGCCTTCTTGCGGGAGACGGCCAGCTCTGCGTCCCCGCGCTCGGGCTGCGCGTAGTCCAGCGGGGCCTTCATCGTGGCGCACTGGAAGCCCTCGACGCCGCAGTCCCGCCAGCTGAGCTTCTGCCCGTAGTACGGCTCGAGCTCCTCGGCGGCGACCGATCCCTGCGCCGACGCGCTCGGCGCCGAGCCTCCGCTGCTGCAACCGGAGACGAGAAGGCCGGCAGTGCCGAGCGCGGTGGCGAACGTACGGAGCAGGCGCCTGGTTTCCATCCCCGGAGCGTAGCCGCCGAGTGACGACTCGACCGATTCCCTGCTCATACGGGTGAATTCACTCAGCCCCACGGCACACACGGGCCAGGCGGGCCAGCTGCGGGCCGGACACCAGGGCACCCCGGCACCCTGCATCCTGGCACCCCCGCACCCCGCACCCCGCACGATCGCGGTACGCCGCCGGGGACTCCGGTCGTCAGCCCGCCCGCAGCGCCATCGTCATCGACTCGACGGCGAGCAGCGGCGCGACGTTGCGGTCGAGGGCGCGGCGGCAGGCGAACACGGCCTCTATCCGGCGCAGGGTGCGCTCGGGGGTGGACGACTCGGCGATCCGGTCGAGGGCGTCCCGTACGTCGGTGTTGGCGAGGGCGATCCGGGAGCCGAGCTGGAGCGCCAGCACATCGCGGTAGAAGCCGGTGAGTTCGCTCAGTGCGAGATCCAGGCTGTCGCGCTGCGTACGCGTCCTGCGGCGCTTCTGCCTGTCCTCCAGCTCCTTCATCGCTCCCGCCGTCCCGCGCGGCATGCGGCCCCCCGCCACACCGCCGAGCGCCGCCTTCAGGTCCTCCGTCTCCTTGACGTCGATGTCCTCGGCGACCTGCTTGGCGTCGTCCGTCGCCGTGTCGATCAGCTCCTGGGCCGCCTTGAGGCAGCCTCCGACGTCGTGGACGCGCAGCGGGAGCTTCAGCACGGCGGCACGGCGGGCGCGCGCCCGCTCGTCCGTGGCGAGGCGGCGCGCCCGGCCGATGTGTCCCTGGGTGGCGCGGGCGGCGGACGCGGCACGCTCGGGGTCGATGCCGTCGCGTCTGACCAGCACATCCGCCACGGCGTCCACGGGAGGCGTACGCAGGGTCAGGTGACGACAGCGGGAGCGGATCGTCGGCAGCACGTCCTCCAGGGACGGGGCGCAGAGCAGCCACACCGTGCGCGGCGCGGGCTCTTCCACCGCCTTCAGCAGGACGTTTCCCGCGCCCTCGGTGAGGCGGTAGGCGTCCTCCATGACGATGACCTGCCAGCGGCCCACGGCGGGGGACA
The DNA here is from genome assembly GCF_042886395.1 of Streptomyces sp. NPDC058008. NCBI lineage: Bacteria > Bacillati > Actinomycetota > Actinomycetes > Kitasatosporales > Streptomycetaceae > Streptomyces > Streptomyces sp. NPDC058008. Next base: position 97,895 of record NZ_JBHVQX010000013.1, on the reverse strand, counting down.
GCTGCGCGCGGCGGACGAGCTCACGGGTCTCCTTCACGCCGATGGAGAGGAGGTCCGTGCGGATCACCTCGACATCGGCGTGGGTTCCGATCAGCGCCGTGTGGCAGCCGTCGCAGAAACCGCAGCCGGGCGCTCCGCCCAGCGCCCGGTCGGGGCTGGTGCACTGGAGCGCCGCGGCGAAGGCGCGGGCGGCCGTGGCCCGGCCGGAGCCGGGCGGGCCCGTGAACAGCCAGGCGTGGGTCATCTTCGAGCCGGGGGGCACCGGCTGGCCCGCGGACTGGGCGGTGACCAGCGCGTCGGCGTCCCGGGCGGCGGCACCGAGCTGCTCCTGCACCCGGTCCTGTCCGACCAGGTCGTCCCAAACGCTCATGGTCACCGCCCTTCCGGTGGTGTGGTGCGGGAACGCCGGTGTCCCGGCGCCCCCCTATTGTGCGGGGTGGGTCCGACAATCCCGGCGTTCCTCCCCGGACCCACCGCCCATCCGCCGTTCAGCGGCGCGGCTTGCGCCCGCCCCGTCCGGAACCGCCCTCGTCGTCGTCCTGGCCACCGAGGAGTTCGTCGGCCAGGGACGGCAGGTCGTCCAGCGGCGTCTCCTCGGCCCAGTCGGAACGGGGCCGCTTCGGGCGCGGAGCGTCCTGAGCCGCGCGTCCGGCCTGCGGGTCGTCGCTGACCTGCGGCAGTTCACGCGTGCGCTCGTTCTCGCTCTCGGCGGGGGACGGCCGGCGCTCGTCGCGGAAGACGCCCGGCGGCACCCGGTCGGACGGGTCCTCGTCCCGCACGGCCGGCAGCACGGTGGTCTCCTCGGCGTCCCGCACGGCCGGCAGGACCGTCGTCTCGTCGTCGTCCCGCGCGGGACGGTCCGGACGGGCGACCGGCACGGGCTGCGTGATCTCGTTCGGATTCACGACCGGCGTGGGGACGGTGAGCTCGTTGTCGGGCACGGACGGCCCCGACGACCGTGTGGACCCGCCGGACCGGCCCGGTTCCTGGGAGCGCTGCTCCGCCGAGGCGGCCGCGGCCGCCTCGGCACGGGCGGCCGCCTCGGCCTCGGCGCGGCGGCGGGCCTCCTCGGACCTCACCAGCGCCTCTTCAGCCCTGCGCTGCTTCTCCAGGCGGAGTTCCTCGGCCTCCTTGCGCAGGCGCGCCTCCTCCTGGGCCTGCCGGCGCAGCCTTTCCTGTTCGGCCTCGCGTACCCGCTCCTCGGCCTCCAGCCGGGCCCGCTCCTCCTCCGCCCGGCGGCGGGCCTCCTCGGCGCGCTGCCTGGCCTCCTCCGCCTGCCGTTCGGCCTCGCGCTGCCGCGCCTCTTCCTCCTCGCGGCGCTTGCGCTCCTCCTCCTCGGCACGGAGCTTGGCGAGCTGGGCCTGCCGCTCACGCTCCAGCCGCTCCTCCTCGGCCTTGCGGGCGGCCTCCTCCTCGGCCTTGCGCCGGGCTTCCTCCTCGGCGGCCTTGCGGGCCTCTTCCTGGGCCTTGATCTCGGCCTCGGAGAGGGGCAGGAGCCGGTCGAGCCGGTGGCGTACGACCGTGGTGACCGCTTCCGGTTCCTGACCGGCGTCCACCACGAGGTAGCGGGCCGGGTCGGCCGCCGCGAGGGTGAGGAAGCCCGCGCGCACCCGGGTGTGGAACTCGGCAGGCTCGGACTCCAGCCGGTCGGGCGCCTCGGTGAAGCGTTCCCGAGCCGTCTGCGGGTCGACGTCCAGGAGCACCGTCAGATGCGGTACGAGCCCACCCGTCGCCCAGCGTGAGATCCGGGCGATCTCGGTCGGGGCGAGGTCGCGGCCCGCGCCCTGGTAGGCGACGGACGAGTCGATGTAGCGGTCCGAGATGACGATCGCGCCGCGCTCCAGCGCCGGACGGACGACCGTGTCCACGTGCTCCGCCCGGTCGGCGGCGTACAGCAGGGCCTCGGCCCGGTTGGACAGACCGGCCGACGAGACGTCGAGCAGGATCGAGCGCAGTCGCTTGCCGACCGGGGTGGCCCCCGGCTCCCGGGTGACGACGACCTCGTGGCCCTTGGCGCGGATCCATTCGGCGAGCGCTTCGACCTGGGTGGACTTGCCGGCTCCGTCGCCGCCCTCCAGGACGAGGAAGAAACCGTTCGTCGCCGGAGCGACCGCGGGGTCTCCGCCCCGCATCGCCTCGCGCAGGTCGCGGCGCAGCGGGACACCGGCACGGTCGTCGGTCTTCGCGAGGACGACGACCGCGACGGGCAGCAGCAGGGCGCCGATGAGCATCAGCGCGAAGGCCGCGCCGCCGTGCGCGAAGACGAAGTCGCCGGAGCCCAGACGGTGCCGTCCGATGGCGGCGGCGAGCAGCGGACCGCCCACCGCGCCGAGCGCGACGAGCACCCGGACGACGGCCTGGAGGTGCTCCGTGGTCCTGGCCTGGCGGAAGGCCTCCGTCTCCTGGTCGATGACCGCGTGGCCGGTGTGGGCGGCGACCCCGGCCGCGTAACCGGCGAGCAGCGCGATCAGCAGCCCGGTGGCGGTGTCCGGCACCAGGCCGAGCGCGAGGAGCGCCACGCCCGTGACGGCGACCGCCAGGGCGAGCAGACGGCGCCGCGACAGGGCGGGCAGCACCTTCCGCGCGGTACGGATACCGAGCGCGGTGCCACCGCTCAGGGCCAGGATCAGCAGGGCGAAGGTGGCGGGTCCGCCGCCGAGGTCGGCGGCGTGGAGCACGGAGACGGCCGCGGCGGCGGCGATGGCCCCGGCGACCGCGGAGCACGCCGCGACGACCAGCGGGATGCTGCCGGTGCGGCCCTTGTCGGTGCCCGTTCCGGTGGTGGGACGGCGCAGGCCCTCCAGGGGCGAGCGGGGACGGGGCGTCCGGGTGGCGGGGAGTTCGAGGAAGTACAGGGTCGAGACGGAGGCGGAGAAGAGCCCCGCCGCGATGTAGGAGCCCAGGGCTGCCTGGTGGAAGGAGAACCAGTCGAAGCCGGTGCCCAGCAGTTCACCGATCAGTGCGGCGACCACGAGTACGGCCGCGGCCGCGGGGACCGACAGGAAGTTCGTCCGCAGGGAGAGCCTGCGCAGGGCGTCTAGGTGGTCCGGCAGCGGACGCACGGCAGCGCCCTCCGGGGGCGGTGCCGGGAGCAGCGCGGGAGCCGCGCTCTCCTTGGCCACGGCCCACAGGCGCTCGCCGACACCGGCCACGAAGACGGTGATGAGGATCATCATGAGTGCCTTGTCGGGCATCCAGTCGATCCACAGGGGCGCGACGACCAGCAGCGCGAGCCGCAGCCCGTCCACCCCGATCATCAGCCACCGCCGGTCGACCGGACCGCCCGGCGCGGTGAGCGCCGTCAGGGGACCCAGTAGTACGGCTCCGAAGAGCACGGTGGAAAGAATCCGGGCACCGAAAACGGCGGCCACGGCAAAGGCCGCCCCGCGGTATCCGGCCCCGAAGGAGCCCTCCAGGACCGCCGCCTGCAGCGACAACAGCACCAGCACGAGAAGGGCGAGTGAATCGCCGATACTTCCGACGAGCTGGGCGCTCCACAACCGCCTGAGCGGGGGAACGCGCAACAGTGCTCGTACGGCGCGCTCGCGTGAGTCTGCGGCAAGTGTGTCGGAGGTGGGGCTCACGACCGGTGGCTGCTCGGCTCGCGTCATCCGCCCAGCCTATCGGGACCGGTGCGCTACCCGGGGGCCGCGTCCGAACATATGACCACGGGAAGCGCGGAGCGCCCCTCCCAGCGATGCCGGAAGGCCCGGGTCTCCCCGTACCTCCCGGCGTCCGAGCACGTCCGACGGCCGCGTTTCCCACCGTCCGGTGTCCGCCCGGCCCCGAGGGCAGAGGGCCGACAGCCCACTGCGGGCCCTGCCATGGCGGACCGGGGCGGGCCGCACGGCGGGCACCCCGGCGGCCGGAGCCAGCAACCGGCTACCAGGCCGACACCCGGCAGGCAAAGGGCCGACAGCCCACTACGGGCCGTGCCATGGCGGACCGGGGCGGGCCGCACGGCGGGCACCCCGGCGGCCGGAGCCAGCAACCGGCTACCAGGCCGGCACCCGGCAGGCAAAGGGCCGACAGCCCACTACGGGCCGTGCCATGGCGGACCGGGGCGGGCCGCACGGCATGCATCCGGCGGCCGGAGCCGGCAACCGGCTACCAGGCCGGCAACCGGCATCCGGCGGTCAGATCCGCACGGCCGGTTCACACCGACGGAGCTGCGCGGCCGAGCGGACCACTGCCACCCGCACCGCCGCCGGTTCCCTCGTCGGCCGGCCATCCGTCCCCGGTCGACGCGACCGGCCGACACTCCCCCGACGCGAACGGCCGACCACCGGCCGCCCGTGCCCTTGACTCCCTGGAGGTCAGCTCTCCTCGGACGAGGCCGAGGCCGTCTTCCTCGCCGTGGCGGTGGCCTTCTTCGCAGGCGCCTTCTTGGCGGCGGTCGTCTTCTTCGCGGCCGTCGTCTTGGTGGCGGTCGTCTTCTTGGCCGCCGTCTTCTTGGCCGTCGTGGCCTTCTTCGCAGGCGCCTTCTTGGCCGGGGCCTTCTTCGCCGTCTTCTTCTTCGCGGGACCCTTGGCCCGCTTCTCGGCGAGCAGCTCGTAGCCGCGCTCCGGCGTGATCTCCTCGACGCTGTCGTCGGTGCGCAGCGTCGCGTTCGTCTCGCCGTCGGTGACGTACGCGCCGAAGCGGCCGTCCTTCACGACCACCGGGGCCCCGCTCACGGGGTCCGTGCCCAGTTCCTTCAGCGGCGGCTTGGCGGCGGCCCGACCGCGCTGCTTCGGCTGGGCGTAGATCGCGAGGGCCTCGTCGAGCGTGATGTCGAAGAGCTGGTCCTCGGACGTCAGCGAACGCGAGTCCGTGCCCTTCTTGAGGTAGGGACCGTAGCGGCCGTTCTGTGCGGTGATCTCGACGCCCTCGGCGTCCTCACCGACGACGCGCGGCAGCGACATCAGCTTCAGCGCGTCGGCCAGCGTCACCGTGTCGAGCGACATCGACTTGAAGAGGGACGCGGTCCGGGGCTTCACCGCGTTCTTGCCCGTCTTCGGAGTGCCTTCCGGCAGCACCTCGGTGACGTACGGGCCGTAGCGCCCGTCCTTCGCGATGATCTGGTGACCGCTGACCGGGTCGGTGCCGAGCTCGAAATCGCCGCTCGGCTTGGCCAGGAGTTCCTCCGCCAGCTCCACGGTCAGCTCGTCGGGCGCCAGGTCCTCCGGCACGTCCGCGCGCTGGTGGCCCTCGGAGTCCTTCTCGCCGCGCTCGATGTACGGGCCGTAGCGGCCGACGCGGAGCTTGATGTCGTTGCCCACGGGGAACGAGGAGATCTCGCGGGCGTCGATCGCGCCCAGGTCGGTCACGAGCTCCTTGAGACCGCCGAGGTGGTCCCCGTCGCCGTTGCCCGCGTCGGAGGCCGCTCCGGCACCGGTCGTGTCGTCGCCCGCACCGAAGTAGAAGCGCCGCAGCCACGGAACGGACTGGGCCTCGCCCCGCGCGATGCGGTCGAGGTCGTCCTCCATGCGGGCGGTGAAGTCGTAGTCGACGAGCCGGCCGAAGTGCTTCTCCAGCAGGTTCACCACGGCGAACGAGAGGAACGACGGCACCAGGGCCGTGCCCTTCTTGAACACGTAGCCGCGGTCGAGGATCGTCCCGATGATCGAGGCGTACGTCGACGGACGGCCGATCTCGCGCTCTTCGAGCTCCTTGACCAGCGAGGCCTCGGTGTAGCGGGCCGGGGGCTTCGTGGCGTGGCCGTCGACGGTGACCTCGTCGGCGGTCAGCGCGTCGCCCTCGGCGACCTGCGGCAGCCGGCGCTCACGGTCGTCGAGCTCGGCGTTGGGGTCGTCCGCGCCCTCGACGTACGCCTTCATGAAGCCGTGGAAGGTGATCGTCTTGCCGGAGGCGGAGAACTCGGCGTCGCGGCCGTCGCTCGCCCGGCCGCCGATCTTCACCGTGACGGAGTTGCCCGTGGCGTCCTTCATCTGGGAGGCGACGGTCCGCTTCCAGATCAGCTCGTAGAGCCGGAACTGGTCTCCGGTGAGCCCCGTCTCGGCGGGCGTGCGGAAGCGGTCGCCGGAGGGGCGGATCGCCTCGTGCGCCTCCTGCGCGTTCTTCACCTTCGCGGCGTACGTGCGGGGCTTCTCGGGCAGGTAGTTCGACCCGTACAGCTGTGTGACCTGCGCACGGGCCGCGGAGACCGCGGTGTCCGAGAGCGTCGTGGAGTCCGTACGCATATAGGTGATGAAGCCGTTCTCGTACAGCTTCTGCGCCACCTGCATGGTCGCCTTGGCCCCGAAGCCCAGCTTCCGGCTCGCCTCCTGCTGGAGGGTGGTGGTGCGGAAGGGGGCGTACGGCGAGCGGCGGTACGGCTTCGACTCGACCGAGCGGACCGCGAACGCGGAGTCGGCGAGCGCCGCGGCCAGGGCGCGCGCGTTCTCCTCGTCCAGGTGCAGCGTCTGGGCGGAGCCCTGCTTGAGCCGGCCGTCCGGGCCGAAGTCACGGCCCTGGGCGATGCGGCGCCCGTCGACCGCGCTGAGGCGCGCGGTGAGCGTCGACGGGTCGGAGGCGTCACCGGTGCGCCCGGTGGCGAAGGTGCCGGTCAGGTCCCAGTACTCGGCGGAGCGGAAGGCGATGCGCTCGCGCTCCCGCTCGACGACGAGCCGGGTGGCGACGGACTGGACACGGCCCGCGGAGAGCCGCGGCATGACCTTCTTCCACAGGACCGGCGAGACCTCGTAGCCATAGAGGCGGTCGAGGATGCGGCGGGTCTCCTGGGCGTCGACCATGCGCTGGTTGAGCTCGCGCGGATTGGCGACCGCGGACCGGATCGCGTCCTTGGTGATCTCGTGGAAGACCATCCGGTGGACGGGGACCTTGGGCCTGAGGACTTCCTGAAGGTGCCACGCGATGGCTTCGCCCTCGCGGTCCTCATCGGTGGCGAGGAAGAGTTCGTCGGACTCGGCGAGGAGCTGCTTGAGCTTCCTGACCTGGGATTTCTTGTCAGCGTTGACGACGTAGATCGGCTGGAAGTCGTTTTCGACGTCCACACCGAGGCGGCGCACCTCGCCGGTGTACTCGTCTGGCACCTCGGCGGCGCCGTTCGGCAGGTCGCGGATGTGCCCGACGCTCGCCTCGACGACGTATCCGGGGCCGAGGTAGCCCTTGATCGTCTTCGCCTTGGCAGGCGACTCGACGATGACGAGTCGGCGGCCTGCGGTTTCGCTGGTCGGGGACAACTTCGCTCTTCTCTCCGGTCGGCACTCGTGGGCATCCGGGCAGCGGTCTGGCGCTGCCTGCGGTGCTGTCGCTGCGGAGTGTGACGGTACAACCCGCCCCCGTGTCAAACGGCAAAAGCCCGCAACGGCCACTCGAACGGTAACCCGACTTCCGCCATTCCTGCCGCCCGGACTGCCGGGTCCGCACCTGACGGGCCTGTCGCCTGCGGGTTTCCCGGCCCGGTCGGGGGAACCTCCGCGCCGCCCGCCCGGCGGCCGGCGCCCCTGCCGGAGAAGTGGATCAGACGCGGGTGAGGCACCACACGCCGAGGGCGAGGAAGAGTACGCCGAAGAGCGTGGCCAGAGCGGTGGAGGCGGCGGGGCTCACGCCGAGCGCCACCGGCGCGCGCTGGATGGTGCGCGCCCCCGTCCAGACGAGGAGGGCGGTGCCGAACAGGGCGAAGGTCGCACCGGCGAAGACCGCGGTGGCACTCTCCATGTGCGTACTCCTCACGCTCGTCCCCTCGGGTGCCGCCGTGGCGTTCGCACGCCTTCGCGCCTCCCGTGCCGTCGCGCGGTGCGCGGCCTCGGCAGTGGGGAGGCTGCCAGCGCGGGGCGTCGTGGGCACGAACCCCGGATGAACGCCCTGCGGCCCCTCTCGGAACGGCCGTGAGCGGACCTCTTCGGGTGAGGTCCCGACCGGGTCGCACGCCCGGTGTCGAGTCGCGTGCGGGGTCACGTCGTGAGCCACCCCCTGAGTGCCGTCCCGGGGCACGTCCTGGGCCACGTCGAGGCGGCGTGAGCGGAATCCCCGTGCGACGCGGGGACGGAGGGCGAGCAGGCGGGGAAAGCCCTGGCCGGACGGGTGTTGAGCGTGGTGGAGAGCAGCTCCGAAGGGCCGGAACGGAGGGAACCGGCCCCTGTGACGCACGGGGGCGGCGGCGCACAGGGGCGGCGGCGACCGGGGCTCGGAGCAACGGACCGCACGCGGGTGCCTGCGGCTGCGGGCACCACCGAGGGCTGTCGGCAGGACCGGGAGCACTGGGGCTGCTGGGGCTGCTGGTTCTGCCGTCGGCTCCCGAGGGCACCGGAGCCGTTGACGCCCTGGTCGTGCCGGGCCGCCGGCATCGGAGCCACGAGGGCTGGGGCCGTCGGTTCCGCTCCGCCACCAGGAGCTGTTGAATCGATGGTCGCACCAGGCCACCGGCACCGGGGCCGTCGGCTCCGCGGGCCATCGACGCCGCCAAGGCCGCCGGTGCCTCCGGCCCCACCAGGTCCGCGTCAGCGCACGGGCTCCAGGAAGCCTTCCTCCACCAGCAGCCGGATCGCCTGCGGGGTGCGGTCGCGCAGCAACACCGGGTCCTCGGCCATCAGCTGCGCGATGGCGTCCAGAATCCGGCCTGCCGGCAGCGAACCGTCACACACACCCGCGAACCCCGCCCCGACGGCGTCCACCTTCGTCGCCCGGCGCATGCCACGGTTCTGACGCAGCACCACGTGCTCGGGGTCCTCCGCACCCGGCAGCCCGACCTGCTCCTGCACGACCTCCTCGGCGAGGGTGAAGTGCGCGGCCAGCAGAGCCGCGTCGTCGTGCTCCCGCAGATAGTCCTGCCGGGCGAAATGGGCCTCGACGGCGAGGCCGAGTGGCTGCTCCACCGCGTGCGGCCACTCCTCGGCCACGACCGAGGGATTCCCGGCGGCCGCCGCCGCGGACTTCCGGAGCGTGATCCACCCGAAGCCGACGGCCTTGGTGCTGCGGGCCTCGAACTCGTCCAGCCAGGCCTCGTACCGCTCGGCGTACAGGGCGGGGTCCGTGCGGTGGTCACCGCTGTCGCGCAGCCACAGCTCGGCGTACTGCGTGACGTCCTGCACCTCGCGCTGCACGATCCAGGCGTCACAGCCCGCGGGCACCCAGGAACGCACCCGGTCCTGCCACTCCTCCCCCTCCACGTGCTGCCAGTTGGCGAGGAACTGGGCGTACCCGCCCTCGTCGAGCCGGGCACCGGCCTGCCGCACGAGCGTCCGGCAGAGGTCGTCCCCGCCCATGCCCCCGTCGCGGTAGGTCAGCCGGGCGCCGGGCGAGATGACGAAGGGCGGGTTGGACACGATCAGGTCGTACGTCTCCGTGCCGACGGGCTCGAAGAGGGAACCCTCCCGCAGGTCCGCGGGGGCCGCTCCGGACAGCGCGAGTGTCAGACGGGTGAATTCCAGGGCACGCGGATTGACGTCCGTGGCCGTGACCCGGGTGGCGTGCCGAGTGGCGTGCAGAGCTTGGATCCCCGAGCCCGTACCGAGATCGAGGGCGGAGGTCACGGGCCGTCGTACGGTGATTCCGGCGAGCGTGGTGGAGGCCCCGCCCACGCCCAGGACCACGCCTTCCTCGTGCGAGCCGATGCCCCCGGCACCGCCGACCGCGCATCCCAGGTCCGAGACGATGAACCAGTCCTCGCCTTCGGGACCGCCGTAGGGCCGCACGTCCACGGTCGCTCTGACCTGGTCACCCTCGCGGACCGTCCAGCCGTCCTCCACGCACTCCTCCAGCGGGAGGGCCGCGGCGGCCTCACGGGCCGGAACGGGGTGCTGCAGAAGGAAAAGCCGCACCAGCGTGTCGAGCGGCGAATGCCCGCGGGTGGCCCGGAGCGCCGGGACGGTCTCGCTGCGGGCGAGCGCGGCGTACGCGGGTGCGCCGAGCCTTTCGAGGAGGCCATCGGCGGTGAAGGCGGCGGCGATCAGGGCTTCGCGGAGCCGGGGGGCGCGGTCGGATGCGGGGAGGCTGGTCGTACTCACCCGACCATTGTGGCCGCTCCCGCCGACAACGGCAGCGGCCCGGCGTCCACGGGGGACGGCCGGGCCTCTGCGGGCGGATGACCGCCGCTGCGGCTGAGCGCCGGTCACACCCTTCCGGCGCCGGACACCCACCGGCAGAGCGGCTCCCTCGTCACGGACGCAGGGATGGTCCACCGGGGCAGAACCCGCGCGCCAACCGGCCGAGGGAGCCCCCACAGCACTGACACGACCGCTGAGGTCTCCGCGAACGGGCCCTCGTGCGGCCGCCCTGGGACCCGTTCATGGCCCACAGATGCTCGGCCACGCGTAACAGACCCACACGCACACCGCCGGGTGCTCGACCAGGCACTCCCGGCCCACACGCACACCGCCGGGTGCTCGACCAGGCACTCCCGGCCCACACGCACACCGCCGGGTGCTCGACCAGGCACTCCGGCCCACCCGCAGGTCCACAGGTCGTCGGCCGTGCGGCGCGCCTGGAAGCCCACCCGGCCCGCATGGTTTCACGTGATCGCCGGCGCGGCCGCCTTCGCGTGCGCTCCCGTGCCGGCAACGGATTCCGGGGAGTGCCGCACGTGGCCGCCTGCGTCTCCCCGTCAGCCGCTCGCCGTTGCCCGCCCTCCGGTGTCTACGACTTCTCGCTCGCCGAGGCAGAAGGAGACGCGGGCGTCGACTCCGGGGCGGACGGCGCGGAGGCGGGCGGCGCCGAGGCCGTCGGCTTCTGGCAGCCCTTCTGCTTCGCCATCGCGGAGCCGACGTCGCCGGACTGGAGCTTCTTCAACGCCTGGTCACCGTTGGTGCTGATCTTGTTCAGCTCGTCGGCGATGCCCTTGAGGCCGTCCGCGAACTTCGCCTGGTCCTTCGTGTCGAGCGCGTCGACCTTCGTCTTCAGGTTCGCGTAGGCGACCGAGGAGGCGTTGAGCTCCTTCACGGCCTCCTTCTGCGTGGTCTCCCCGTCGTCCACGGGCGGCGGACCCGCCGACTCCACTGCTGAACCGAGCGACTTGTACGCCTGCGAGATCTGCTGGAAGGCCGCCGAGTCGGTCTTCTGGACGTCGACGGGCTTGCTGTTGTCGGCCGTCTGCTGCTGGATCGCGGCATTGGCGTTCGCGATCTTCTGCAGCTGCGGCTGAACCTGGTCGCAGACCTTCTTCGCCCAGTCGTTCACCTTGTTGTCGCTGTCGTCGCTGCAGCCCGACAGCGTCAGTACGAGTACCGCACCGCCGGACAGTGCGGCTGCAAGCTTCTTGTTCACCGGATTGGGTCCCTTCCAAGGCTCTCGGCCCCGGAACTTACACGCCGAGCGGACGACAATCAGGCGCCCGGCATCCGATATATATTCTTTTGCAGCCATTTGCACCAAGAGGGCCGAGGGAGATACAACTCACCTGCCCGCCGCGACGCATGCGCGGAACGCCCGGCCGACCGGGGAACGGCCGGTTCTCACGGCGACTTCACCGGAACCCCTCCCGGACGGAGGAACAGCGGACGGCACATCAGAACGCGCCGTCCGCCCTTCTGCTGACCTCACGTCATGTACGCGTCCGGCCACTTCCCCGGCGCGAGCCTCACGACACAGCCGCAGGACCGCTGGACCTGGCCGGGCCACCACCGCTGTCGCCCCCGTCACCACCCTCCGGGCCGCCTCGGTCACCCACGGCGATCCCCCGTCGCTTGGACGCGTAGACCGCGCCGATGATGACGGCGACGGCGATGACCGCCACCAGCGCCCGCACACCCGGGCTCGCGTCGGCGCCGTAACTGAACTGCACCACCGCGGGAGCGATGAGCAGGGCCACGAGATTCATCACCTTGAGGAGCGGGTTGATGGCCGGGCCCGCCGTGTCCTTGAACGGGTCGCCGACCGTGTCGCCGATGATCGTCGCGGCGTGGGCCTCACTGCCCTTGCCCCCGTGGTGGCCGTCCTCGACGAGCTTCTTGGCGTTGTCCCACGCGCCACCGGAGTTGGCGAGGAAGACTGCCATCAGGGTGCCCGTGGCGATGGCACCCGCGAGGTACGAACCGAGGGCCCCGACGCCCAGCGTGAATCCCACCGCGATCGGCGCCAGGACCGCGAGCAGCCCGGGGGTGGCCAGCTCGCGCAGTGCGTCCTTGGTGCAGATGTCGACGACACGGCCGTACTCCGGTTTCTCCGTGTACCCCATGATCCCTGGGTGCTCCCGGAACTGCCGCCGCACCTCGTGGACCACGGCACCCGCCGAACGGGCGACCGCGTTGATGGCCAGCCCGGAGAAGAGGAAGACGACCGCGGCACCGAGGATCAGGCCCACCAGGTTGTTCGGCTGCGAGATGTCCAGACTCAGCCCGAGCTCCCCCGCCCGGGCCCCCACGTCGTCGACCGCGGTGGCGATGGCGTCCCGGTACGACCCGAAGAGCGCCGCAGCCGCCAGTACCGCCGTGGCGATCGCGATGCCCTTGGTGATGGCCTTGGTGGTGTTGCCCACGGCGTCCAGGTCGGTGAGTACCTGGGCTCCCGCGCCCGTGACGTCGCCGGACATCTCGGCGATGCCCTGGGCGTTGTCGGAGACCGGGCCGAAGGTGTCCATCGCGACGATGACGCCCACGGTGGTGAGGAGGCCGGTTCCCGCCAGGGCCACCGCGAAGAGCGCCAGCATGATCGACGTCCCGCCGAGCAGGAACGCCCCGTAGACGCCGAGACCGATCAGCAGCGCGGTGTAGACGGCCGACTCCAGCCCGATGGAGATACCCGCGAGCACCACGGTCGCCGGACCGGTCAGCGAGGACTTCCCGATGTCCCGGACAGGGCGCCGGCCGGTCTCGGTGAAATAGCCGGTCAGCTGCTGGATCAGGGCGGCGAGCACGATCCCGATGGCCACGGCGACCAGGGCGAAGACGCGCGGGTCCCCGCCGTGGGCGGTGATGGCACCGTCGGTGACCCCGTCCAGCCCGGCGTACGAGGACGGCAGATAGACGAAGGCGGCCACCGCCACGAGGACGAGCGAGATCACGGCCGAGACGAAGAATCCGCGGTTGATGGCACTCATCCCGCTGCGGTCGGCGCGCCGGGGAGCGACGGCGAAGATCCCGGCCATCGCGGTGACCACACCGATGGCCGGAACCAGCAACGGAAAGGCGAGCCCCGCGTCGCCGAAGGCGGCCTTGCCGAGAATGAGCGCGGCCACGAGCGTCACGGCGTACGACTCGAAGAGGTCGGCGGCCATGCCCGCGCAGTCACCGACGTTGTCGCCCACGTTGTCCGCGATGGTCGCGGCGTTACGCGCATCGTCCTCCGGGATGCCCTGTTCCACCTTGCCGACGAGGTCGGCACCCACATCGGCGGCCTTGGTGAAGATGCCGCCCCCGACCCTCATGAACATCGCGATCAGCGCGGCGCCGAGGCCGAACCCCTCCAGCACCTTGGGCGCGTCGGCGGCGTAGACGAGCACCACGCACGAAGCCCCCAGCAGTCCGAGGCCCACCGTGATCATTCCGACCACGCCACCGGTGCGAAAAGCGATCTTCATCGCTTTGTGCGAGACCGTGGTGAGATCTTTCTCCGGTTCACCCTCGCCGGGAGTCGCTTCACGCGCGGCCGCGGCCACGCGCACATTACTGCGTACGGCGAGCCGCATACCGATGTATCCGGTGGCCGCCGAGAAAAGCGCACCCACCAGGAAGAACAGTGAGCGCCCGATGCGCTGCGCCCCGTTGTCGGCCGGAAGCAGCAGGAGCAGGAAGAACACGACGACGGCGAAGACGCCGACGGTGCGCAGCTGCCGCGCCAGATAGGCGTTGGCGCCTTCCTGGACGGCCGCCGCGATCTCTTTCATGCGTTCGGTGCCCTCACCGGCCGCCAGCACCTGCCGTACGAGCAGCTGGGCCACGACCAGCGCGGCAACGGCGACGACCACGATGACGACGACGATCAGCCGGTTGCTGTCCGTGAGTACCGCGGCTGCGAGTGAGGTGGACCGGCCGGAAGGTGCGGGAACGTGCGTCAGTTCTGCCAGTGGGGTGTTGAAGAACTCCGCCATACGTCCTCCTTGACGCTGAGCGCTCAAGTCGTGGACGGATTGTAGGGAGCGGAAGCAGATCAAAACAGTGGGTGGTCAATGAAATCGACTTTCGTCCACCCAATGGCAAATGATCTCGCTCGCATCTGTACCCGAATGCAGTAATGGGGCTGGCACATGGCGCACAGGAAATTACCGGAGATCACTGGTCGAGCGAAAAGGAAAAGCCCTGCTCAACAGTGCCGGAAATGCGATCACGTCGCTCCCCTCTCCGCTCCCGAAGGACCTGGAGATCCGCCGGTACGGGTCGAGGAGCTCGCGCACCCGCCCGGGCGGGAAGTGAGCGCCGCCAGGTCGACCGGCACCGACTGACCACCGGTCGGCGAGCCACACCTGAACGCCGCACCTGGACGAAGCCGCCCTCTCGGAGCCTGGGTCGTACGGGTCGAGCGCAGAAGGGGCACGGCGCAGTGGGGCACGGCACAGCAGGAGCACGCACGGCGCAGCCGGGGCTGAGCGGCTCAGCGGCTCAGCGGCTCAGCGGCTCAGCGGCTCAGCGGCTCAGCGGCTCAGCGGCTCAGCGGCTCAGCGGCTCAGCGGCTCAGCGGCTGAGGCTAACGCGAGGTGGATAGGCCGGGCGGGCGGGTTGCGAGTTGTGGGGCGGGGGAGCCGGGTGAAGGCGGGGCGGAGTGGGGGGGGCTGGGGTGCGGGAGGGCAGGGAGAGCCGGGGGAGGGACGGGCGGAGTGGGGGGAAGCCGGGTGAGGGCGAGCGGGGCGGAGTGGGGGCGGGGTGCGGGAGGCCGGATGCGAGAGGGGCGGGGCGGAGCTCACGTGCCGGACCGGGCGGGCCGGAACTCATCAAGCCGAATGGGGGGAGCGGGCCGGGCAGGGCACTGTGAGGGCGAAGCTCAGCTCGCGAACCGGGCCGGCGGAGTACGCCGCACAGGGCACCGTGAGGACGAAGCAGAGCTCGCGAACCGGGCCGGAGAAGTGGGCCGGGCAGGGCGTGCCAGACCGAGCTGGCCGTCGGACCGGGCGCCATGGACGGACCGGGCCGCCTGGGCCGTACGGGGTAGACCTCCCTGAAAGGCGGCCCACGTCAGCCGCCGCACCGAGCGGGACGGGTCACCCAGCGGGATGGCCGTCACGAAGCACGATGCAGGACGACCAGCGGCCTCCCCAGCGGGATAGGCCAAACGGGGCAGGTCATCGCGCACAAGAACCTTGAAGTCGCCCCAGGGAGCGAAGAGGGCGCATCCCAGGACGTCAGAGGAAGCGAGGAGCGACACCGCCGTGTGCCGCGCCCGAGCGAAGGGGCATGGGAAACGGCCCAGCTCTCCGGCTCCGCCGCTGGGACTCCACGCGAAGGAGGGCCAGGGCCGAGCCGACGAACCGTGAGCGGTGGATCAGGGAAGTACCACGGCGGGAGTCGTCGGCCAGGTCATGCGGATGACTCCGCCGTCCACACCTGTACGGACCTCCACGTCGTCGACCAGGCCGCTGATGACAGCGAGGCCCATCTCATCCTCACTGTCGGCGTCGGTCTCCGGGGCGCCCGGACCTCCTCCGCCGGTCGCTCCCGCCACGGAGGCATCGGCCCCCGGGGCGATGTGCCCGTCGCCGACCTCGATGGAGAACGCTTTCTCCTCCTCGATCAGAACGACCGTGACGGGGGAGGCGATGTCATGGCTCCTGTGCAGCCCCACGGCGCGGCTACAGGCCTCTCCGACCGCGAGCCTGACCTCGTCGAGCACCGCCTCGTCCACGCCTGCCCTGCGCGCCACGGCGGCTGCCACGAGGCGGGCCGTCCTGACGTGTTCGGGCTGAGCGCTGAAGCGGAGTTCAACGGTTGGCATGCCATCCCCCTCGAACGTATGGGTGTGCATCTCAGGGGCCCGGGCTTGACGCCCGGTACCCCTGCTCTCATTCTCCCCCGGAAACCGACGAAGCCGGCAGCCGGCCACTTGGCCGACCGCCTGCCCATGGCGGCCCGTCTGCTGCCGCCTGCCGGTCTGTCGCTGCCATGCCTGCCGGTGTTCGAGACACCGGCCTGCACCGACGGTCAGTCGGTGGCCGCGACAGCCTCCTCGACCGTGGTGTGGATGGGAAACACCTTGGTCAGACCAGTGATCCGGAAGATCTTGAGAATGCGCTCCTGGTTGCACACCAGGCGCAGCGAGCCCTCATGGGCCCGGACACGCTTCAGGCCGCCCACGAGCACGCCGAGGCCGGTGGAGTCGAGGAAGTCGACGCCTTCCATGTCGACAACCAAGTGGTAGCTGCCGTCATTCACCAACTCGACCAACTGCTCGCGCAGCTTGGGCGCGGTATACACATCAATCTCGCCACCGACCTCGACGACCGTACGGTCGCCACCAGGCCCGGACACATTGCGAGTCGACAGGGACAGGTCCACGGATCCTCCAGCACCTTGCTATCGAGCGGTCGCCCCTCGGTCTCCCCGACGGAGGCCAGGGGACGGATCGCCAGCCGCGATGGCATTCAATCACTTACCAGCAGCCATGCACGACGCCTTGGGACCATTGTCCGTCACGCCAGTGACACACTCGATGCCGATGGCCAAGAATCACCGCCCCAGTCGACCACCCGAGAACGCGGGCTCGCGCCCTTCTCCGGCAGTGGTTCTCGACCGGCTCGCCGCATCGGCGGGCCGGGCAGCGCGCATCACTCATACGGAGCACTTGCCCCCGCGTGAGGGAACCCATGCCATCTGGCCTGATCGCATCCGGCCAGAAGTGATCTCGGCAATCGGCCGGGCCGGAATCGACCATCCGTGGACGCACCAGGCCGCTGCGGCCGAGCACGCCCTGGACGGCGAATCCGTCGTGATCGCCACCGGGACGGCGTCCGGCAAGTCACTCGCCTACCTCGCTCCCGTACTGAGTACCCTCCTCGACGGCTCCGAAGCCCCGAACGGCCGCGGCACCACTGCCCTGTACCTCGCCCCCACCAAGGCCCTGGCCGCCGACCAGCGGCGCGCCGTGAAGGCACTCGCGGCGCCCCTGGGCTCCGCGATCCGCCCTGCGGTCTACGACGGGGACACGCCGGTCGAAGAACGCGAATGGGTGCGTCAGTACGCCAACTACGTCCTCACGAACCCCGACATGCTCCACCTGGGCATCCTCCCGTCCCACCCCCGCTGGGCCTCTTTCCTCCGCTCCCTCCGCTTCGTCGTCATCGACGAGTGCCACACCTACCGGGGTGTCTTCGGATCCCATGTCGCCCAGGTGCTGCGCCGCCTTCGCCGCCTCTGCGCCCGCTACGGATCCGATCCCGTCTTCCTGCTCGCCTCCGCCACCTCGGCGCACCCCTCGGTAGCCGCAGGCCGTCTCACGGGGCTTCCCGTCAAGGAGGTCGCCGACGACGCGTCGCCCAGGGGCGAGATGGTCTTCGCCCTCTGGGAGCCGCCGCTGACCGAGTTGCACGGCGAGAGGGGGGCTCCGGTGCGCCGTACCGCCACTGCCGAGACCGCCGACCTCCTGACCGACCTGACCGTTCAGGGCGTGCGCTCGGTCGCCTTCGTACGCTCCCGGCGGGGTGCCGAGCTCATCTCCGTCATCGCCAAGGAACGGCTCGCCGAGGTGGACCGCTCGCTGCCCGGGCGCGTCGCCGCCTACCGAGGCGGTTACCTGCCCGAGGAACGCAGGGCCCTGGAGAGGGCCCTGCACTCCGGGGACCTGCTCGGACTGGCCGCCACGACCGCCCTGGAGCTCGGCATCGACGTCTCCGGTCTGGACGCCGTCGTCATCGCCGGCTACCCCGGCACCCGCGCCTCCCTCTGGCAGCAGGCAGGCCGCGCCGGACGCTCCGGGCAGGGGGCCCTCGCCGTGCTCGTGGCCCGGGACGACCCGCTGGACACCTTCCTGGTCCACCACCCCGAGGCACTGTTCCAACAGCCTGTGGAGTCGACCGTCCTGGACCCGGACAACCCCTATGTCCTCGCCCCCCACCTGTGTGCCGCAGCGTCGGAACTCCCCCTCACCGAGGCTGACATCGCGCTCTTCGGCCCCGCTGTGCCGGAGCTTCTGCCGCAGTTGGAGGCCGCGAAACTCCTACGCAGACGGACGACGGGCTGGCACTGGACCCGGCGTGAACGTGCTGCCGACCTCACCGATATCCGCGGCGGGGGCGGCCGCCCGGTACAGATCGTCGAGGAAGGCACCGGCCGACTGCTGGGAACCGTCGACGAAGCGGCGGCGCACACCTCCGTCCACGAGGGGGCCGTCCACCTCCACCAGGGCCGGACATACCTGGTCCGGACGCTGGATCTGAAGGACTCCGTTGCGTTGGTGGAGGAGGCCGTACCTCCCTACTCCACCAACGCACGCGACACGACCGCGATCGCCGTGCTGGAGACCGACACCGAGATCCCGTGGGGCGACGGCCGGCTCTGCTTCGGCTCCGTCGAGGTCACCAACCAGGTCGTCTCCTTCCTGCGACGCAGACTGATCACGGGAGAGGTCCTGGGCGAGACCAAACTCGACCTGCCGCCCCGGACCCTGCGTACCCGCGCCGTGTGGTGGACGGTCACCGAGGACCAGCTCGATGCCGCCCGGATCGGCCCGGAGATCCTCGGTGGCGCCCTGCACGCCGCAGAACACGCCTCCATCGGAATGCTCCCGCTCTTCGCCACCTGCGACCGCTGGGACATCGGGGGTGTCTCCGTTCCGCTGCACCCCGACACGCTGCTTCCCACGGTGTTCGTCTACGACGGTCACCCGGGTGGTGCCGGCTTCGCCGAGCGGGCCTTTCACACCGCCCGCACCTGGCTCACGGCGACGCGTCAGGCCATCGCGTCCTGCGAGTGCGAGGCGGGCTGCCCTTCCTGTATCCAGTCCCCCAAGTGCGGGAACGGCAACGACCCGCTGCACAAACGAGGCGCCGTACGCCTCCTGACCGAACTGCTCAGAACGGCTCCGCCGGATCCCGGAGAAGGGCTTCCGGGACGAACCACCGAGAGAACCTCGGAGCAGTCGGAGTAAGCCTCGGAACAGCCGAGGCCTGATAGCGCCGGGTGAGGGAGGGAGCAGCGCACGTGCCCCGGCTCCTCGGCGGCCGAGGGCGTGACCGGACGCACCCGATGTGTCCGGGCCGCTGGAGTCAGCGGAGTCTCCGGAGGACCGGCTCGCGACCTGACCTCAGGTGCGTACGGGCCGAACCGGGCGCGGGCGGTCACGTCGGCGATCTCACCCACGACCCCGCAACGCACGATTTCCGCTCCCTGCGCACCCGCGACCTCCCCCGCGACGCCGCAGGCCGCCTCCGCACCCAGCAGCGCCCGGTCTGCTGCGGCGAGTGCCGCCAGATCCGCCGCCCCGCCGGCTCTGTGGCGGGCTGACACCGCCTGGCCCAGAGCGAGCACCGTCCCGAACACCACGCAGAGCGTGGCCGTCGTGACGGCGACCCAGACCGTCGCCAATCCCTGGTCTCCCGAGACCTCTCCGCCCCTCCTCACGATTCGGCCCGCACGGTGTCCTCGGCCAGCGCGGCCGCCTCCGCACTCAGCGTCAGGCCCAGCGATCGCGGCCCCGGCGTGGGCGCCTCCACCCTGACCCGCCACAGTTCACCGGCCCGCTCCACCGCCACCCTGGCCCTGTCAGGCGCGGCCTCACGAGCCACGGACCGTACCGCCTCCGCCGGCTCCGACCGGGCTGCGGCCCGCGCTCCGGCCCGCGCGGCATCCACGCAGCGAATCTGGTCCGCCGCGGCCAACAGCGCCCACAGGAGAGCAAGGACGAACGCGACCAGCACCGGAAGAGCCATGGCCGCCTCCGCCGTCACGGCCCCTTTGTCGCTGCTCCCGTACCGGCGGACGCCCTCAGAACTTCGCACTGAGCGCGTCCTTGATCAGCGACTGCAGCGCCGTCAGCACCGCCCCGCTGTTGACCACCTTGTAGAGCACTGCGGCGAACGCGCAGGCGGCGATGGTTCCCACGGCGTACTCGGACGTCGTCATCCCCCGGTCCAGGCCGCGGCACCGTGCTCCGGAACCGAACCGCCTCTCCCAGGCGCGACGCACCGCGCACCAGGATCGCCCCTTGGCCTTACCAGCCTCTTCAACCATTTCAGCTCCCCGTTCAGATCCATGTCGTTTCGTTCGAAATTTCGGTTCAAGGCTCCGAGCGCACCGAAGCCCGGCTTGTCCGCACCGGCGGGAACCGGTAGGCGTCACGTGTCAGACGGTGGCCGGGATCACTGACGAGCTTCAGCAGGGTTCTCCCAAGCCCCGGACCTCCGGGGCCCTCAGAGGCTCGGGCCTCACTCGGGCTCCGGGCCTCGGCCCGGCCCGTCGCCCAAGTCCCGCTGAGGTTTCAGATCCTCGCCACGGCCATCGCCAAGGTCCCAGCCACTGATCGGGAGCGACCCGCTTGCGGAACCGCCCCCTGAGGGGGCCGGGCTTGCCGGTCAGCTGCCGTGCACCAGGCCGGCCGCCAGGCCTATCACCACCGGTGCCACGCCCACCGTCAGAAAGGCGGGCAGGAAGCAGAGCCCCACAGGCGCGGTGATCAGCACACCCGCCCGCTGGGCACGCGCCACAGCGGCACTCGCCCGCTCGGCGCGCATCTCGTCGGCCAGCCTGGAGACCGGCTCCGCAGCGGGCGCCCCCGTCGACGCGGCACGTTGCAGGCAGCGGGCGAGGGACGCGGCACCCGGCAGTTCCCCGAACCGGCGCCACGCCTCGTCCGGCTCTCCGCCGAGCAGGATCACCGCCGCCGTACGGGTCAGCCGCTCGCCGACCGGGCCACCGATGGATTCCCCGACCGCCTCAGCCGCTTCCCGCGGCCCCGCGCCCGCCGAGAGGCAGGACGCCAGAAGATCGGCGGTTATCGGCAGTTGCCCGGCAATCAGAGAAGCTTCGTCTTCCTGGCCAGCACCGGTACGCCGCCCCCTTCCGGAGAGCTGCCACCGTCGCACCGCGTACGCCACGGCAAGGCCGACCGCGCATCCGGCGGCTCCACCGACGAGGATCCAGCCGACCGCCCAGGCGGCCAGGGACACCGCCCAACACCGCGCACGGACCCAGTCCGGACCGCACCGTTCACGCCACCCCTGCCTCCCCCCGCTCGCGGAGGATCCGGTCAGCAGCGCCCCCCGCGCGCGTACCGCTCGCTCGTGCCGCAGGACGGTCAGGGTGAGAGCGAGATAGGTGACCGTGCCCAGCGCCGCCCCCACCACCCCGGCCGCTGCCGGCCAGTTCCCCGCAGTCGGCGTCCCGCTCATGCCGCTTCCCCCGCCCGCACGA
Source organism: Streptomyces sp. NPDC058008 (assembly GCF_042886395.1). NCBI lineage: Bacteria > Bacillati > Actinomycetota > Actinomycetes > Kitasatosporales > Streptomycetaceae > Streptomyces > Streptomyces sp. NPDC058008. The sequence continues at coordinate 76,686 of NZ_JBHVQX010000013.1, read as the reverse complement.
TCCGGGACGCCCAGAACACTCCTGCGGCCTCCAGGAAGCCGCCCGTAACCAAGCAGACGAGCCCGCCCGGGCTGTGCAGCAGCACGCGCAGCGGATCCGCACCGAGTGCCGCCCCCAGCCCCAGACCCAGCACCGGCAGCAACGCCAGGACCACGACCGTCGACCACGCACCGGCCAGCTGTGCCCGCAGCTCCTCCCTGCGCCGCTTCTCGCCCCGCAGCGCGCTCTCCAGCCGGGTCAGACCCGCCACAAGACCCGCCCCGCCGTCCACGGCAACACGCCAACAGGCCGCCACCCCCGCGAGCCCGTCAAAGCCGGGTCCCGCCGACGCTTGCCTCAGCGCGGTCGGCACGTCACCGCCGAACCGCGCGGCGGCCAGCACGGCGGATTCGGTGGAGCCCAGCGCGTCGACGTTCCGCGCGGCAGCGAGCAGAGCCTGTCCTGGCTCCCGCCCTGCGCGAAGTTCGCCGACCAGCGCGCCGCAGAGCGCCGCCACCGCGTCAGCCGCCCTCTCCCGCTCACTCCGCCGCATCCGCTCTCGCAGCCGATGTCTCACCAGCGGGACCGCCACAGCGCCCCCGAACAGGGGCAGCACCGATTCGCCCAGCACAGCGAGACAAGCCGCCACGGGGACACACAGCCACTCCCGCCGCCCGTCGAGGAGCGTGCGGACCCCGGCCCACGTGAACAGCCTCCACAGCCCCTCACGTCGCTGATCCATCAACGCGCGAGCCCGCCCCGCCCCTGGGGCCTGTGCCACGGACAGACCGCCTGCCAGGCCCGTGCAGCCCGCCATCACCCACGTCACCACATCCGCCGGCGCGCCCAGGTCCGGCGCCGTCACCGCTCCTCCCCGATCAGTGCGCCGAACCGCCCCCAGCCCCGCTCCGGTGTGAACCCCCCGGAGCCCCAGCGCAGGGCGGGCACCGTGACGACCAGTCCCGCGGAATCCCGCTCGAGCACATGCACTTCGGCCAGACGCCGCTGACCGCCCCGGTCCCGGGCGAGGTGGACGACCACGGACAGTGCCGCCGCCAACTGGCTGTGCAAAGCCGCCCGGTCCAGGCCTGCCGCCGTGCCGAGTGCCTCCAGACGCGCCGGAACGTGCTCTGCCGCGTTGGCGTGCACCGTGCCGCACCCGCCCTCATGTCCGGTGTTGAGAGCGGCCAGCAGCTCCGTCACCTCGGCGCCCCGGACCTCTCCCACCACCAGCCGGTCGGGACGCATACGCAGCGCCTGGCGCACCAGGTCCCGCAGCGTCACCCGGCCGGCACCTTCCTGGTTGGCGGGACGCGACTCCAGTCGGATCACATGTGGGTGGTCCGGCCGTAGTTCCGCCGAATCCTCGGCCAGCACGATGCGCTCCCGCTCACCGACCGCACCGAGCAGGCTCGACAGCAAGGTCGTCTTCCCCGCGCCCGTTCCTCCACTGATCAGATACGAGACCCGGGCCTCGACCAGTGCTTTCAGCAGCCGGTCACCGCCGGGCGGAACGGTCCCCGCCGCCACGAGTTCCGTCAGCGTGAAGGCCTTGGGCCGCACCACCCGCAGCGAGAGACACGTCGAGCCGACCGAGACCGGGGGCAGGACCGCGTGCATGCGTGTCCCGTCCGGCAGCCGGGCGTCCACCCAGGGGCGGGCGTCGTCCAGTCGGCGCCCGGCCACCGCCGCCAGCCGCTGAGCCAGCCTGCGGACCGCCGCCGCATCCTGAAAGACCACTCGGGTCAGCTCGAGTCCACCGCCGCGGTCCACCCATACCCGGTCCGGGGCGGACACCAGCACATCGGTCACCGCCGGGTCGGCCAGCAGCCGCTCCAGCACTCCCGTGCCTACCAGTTCCCCTCTCAGCTCCTCGGCCGCGCCGAGGACTTCCGCGTCGCCGAGCAACCGGCCCTGCTCCCTCAGCGCGGCAGCCACTCCAGCAGGGGTGGGCGCCGCACCGCTGCGGGCCAGCCGTTGGCGTACGGCATCGAGCAGCGCGTCGGTCACGGCGCCCCTCCCACACGGGGCCGGGCCTGCACGGTGTCCGAGCGGGCCGGGGCATCGGCCAGCTCCCAGAAGGCCGTGCAGAAGCGGGCCAGGGCTCCGCGCGCGTTGCCTCCCGGCGGCTCCCCGCTGTCCCGCGCCGAGGGCAGCCCGGCCTCTGCCGGCAGATCGCCCATGAGCGGCAGTCCGAGAGACTGGGCCACCCACTGCTCGTCCAGTCCCGCCGCGTAGGGGCCCCTGGCAACGACCCGCAGGTCATCGAGGACCATCCGGGCCGCCGATGCCACGCGCTGCGCCGCGGCAACGGCTCTCAGCTCCCCGGGCACCACCAACAGCCCGACGTCCAGCTGCGCCAACGCCTCCACCACACTCTCGTCGACCCGCCTCGGCAGGTCGACGACGACCACACCGCCGAGTCGGCGAGCCGCGGCGAGCACCGACCGCATGGCTTGCGGCGGAACGACAACCTGGTCGTCCCGGCCCCAGCTCAGCACCCGAAGCCCGTGCAGCGCCGGCAGGGACTCCTCCAGCGCCCCTCCGCCCAGCCGCCCCTTGGAACGGGCGAAATCCGGCCACCGCATGCCCTCACAGGTCTCGCCACCGAGCAGCACATCGATCCCGCCACCCAACGGGTCGCCGTCGATCAACAGGGTCCGTCGGCCGGACCGCGCGGCCGTCACAGCAAGCGCGCAGGCCAGCGTGGATGCGCCGGAGCCGCCGCGTCCCCCCATCACGCCCACGGTGAGCGCCGACCGGCCGACACCTTCCACCGCGTTGGCGATCTGGTCGACGAGCCAGCCTTCGGAATCGGGCAGCCTCAACACATATTCGGCCCCGATCTCCACGGCGCGGCGCCATACGTCCGGGTCGTCCTGGTCCCGTCCGACGAGCATGACCCCAGGCCTGCGCGGCACACCTTGACACCTTCGCGCCGCATCGTCGCCCACCAGAACCATCGGGGCCCGCTCCCAGCCGGCCCTCTCCCCCGGAGGCCCGTGATGCACTTCAGGCACCGCACCGGCCGCCGCGCACAGCCTGAGCAGATCGTCGAGCAGCTCGGCGTCCTCGGTCACGATCAACGGCCCCTCGCGCCGTCCCGCAGCGCTCGACGGACCTTCGTCCGCGAATGATCCAGCCACGATCTCCGCCCCCTCCGCTGTCCCTTCAGTACGGTTTCGCGTCGATCTCGAACGCTTCCGAGATGCACGATTCCGGAACCCGCGGACTTCGCGGGTGGAATCAACATGCATCCGCACGGAAAAAGATGTGGATCTTGCTCAAAAACTGTGGACAACTCCAGCGTTGTGAATATCTCGGTACCTCATACAGGGGACATTCACCGCGCAGCCCTTCCGCTACACACGGTGACGAGGCATGATCGGATGCGTCAGCACGAGGAGGAGCAGGCAGATGCGGGCGAGGGAGAGGACACCTCGATCCCCGGCCGAAAAACGCATCCGGACATGCGACGACCCCCGCCGGGGGGGAGAGCGGGGGTCGTCCCCACGGCCGACTCGGGGGGGGGAGGAGTCGGACCGGGTTAGCACGGTCGCGAACGATCCGTGACTTCCATGGTGTACCCGAGCACCTTCTCAGGCAAACCCACCCGCCGGACTTTACGCCGAATGGCGGGCCCCTATGCTCACCTTTGTGGAAAACTGCTTCTCACCGCGCACAGCAGCCTTCTTTGACCTGGACAAGACGGTCATTGCGAAGTCATCGACACTGACCTTCAGCAAGTCCTTCTACCAAGGCGGGCTGATCAACCGCCGTGCCGTACTGCGCACCGCGTACACCCAGTTCGTGTTTCTCGCCGGAGGTGCCGATCACGACCAGATGGAGCGGATGCGTGAATACCTCTCAGCGCTCTGCAAGGGATGGAACGTCCAGCAGGTCAAGGACCTCGTCGCCGAAACCCTGCACGACCTGATCGACCCGATCATCTACGACGAGGCGGCCACCCTCATCGAGGAACACCACACCGCCGGGCGCGATGTCGTCATCGTCTCCACCTCCGGCGCCGAGGTCGTCGAACCGATCGGGGAACTGCTCGGCGCCGACCGTGTCGTGGCGACCCGGATGGTCGTGGGCGAGGACGGCTGCTACACGGGCGAGATCGAGTACTACGCCTATGGACCGACCAAGGCCGAAGCGATCAGGGCGCTCGCCGAATCCGAGGGCTACGACCTCTCGCGCTGCTACGCGTACAGCGACTCCGCCACCGACGTGCCCATGCTGGAGTCCGTCGGGCACCCGCACGCCGTCAACCCGGACCGCGCCCTGCGGCGCGAGGCCACCCTCAGGGAGTGGCCGATTCTCGTCTTCGACCGACCCGTCCGCCTCAAGCAGCGACTGCCCGCGTTCTCGATGCCGCCTCGGCCGGCTCTCGTGGCCGCAGCAGCACTGGGTGCGGCTGCCGTGACGGCCGGACTGGTCTGGTACACCAACCGCCGCCGCGCCTCCGCGCTGAGCACCTGAGCACCTGAGCACCTGAGCACCTGAGCACCTGAGCACTCGATCATCTGACAGAGCCCCATGCCGAGGTATCTCCGTCCCCTCAACGACGGAGCCACCATCACCCGCACGAGTGGCAGATCCGACCCGCCCGTATATGAACGCAAAAGTAAAGAAGCGGGGCCAAGCCTTCCGCTTGACCGGGCCCAGGAGTACAAAGGAGTCAACGGCCCGCGAGACCAAGGACATCCGCGAGGATCACCTTTCACGCACAGAAGGCCCCACGGACCGCGCATGAAAGCCGGGTACCCACGCGACGTCGACCCGTCGATTACGGGCCAGCCGCACCAGGTGACGGGCAGAGAACCCGACCTGATGGGCGTATCTCGAGGACGCTTGGTAACTGGGCGGACGTGCCAGCGGCGGTACCGGACCCGGTACCGCCGCAACTCTTTACACCGGCGCGTCGGCCGGCAGCCCTCACACCACCATGGCGGGCCTGCTCATGCGGCGCCGCGCTGCAGCGCTTCGCACACGGCCGTGGATTCCCTGACGCCCAGTTCCACGGAACGCCCACAATGGGCGATCCACGCGGCCATGCCTTCCGGGCTTCCCGACAGATACCCCTCGAAGGCCGCGACGTAAGCCGCGCGGCCCTGCTCCGCGTGGCCGACCTCGGCGGGGCAGATCGACTTGGGGTCGAGCCCGCTGCCGATCAGCACGATCCGCTCAGCCGTCCGGGCGACCAGGCCGTTGCGCGAACCGAAAGGCCGCAGAGCCAGCAGTTCACCGTGCACCACGGAGGACGTCACCAGCGCGGGAGCGGAGCTGCCGGCGATGATCAGCCGGGACAGCCCTTCGAGCCGCCCCGCCACCTCGTCCGCCTCGGGCAGGGGCGCTTCGATCAGCGGCTCGTCGACCGGCTCGCCCGTCAGCCGGGGCCTGCCGACCGCGTCGTCGGGGGTCGCACCACCGGCCGCCACCAGGTGCAGTCGGGCCAGCACACGGAGCGGCGACTGCCGCCAGATCGAGAGCAGTTGCCCGGCCTCCGCAGTGAGCCTCAGGGCGGCACCGACGGTGCGCGCCTCGTCCTCGCCGCTGAAGTCCGTGCGCCGACGCACCTCTTCGAGATTCCAGTCGGCGCCCGAGAGCGCCGCGGAACCGCGAGCCCCTCGCAGGGCCGCCTCCGCGGTGACCTCGTTACTGCGACGCCGCATGACCCGGTGCCCGTAGACGCGGTCCACGGCCTTGCGTACGGAGTCCACCGCATCGGTGACCCCCGGCAGGTCACCCAGGGCGGCAAGCGGGTCCGGGGAAGTCGTACTCATAAGTAGGGAGGCTACGCGCCCCGGGTTCGCATCCCACCCAGGAGTGGCCTTCTTCACGAAGGATGACAGCACTGGGCGATTACACCGCTACCCTAGGTGAACATGAAGATCGCTTTCGTGGGGAAGGGCGGCAGCGGCAAGACGACGCTGTCCTCGCTCTTCATCCGCCACCTCGCCGCCAATGAAGCCCATGTCGTCGCGGTGGACGCCGACATCAACCAGCACCTCGGGGCCGCCCTAGGCCTGGACGAGGCGGAGGCCGCCGCGCTGCCCGCCATGGGAGCCCAGCTTCCCCTGATCAAGGACTACCTCCGGGGAAGCAACCCCCGCATCGCATCCGCCGCGACGATGATCAAGACGACACCGCCCGGGGAGGGATCCCGGCTCCTGCGCGTCCGTGAGGACAACCCGGTCTACGACGCCTGCGCCCGCACGGTCCGGCTCGACGACGGGGAGGTGCGGCTGATGGCCACCGGCCCGTTCGCCGAGTCCGACCTCGGCGTCGCCTGCTACCACTCCAAGGTCGGGGCGGTGGAGCTCTGCCTCAACCACCTGGTCGACGGCCCGGACGAGTACGTGGTCGTCGACATGACGGCTGGGTCGGACTCGTTCGCGTCAGGAATGTTCACACGCTTCGACATGACCTTCCTGGTCGCCGAGCCGACCCGGAAGGGCGTCTCCGTCTACCGCCAGTACAAGGAGTACGCGCGGGACTTCGGTGTCGCGCTGAAGGTGGTGGGCAACAAGGTGCAGGGCGAGGACGACCTCGAGTTCCTGCGCTCCGAGGTCGGCGACGACCTGCTGGTGGGGGTCGGTCAGTCCAACTGGGTCCGGACGATGGAAAAGGGCCGCCCGGCCCCGTTCGACCTGCTGGAGGCGGACAACCGAATGGCGCTGCAGGCCCTGCAGAACGCCGCCGAGGACTCCTACGAGCTACGCGACTGGGAGCGCTACACACGGCAGATGGTCCACTTCCATCTCAAGAACGCGGAGAGCTGGGGCAACGAGAAGACGGGCGCCGACCTGGCTGCCCAGGTCGACCCCGCCTTCGTCCTGCACGAGCACCGCGCGGAAGCGGAGGCCGCCCAGCCGGTCTGACCCGGAGGGGCGGCGCCCGGAGTGATGCCTAGTCCGCGCTCCCGGCGGCTCCCGTGTCCGCCGGCTGCTCAGTCGGCCGGGCAGGCGCGGAGCTGCCGGCGGGCTCGGCCGGAGCCGTTCCCGTCAGGAACGCGGGCCAGCCCGGCTTGGGCGCCTGCCCCACCTTCAGCTTCCCCAGCCGGGCGAGCGTCGCGGGGTCCTGCGCGTCCAGCCAGTCGGCGAGCTGGCGGAAGGAGACGCACTGCACGTCGCGCTGGGTGCACACCGTCTTGATCGTCTCCTCGATCGCACGCATGTAGGTGCCACCGTTCCAGGATTCGAAGTGGTTGCCGATGATCAGAGGGGCACGGTTCCCGTTGTAGGCGCGGTCGAACGCCTGGAGCAGGCCGTCCCGCATCTGGTTGCCCCAGAACTGGTGCTGGTCCTCGTCGCCCTGCGTCGTGCCTGACTGGTTGAACATGAAGTTGTAGTCCATCGAGAGGGTCTCGAACGCTCGCCCCGGTACGGGGACGAGCTGTAGGGGAAGGTCCCAGAGCCCGTCCTTCTTCGCAGGCCAGACCTGGTTGCCGATGCCGCTGGAGTCGTAGCGGAATCCCATGGTCCGCGCGGCGGCGACCATGTTCTTCTGCCCCTCCAGGCAGGGGGTGCGGGCGCCGATCAGTTCCTTGTCGTAGTCGAAGGGCAGCGGCGCTTCACCCTTGAGGGCCGGGGTGTTGGTCTTCCAGCTCTTCACGAACGACTTCGCCTGGTTGATCTCGCTCTTCCACTCCTCGACCGACCACGTGCCGACACCCCCGTCGGGCCCGCAGAAGTGCCCGTTGAAGTGAGTGCCGATCTCGTTGCCGTCCTGCCACGCGGCGCGCAGCTCGGTGAGGGTGTCGCGAATGCCCTTGGTGTCGTTGAACCCGATGTCGGAACGGCCCGCCGAGTGCTGGGGCGGATCGTAGAGCGCCTTCTTCTCCTCCGGCAGGAGGTACACGCCGCTGAGGAAGTAGGTCATCTTCGCGTCGTACTTCTTCGCGACCGCGCGGAAGTGCGAGAAGAGCTTCTGGCTGTCCTCGCCCGCGCCGTCCCACGAGAACACCACGAACTGCGGCGGCTTCTGGCCCGGCTGGAGACGCTTGGCCGCGGGGAGTTTCGGCTGGGTCCCGGTGAAGGCGGTGGAGCCGTCACCGATGAGGCCGACCGCTCCCTTCGGTGCCGCCGCGGGCGAGTTCCCCTCCGAAGGGGCCGACTCCTTCCCCGCTCCGGGCCCGGGGCTGGCGTCCCCCGAACCCGAGCAGCCGGCCAATCCGGCGACCAGCGCCGTGACCACGGCGCCCAGTGCGATCCGCTTCGTGGCGGCCATCATCCGTCCACCCTCTTCCTCACAGGATTCGTGCGTTGAAGTGCCGACACGGCGCCGTCAACGTCACACGCAGCCCCATCGGAATCAGTACGACAAGCCGAATGAAAAGCTGCTTATTCACTTGAAAGGGTGACTCAATGGGCTATTTGCTCGAAAGCATGGACACCTTTCTTTACTCTCCATTACGATTCGTTTACGGAGAGTTGAAACATCCCGCCGCTGTACCCCACCGCCGCAAGCCGTGATCCACGGCCGCCGTCACTCACTTACCGCGACCGCGCTGCCCCGGAGGAGACGGGAACATGTCTGCCTGCGTCCCTACCCGCAACGACCACTCATCCCGTAGTCCGCACTCTTCACGCGCCTCGGGACTCAAGCGTCCACACAGCCCGCCACCGCCCCACCGCGGACGTTTCCGCGTCTCGGGAGCGGATCTGTCCGCGTCGATCACCGTCTTCCTCATCGCCGTTCCCATGTCGCTCGGCCTCGCCGTCGCCATGGACGCCCCACTGGCCGCCGGCCTGGTCTCGGCGGCGATCGGCGGCATCGTCGCCGGCCTCCTGGGCGGCACACCGCTCCAGGTGAGCGGCCCTTCCGCCGGACTCACCGTGGTCACGGCCGAATTGATCCAGATCTACGGCTGGCGCACCACATGCGCGATCACCATCGGTGCGGGGCTCCTGCAGATCCTGCTGGGCACGCTGAAGGCCGCGCGCAGCGCCCTCGCTGTCAGCCCGGCCATCGTGCACGGCACGCTCGCGGGCATCGGTGTGGCCATCGCCCTCGCCCAGCTGCACATCGTGCTCGGCGGAGCCCCGCAGAGCACAGCACTCGACAACGCCCTCTCGCTCCCCACGCACCTCACGCAGGCCAAACCCGCCGCCCTCGCCATCGGAGCCCTGACGGTCCTCCTCCTCGTCGTGTGGCCGCGCCTGCCCAGCCGGATCGGCGCCTCACTCCGCAGAATTCCGGCCGCCCTCGCGGCCGTGGTCATCGCGACGGCCGTGGCAGCCGTCGCCATGCCGGGAATCGCCCGCGTGGACCTCCCGTCATGGCGGGCACACGCACTGCCCGAGCTGCCGCAGGGCCCGGTGGCCGCGCTGGCAACGGCGGTGTTCACGGTCATGCTCGTCGCGAGCCTCGAATCGCTGCTCGCCGCGGTCGCCGTGGACAAACTGGCCGCGGACCGGGCGACGGCCGCCACCAAGGCCGGAGCCACACCGCCCGCCCCCGTCGAGCGGGCCGACCTCGACCGGGAGCTGCGCGCCCAGGGCATCGCCAACGCGGTGTCAGGACTGGCCGGAGGACTTCCCGTGTCCGGCGGTGCCGTGCGCAGCTCCGCGAACGTACGGGCGGGCGCGGAGAGCCGCGCCGCCACCGTGCTGCACGGTGTGTGGGTGCTGCTGGCGGCCTTGTTCCTGGTGACCGTGCTCGAATGGATCCCGCTGGCGGCGCTCGGCGCCCTGGTGATGGTCGTCGGCATCCAGATGGTGAACTTCGCCCACATCCGCAAGGTCCACCGACACCGGGAGTTCCTGGTGTACGGCGCGACGATCAGCGGCGTGATCCTGGCCGGGGTGCTCAAGGGCGTGGCGATCGGCATCGTGGTGGCGGTGGCGGTTGCCCTCCACCGGCTGGCCCGGACGAGGATCACCGTGACGGAGCGGGACGACGGCCGTTACCTGGTGGCCGCACGCGGCCAGCTGACCTTCCTTGCCGTCCCCCGGCTCAGCCGCGTACTCGGAAGGCTCCCCCACGGGATCCACGCCGTGGTCGAGTTGGACGGCTTCTTCATGGACCACGCAGCGTACGAGACGATCCAGGACTGGTACGCGGTGCAGACCGCGATGGGTGGCCGCATCGAGTTCACCGGGCGTTCCGGAGGCCGGATCGCGGAGCCTGCGTCCGCGAGCCACTCCTGCTGCCGGCCCTGGACGCCGTGGCGCAACCATCACTGCCATCACCAGCGACAGGATGCCGCAACGACCACCGCCGTCGCCTCGCACACCCTCTCGCAGCCGGCCTCCTCCGCTGGCTCCGAACGCGCCCAGGTCCATCGGCGCGGTTCCCACCGGCTTCTCAGCGGCCTCAGTTCGTTCCAGCGCACCACAGCGCCATTGGTCCGTGAGGAGTTGGCCCGGCTCGCCACCGAAGGGCAGCGGCCCTCGCAGCTGTTCCTCACCTGCGCGGACTCCCGCCTGGTCACCAGCATGATCACAGCGAGCGGCCCGGGTGACCTCTTCACCGTGCGCAACGTCGGCAATCTGGTGCCGACACCGGGCACCGGGGAGTCGACGAGCGGCGACGAATCCGTGGCTGCCGCCATCGAGTACGCGGTGGATGTGCTGGAGGTCGAATCCATCACGATCTGCGGACACTCCGGATGCGGGGCCATGCAGGCCCTGCTGGCAGCCCCGCCGGAGACTCCCCGGACACCACTGTGGCGCTGGCTGCGGCACGGCCTGCCGAGCCTGGAACGCATGCGTTCCCGCCACCACTCCTGGGCGCGCATCGCCGGACGGCTGCCCACCGACGCGGTGGAACAGCTGTGTCTGACCAATGTGGTGCAGCAGTTGGAACATCTGCGCACCCATGAGTCGGTGGCCCGCCGTCTGGAGGCGGGCACCCTGCACCTGCACGGCATGTACTTCCACGTCGGTGAGGCCCAGGCCTATCTGCTGACCGAGGGCGCGAGTTCCGGAACGGGGCCCGACGAGGTCTTCGCCCGGGTCGCTCCAGGAGCGGTATGGGGTGCGGAGCCCGCCACGGAAGAGCCGCGCGTCGCCCCCGGCAGCACCGTGGGCGCCTGAACCACTCGCATTCCTGGTCCGTGAGACCTTGTGGTCCCGCTTCCACATCGCAGAGTGCTGCTTGAGGAAGCGGGGCCCGTGACTCCGCGCGCGGGACACAGGTCTAAACCAATTTCCGGCAGACACTTGTCACCTGGCCCGCGGCCTGATGAGCTGTCCCCCGGGACACAACGGACACCCTGGGAATGGGAGATGTCGTGAGCAACGAAAGTCTGGCCAATCTGCTCAAGGAGGAGCGGCGGTTCGCACCGCCTGCCGATCTGGCCGCGAACGCCAACGTGACGGTGGAGGCGTACGAGCAGGCCGAGGCGGACAGGCTGGGCTTCTGGGCCGAGCAGGCCCGCCGCCTGAGCTGGGCCACCGAGCCGACCGAGACGCTCGACTGGAGCAACCCGCCCTTCGCGAAGTGGTTCGCCGACGGCAGGCTCAACGTCGCGTACAACTGCGTGGACCGTCATGTCGAGGCGGGCAACGGCGACCGGGTCGCGATCCACTTCGAGGGTGAACCCGGCGACAGCCGCGCCATCACCTACGCGGAGCTGAAGGACGAGGTCTCCCGCGCCGCCAACGCGCTGACCGAGCTCGGTGTCGGCAAGGGGGACCGGGTCGCCGTCTACCTGCCGATGATCCCGGAGGCCGCCGTAGCGATGCTGGCCTGCGCCCGCATCGGCGCAGCGCACTCGGTGGTGTTCGGCGGTTTCTCCGCGGACGCCATCGCCGCCCGCATCCAGGACGCCGACGCCAAGGTCGTCATCACCGCCGACGGCGGCTACCGCCGTGGCAAGCCCTCGGCACTCAAGCCGGCCGTGGACGACGCCGTGTCCCGCATCGAGAGCGTCGAGCACGTCCTCGTGGTCCGGCGCACCGGGCAGGACACCGCGTGGACCGAGGGCCGTGACGTCTGGTGGCACGAGATCACCGCGAGGCAGTCCGCCGAGCACACGCCCGAGGCCTTCGAGGCGGAGCAGCCGCTCTTCATCCTCTACACCTCGGGAACCACGGGTAAGCCGAAGGGCATCCTGCACACCTCCGGGGGTTACCTGACCCAGGCGGCGTACACCCATCACGCGGTCTTCGACCTCAAGCCCGCGACCGACGTGTACTGGTGCACCGCCGACATCGGCTGGGTGACCGGACACTCGTACATCGTCTACGGGCCGCTGGCCAACGGGGCGACCCAGGTCATGTACGAGGGCACGCCCGACACGCCCCACCAGGGGCGCTTCTGGGAGATCGTCCAGAAGTACGGGGTCACGATCCTGTACACGGCGCCGACGGCGATCCGTACGTTCATGAAGTGGGGCGACGACATCCCCGCGAAGTTCGATCTGTCCTCGCTGCGTGTCCTCGGTTCGGTCGGTGAGCCGATCAACCCCGAGGCCTGGATCTGGTACCGCAAGCACATCGGTGCCGACGCCTGTCCGATCGTGGACACCTGGTGGCAGACCGAGACCGGCGCCATGATGATCTCGCCGCTGCCCGGGGTCACCACGACGAAGCCCGGTTCGGCGCAGCGTGCCCTCCCCGGCATCGCGGCCACGGTCGTCGACGACGAGGCGAACGAGGTTCCGAACGGCGGGGGCGGCTACCTCGTCCTCACCGAGCCGTGGCCTTCGATGCTCCGCACCATCTGGGGTGACGACCAGCGCTTCATCGACACGTACTGGTCGCGCTTCGAAGGCAAGTACTTCGCGGGCGACGGGGCCAAGAAGGACGACGACGGCGACATCTGGCTGCTCGGCCGGGTCGACGACGTCATGCTCGTCTCCGGGCACAACATCTCGACCACCGAGGTCGAGTCGGCACTCGTGTCGCACCCCTCGGTCGCCGAGGCCGCCGTGGTCGGGGCCAACGACGAGACGACCGGTCAGGCCATCGTCGCGTTCGTGATCCTGCGTGGCACCGCCACGGCCTCCGAGGAACTGGTCGCCGAGCTGCGCAATCACGTCGGCACGACCCTCGGGCCGATCGCGAAGCCGAAGCGTGTGCTGCCGGTGGCGGAGCTGCCGAAGACCCGTTCGGGCAAGATCATGCGCCGCCTGCTGCGCGATGTCGCCGAGAACCGCGAGCTGGGCGATGTCACGACGCTCACGGACTCCTCGGTGATGTCTCTCATCCAGACGCAGCTGCCTTCCGCCGCCTCCGAGGACTAGCCCCGCCCGGGCCAGGACCGCCGGAGTGACGGGCGGTCCGCCCCGCGGGCAGGAAGGGGCACCCGGCAACGGCCAAGGGTGTCCCTTCCTGCGGGACCGGAGTCGGGGGCTGCCACGGGGGACGGAGAACACCCGGGCACGCCTGACTGCGGGGTGATGACCGGCCGGGCGGCGGACACGCGGCCGGCCACCGGGCGGTGGGTACCGGATCCGGATACGTTTCCGGTACCCCAGGTAGAGTGGTGATCTCGTCGGGCGCAGCGCTCGGGCACGTTCACGTGCCGGCCGGTGCGCAGGGCGAGGACCGGGAAGACAACGACATAGAAAATCTCCACAGGGGCGCCGGGAAGTCTGGTCGGCATGTGTATCCGCCATGCCACCACTGCCGTCATCAGACCCGGAGGTCTCCCCCGTGGCCCCGCCCGTTCCCCCGTCCGGCCGCCGCCTTCTGCTCGGCCGGCTGCCCCTCCCCGAGCGCAACTACGTCGCCGAAGCCCTTCGCACCGAGACGGTCGGCGGCGTCATCCTGCTGGTCGCGGCCGTCGCCGCGCTGATCTGGGCCAACACCTTCGGCGCCGCCTACGCGGCCGTCAGCGGCTTCCACTTCGGCCCTCAGGCGCTGGGCCTCGACCTCTCCGTGTCGCACTGGGCGGCCGACGGACTGCTCGCCGTCTTCTTCTTCGTCGCGGGCGTCGAACTCAAGCGTGAACTGGTCGCCGGTGAACTCCGTGACCCCCGCGCCGCGGCCCTGCCCGTCGCGGCGGCGCTCTGCGGCATGGCCGTCCCGGCCGTCGTCTACACGGTGACCGCCGTGGCGGGTGGCGGCTCCCTCTCCGGTTGGGCTGTCCCCACCGCCACCGACATCGCGTTCGCGCTCGCGGTCCTCGCGGTCATCGGCACGTCGCTTCCGGCCGCACTGCGTGCCTTCCTGCTGACGCTCGCCGTCGTCGACGACCTCTTCGCGATCCTCATCATCGCGGTCTTCTTCACCGACAGCATCGACTTGCTGGCCCTCGGCGGAGCGCTCGCCGGACTGGCCGTGTTCTATGTACTGCTGCGTACCGGGGTGCGGGGTTGGTACATCTACCTGCCGCTCGCCCTGACGATCTGGGGGCTGATGTACAACAGCGGCGTCCACGCGACGATCGCGGGCGTCGCGATGGGGCTCATGCTGCGCTGCACCAGGCGTGAGGGAGAGGCGCGCTCGCCGGGCGAACACATCGAGCACCTGGTGCGTCCGCTCTCGGCCGGCGTCGCGGTTCCGCTGTTCGCGCTCTTCTCGGCCGGTGTCACCCTCAAGGGCGATGCCCTGGCCGGCGTCTTCACCCGGCCCGAAACGCTCGGGGTGGTGCTCGGCCTGGTCGTCGGCAAGACCATCGGTGTCTTCGGCGGCACCTGGCTCGTCACCCGCTTCACCAAGGCCGAACTGAACAAGGACCTCGCCTGGGCGGACGTCTTCGCCGTCGCCACACTCGCCGGTATCGGATTCACCGTCTCGCTGCTCATCGGCGAACTCGCCTTCGCCGGCGACGACGGCATGATCAACGAGGTCAAGGCCGCGGTCCTCGTCGGATCCCTGATTGCCGCCGTACTCTCCGGTGTACTGCTCAAACTGCGGGTACGGACCTACAGGACGCTGTACGAGGCCGAGGAACTCGACGCGGACTCCTCGGGGGTGCCCGACGTCTACGAGCAGGACGACCCGGAGTACCACCTGCGCATGGCCGCGGTGCACGAGAGGAAGGCCGCGGAGCACCGCCGCCTTGCCGAAGAGGCGGGGGCAGCGAGCAGCAAGCCGGACAGTCCGGCATGATCGGACATCGGATGTACGGAAGAGGAGAGGGAGTCAGGGATGAGCGACCCCGGCAACTACGCGGGCAGCACCGACCGTAGTCTCGGACAGCTGTTCGCTTCGGCCACGGCTGAGATGTCCGCGCTGGTGCACGACGAGATCGCCCTGGCGAAGGCCGAGGTGCGTCAGGACGTGAAGCGCGGGGTGATCGGCAGCGTGGCGTTCATCGTCACGGGTGTGCTGATCCTGTTCGCGATCCCGGTGCTGAGCTTCGCCGCGGCCTACGGGATCCACAATCTGGGGCTCGGTCTCGCCTGGTCGTTCCTGATCGTCGGCGGCGCCTTCATCCTGCTGGGGATTCTGCTCGCCCTGTTCGGACTCGCCAAGTTCAAGAAGGTCAAGCCGCCGGAGAAGTCCATCGCCTCGGCCAAGCAGAGCGCCGCGGTCCTGCAGGGCGTCAAGCCGCACCCTCGGCCGGCCGTCGGCGCGCGGGCGATCGAACAGGCCCAGGGCAGCACGGTCTCGGACAGGGCCATCGAGAACCGTCCTGTCCAGGACAAGGCGGTCTCTGTGACACGCTCGTCCACATGACCGACCCCGATTTCAGCGCATCCGGCCCGGTGGGGCCGCTGGGGCCGGCTGCCGGTTCCGGCGGCCCCGTGCGGCTCGACGGTCCGTGGACCCACCGCGATGTGGCGGCCAACGGCGCACGCTTCCACATCGCCGAGCTGGGCGACGGACCGCTGGTGCTGCTGCTGCACGGCTTCCCGCAGTTCTGGTGGACCTGGCGCCATCAGCTGACCGCCCTGGCCGACGCCGGGTACCGCGCGGTCGCGATGGACCTGCGCGGGGTCGGGGGCAGCGACCGTACGCCGCGGGGTTACGACCCCGCGAACCTGGCGCTCGACGTCACCGGTGTGATCCGGTCCCTCGGCGAGCCGGACGCCGCGCTCGTGGGGCACGACATGGGCGGCTACCTCGCCTGGACGGCGGCGGTGATGCGGCCGAAGCTGGTTCGGCGGCTGGTGGTGTCGTCGATGCCGCACCCGCGCCGCTGGCGTTCCTCCATGCTGTCGGACCCCGCGCAGTCCCGGGCCGGTTCGCACATCTGGGGTTTTCAGCGCCCCTGGGTCCCGGAGCGTCAGCTCGTCGCGGACGACGCGGCGTTGGTGGGCCGCATGATCCGTGAGTGGTCGGGGCCGCGCACCCCTGACTTCCCCGACGACCGCACCGTGGACGTCTACCGGCGTGCGATGTGCATCCCGTCGACCGCGCACTGCTCGATCGAGCCGTACCGCTGGATGGTGCGCTCGCTGGCCCGACCGGACGGGGTCCAGTTCAACCGGCGGATGAAGCGGCCGGTGCGCGTACCGACCCTGCACCTCCACGGTTCGCTCGATCCGGCGATCCGGACGCGCAGTTCGGCGGGGTCCGGCGAGTACGTCGAGGCGCCGTACCGGTGGCGACTTTTCGACGGTCTGGGGCACTTCCCCCACGAGGAGGATCCGGTCGGGTTCTCGACCGAACTCATCAACTGGCTCAAGGATCCTGAGCCCGACCGGTAGGCGACGGGAACGCTCGTCCGACGAACAGCCAAGTGCCCACCGCATAAGCCAATTGGCTGACTCCCGCACGATTACCGACCTTGGGTCACGGGCAGACGTCGGGGTATGGGCTGGACGCGCGACTTCAATGACGCAGCACGCAACCGCCGCTCGACCGCTCCTGCTGGTCAGAGCATTCACGAGGGGGGCGGCTCCCGGAGCCGGGTGCACGATGTGAGCGATTTCCATGATCTCCGGCTGGGTATTCCGCGCATTCTCCACCGCCGGGCCCGCTGGGTCTCGGCGCGTCTGCGCCATCCCCGTGGCTGACACGGGGAACGACAGCCGGCACACTCCGCGCAGGTTCCCGGATCCGTCAAGATCCGGGGGCCCGTGCACGCCGCCCGCACGGTGGCCTCCGGCTCCCTGGGGCGGGCCCGCCTCCGGCCGGAAGTAACCAGCGGCGTCGGTAGCCGGGAGCCCGTCCTGGGCGATCACCACGGGCGGCCCCTGCGCCCCGCTGGTCTCACCGCCGGCGACCGGTGGTCCCCGGCTTCCCCGTCTCCGCCCGCGGCACCCGACGGCCTTTGAGGCGCCCCGGTCCCGTCCGTCGGCGCCCCGTGCCCTCCGGGGTCCCGGGCTCCGTCCGGCAGCCGGACACGTCCGTGCCCCCGAGGGGGGCCACCGCACCGGGCGATCGCAGCCGGGCGTCACCGTTCCGGAGGGAGGCCCCGCGCCCGGACGGAGGCGGGCTCAGTGCCTCAGAGCGCGCATCCCTGGCTGTCGACCTGCTGGGCCGCGGACCTGCCGAGGGCGATGTCCTGTCGGATCTCGTCGGCCGTCAGCGCGTAACCCGTCTCCGGGTCGTCGAGCGACTTGGCGAACACCACCCCGTACACCTTGCCGTCCGGAGTGAGCAGCGGGCCGCCGGAGTTGCCCTGGCGGATGGTCGCGAACAGCGAGTACACATCGCGCCGCACGGTGCCCCGGTGGTAGATGTCCGGGCCGTTGGCGTCGATACGGCCCCGGATGCGGGCGGAGCGTACGTCGTAGGCGCCGTTCTCCGGGAAGCCGGCGACGATGGCGCTGTCCCCGGTCTGCGCGTCCTTGTCGGGGGCCGTGAAACGCAGCGGCTCGGCCTTCAGGTCCGGGACGTCCAGTACGGCGATGTCCCGCTGCCAGTCGTAGAGGACGACCTTGGCGTCGTACAGCCGGCCCTCGCCGCCGATCTGGACGGTCGGCTCGTCGACGCCGCCGACCACGTGGGCGTTGGTCATCACCCGGCGCTCGGAGAAGACGAAGCCGGTTCCTTCGAGGACCTTGCCGCAGCCCGGAGCCATGCCGACGACCTTGACGATGGACTTCTTGGCACGGGTGGCGACCGGGCTGGAGGCCAGTGCCGGATCGGGGGGCTCCACCTCGGTGATGGTCTCGTTGGCGAAGGGGCTGAAGACCTGCGGGAAGCCGTTCTGCGCCAGGACGGACGAGAAGTCCGTGAACCAGTTGGAGGCCTGATCGGGCATCACGCGGGACACCCCGAGCAGGACCGAGGAGCTGCGGACCTCCTTGCCCAGCGTCGGCAGCGACGTGCCGGCCAGTGCGGAGCCGATCAGCCACGCGACCAGGAGCATGGCCACCACGTTGACCAGGGAGCCGCCCGTGGCGTCCAGGGCGCGCGCCGGTGACCACGTGATGTGCCGGCGGAGCCTGTTGCCGAGGTGGGTGGTGAACGCCTGGCCCACCGAGGCGCACACGATCACGATCACGACCGCGACGATGGCGGCGGTGGAGGAGACCTCCGACCCGTCGGTCACCTTGTCCCAGATGACCGGCAGCAGGTAGACGGCCACGAGACCGCCGCCCACGAAACCGATCACGGACAGGATGCCGACGACGAAACCCTGGCGGTAGCCGATGACCGCGAACCACACGGCGCCGACGAGCAGCAGGATGTCCAGCACGTTCACCGTCTATAGCCTCGCAGATTCGTCACCTGGCCCGTCCGGTTCGACGGGGTCCGGGCCAGGCCCGGAACAGCGCAGCACGGGAGTCAGCCTGTCATGCGCGCCGGTCGAGCGGCACCTGCCTGGTCCTGTCCCAGGGGCGTTCCCACCCCGCGTAGTGCACAATCCTGTCGATCACACCTGCCGTGAATCCCCAGACCAGAGCGGATTCGACCAGGAACGCGGGACCTTGGTGGCCGCTCGGATGGACGGCCGTCGCCCGGTTGGCCGGATCCGTGAGATCCGCCACGGGGGCGGTGAAGACCCGTGCGGTCTCGGCCGGGTCCACGACTCCCACCGGGGAGGGCGTCCGCCACCAGCCGAGGACGGGGGTGACCACGAAGCCGCTCACCGGGATGTAGAGCCGGGGCAGCACCCCGAAGAGCTGGACACCGCTCGGATCGAGGCCCGTCTCCTCCTCGGCCTCCCGCAGGGCGGCCCTGAGCGGCCCGGTGGTCGTGTGGTCGCCGTCCTCGGGGTCGAGGGAGCCCCCCGGGAAGGACGGCTGTCCGGCATGGGAGCGCAGGGAGCCGGAACGCTCCATCAGGAGCAGCTCGGGACCGCGCTCACCCTCGCCGAAGAGGACCAGGACGGCCGACTGGCGTCCGGCACCGCTCTCCGGCGGCAGGAAGCGGCTGAGCTGCGTGGCCCGGACGGTCCGTGCCGCACGGGCGACGGGCTCCAGCCAGCCGGGCAGGCCCTCGGCCGAGACGGTGAGCGTGCCGTCGTCCGGCGCGCCCGTCCCCGTGGTGGCCGCGTCGGCCGCGGCCCGTGTGCTCTGTGCGTGCGTCATGGGCACCCCCGTCGTTCCAACGCCTGTCGTCGGCCATTTCGTTCCGCACGGACCCGCCCCGCGGCCCGGTGGGGGCCTCGCCGACCGCGCTCCGCCGGGGCGCCCGGGCAGGACCGCCGCTCATCCGGCTCCCAGCGGCGGCGCGGGGCTGCCCGGGTAGTCCGGGGGCGGGCTGAGGCGCTGGCCCGGATAGCCGCCCATCTCGTACTTCAGGAGCTTCTTCGCCTTCTCGGGGTCCGTCTCCCCCTCCCCGTAGGCGGGACAGAGGGAGGCGATCGGGCAGGCGCCGCAGGCGGGCTTGCGAGAGTGGCAGATGCGCCGGCCGTGGAAGACGACGCGGTGCGAGAGCATCGTCCACTCGCTCTTCGGGAAGATCGCTGCGATCTCCGCCTCGACCTTCTCCGGGTCCTCCTGCTCGGTCCACTTCCACCGGCGGACCAGCCGCCCGAAGTGGGTGTCCACCGTGATGCCGGGCACGCCGAACGCGTTGCCGAGGACGACGTTGGCCGTCTTGCGCCCGACGCCTGGCAGCTTCACGAGATCCGCCAGCCGGCCGGGGACCTCACCGCCGAAGTCGTCCCGCAGGGCGGCCGACAGCCCCATGAGTGACCGCGCCTTGGCCCGGAAGAAACCGGTCGGCCGGATGATCTCCTCCAGCTTCTCGGGAACGGCGGCGGCCATGTCCTCGGGCGTCGGGTAGGCGGCGAAGAGCGCGGGGGTGGTCTGGTTGACCCTCAGGTCGGTGGTCTGGGCGGAGAGGACCGTGGCCACCAGGAGCTCGAAGGGATTGCGGAAATCCAGCTCGGGGTGGGCGTACGGATAGACCTCGGCCAGCTCGCGGTTGATCCGGCGGGCGCGACGGACCATCGCCAGGTGCGACTCCTGCTTCGCGGGCTTGCCCGACGCCGCTCCCGTCGAGCGTTTCGCGGCTTTCTTCACACTTCGTACAGTCTGTTCGCCCACAGCGGAATCCCTGCCTTCCGACACCCCATCAGCCCCCTTGGCCTGCGCTCTCACCGGCGTACCGGACACCCGGCCAGCCTAGGGCCCGGGGCTGACATCCGCCCCGGTCACCACGTATCCACGCCCGATCGGCCCCCTGCCGTAGGGTCCGGCACGCCCGTGCGTCAAACTGGTTTGTGATCGATCGCACGGTTTTACCGTCCGGCATCATGGAAACGACGCTTCCCTGAACAGGCCGACAAGGAGAGAACTCGTGGACGACGTTCTGCGGCGCGCCCCGCTTTTCGCGGCGCTCGATGACGAGCAGGCCGCGGAGCTCCGCGCCTCGATGAGTGAGGTGACCCTCGCGCGCGGTGACGCGCTGTTCCACGAGGGCGACCCGGGCGACCGCCTGTACGTGGTCACCGAGGGCAAGGTGAAGCTCCACCGCACCTCTCCCGACGGACGGGAGAACATGCTGGCCGTCCTCGGCCCCGGCGAGCTGATCGGTGAGCTGTCGCTCTTCGACCCGGGCCCGCGCACCGCGACCGCGAGCGCGCTCACCGAGGTCAAGCTCCTCGGCCTCGGCCACGGAGACCTCCAGCCCTGGCTGAACGCGCGCCCCGAGGTGGCCACCGCGCTGCTGCGCGCCGTCGCCCGCAGGCTGCGCAAGACCAACGACCAGATGTCCGACCTGGTCTTCTCCGACGTACCGGGACGCGTCGCCCGTGCACTCCTCGACCTGTCGCGCCGCTTCGGCGTGCAGTCCGAGGAGGGCATCCACGTCGTCCACGACCTGACCCAGGAAGAGCTCGCCCAGCTGGTCGGCGCCTCCCGCGAGACCGTCAACAAGGCGCTCGCGGACTTCGCGGGCCGCGGCTGGCTGCGGCTCGAGGCGCGCGCCGTGATCCTGCTGGACGTGGAGCGGCTGGCGAAGCGCTCCCGCTGACGCCCCACCGACACCGGAAGGCCCCGCCCTCGGGCGGGGCCTTCCGCACGGGACCGGCCGGTCAGATCAGGCCGTGCTCGGCCAGGTACTCCAGCTGGGCCCGCACCGACAGCTCCGCCGCCGGCCGGAGGGAGCGGTCCACGTCCGCGTACACCGCGGCCACCACCTCGGCGGGGGTGCGGTGCCCCGCCTCCACGGCCGTCTCCACCTGGGCCAGGCGGTGCGCGCGGTGCGCCAGGTAGAACTCGACGGCGCCCTGCGCGTCCTCCAGCACCGGCCCGTGCCCCGGCAGCACCGTGTGCACCCCGTCGTCGACCGTCAGCGAGCGCAGCCGGCGCAGGGTGTCCAGGTAGTCGCCCAGCCGCCCGTCCGGGTGCGCGACGACGGTGGTGCCCCGCCCGAGGACCGTGTCGCCCGTCAGCACGGCCCGGTCGGCCGGCAGGTGGAAGGAGAGCGAGTCCGCGGTGTGCCCCGGGGTGGGGACGACCCGGAGTTCGAGCCCGCCCGTGGTGATCACGTCGCCGGCCGCGAGCCCCTCGTCGCCCAGGCGCAGCGCCGCGTCCAGGGCGCGCACCTTGGTCCCCGTGAGCTCGGCGAACCGGGCGGCGCCCTCCGCGTGGTCGGGGTGCCCGTGGGTGAGCAGGGTGAGGCCGACACGCCTGCCCGCCCTCTCCACGGTGTCGACGACGGCCCGCAGGTGCACGTCGTCGAGCGGCCCGGGGTCGATCACGACCGCGAGGCCGGAGCCCGGTTCCGCGACGATCCAGGTGTTCGTGCCGTCCAGCGTCATGGCCGAGGCGTTGGGTGCCAGGACGTTGACGGTCCGGGTGGTGGCGGGCCCGGAGAGGACCCCGCCGCGGGGCTGCCCGGGCAGTGCGGCCGCGTCGCTCATGCGGGGTCCCCGTCGGCGCCGCCGGCCGCCGGGACGTGCCGGGTGAACTCGTCGTGCCCCGGCCAGGTCAGCACCAGCTCGTCGCCCTCCATACGGGCCTCTGCCAGTACGGGAGCCAGGCTCCGGGATTCCGCCGCCTCCAGCGCCTCCGCGGCCGTCCCGTACGGCCTCAGTGCCCGCAGGGTGGCCACGGTGGGCGGCATCATCAGCAGGTCACCCCTGTCGTAGCCGTCGGCCGCGTCGCCGGGCCGGATCCACACCGTGCGGTCGGCCTCGGTGGAGATGTTCCTGGTGCGCTGCCCCTGCGGGAGCACGGCCACGAAGAACCAGGTGTCGTAGCGCCGCGGCTCGAAGGCCGGGGTGATCCAGCGGGCCCACGCGGCCAGCAGGTCGGAGCGCAGGACCAGGCCGCGGCGGTCCAGGAACCCGGCGAAGGACAGCTCCTTGGCGACCAGCGCCTCGCGGTCGGCCTCCCAGTCGGCGCCCGTGGTGTCGCTCACGACGGTGCCCGCGGTCGGTCCGGCCAGCAGCACGCCGGCCTCCTCGTACGTCTCGCGGACGGCCGCGCAGACGACGGCCTGGGCCTCCGCCGCCGTACCGACGCCGAGCCGTGCGGCCCAGCTCTCCAGGGACGGCCCCGCCCAGCGCACGAGCCGGTCGTCGTCGCGCGGGTCGACCCCGCCACCCGGATAGGCGTACGCCCCGCCGGCAAAGGCCATGGACGTCCGCCGGCGCAGCATGTGGACGGCCGGACCGGTGGTTCCCGGCCCCGGGGCGTCGTCCCTGAGCAGCATCACCGTGGCGGCGCGCCTGGGGGTCACGGCCGTCAGCTCGCCGCTGTCGAGGGCCCGGATCCGGGCGGGCCATTCCGGTGGGTACCACTGACCGTTGGGCATGGCCGGAGGCTATCCGGAACCGCGCCGATGTTCGAGAGGTCCCGGACGCGGTCTCTGCCCCTTACACGCATGATCCCGCCCGGTCGCGGGACCGGGCGGGACCGAAGGGAGCGGAGATCAGGCGTCGACGAGCTCGACCTGGATCTCGACCTCCACCGGCGCGTCCAGCGGCAGCACCGCGACGCCCACGGCGCTGCGGGCGTGCACGCCCTTGTCGCCCAGGGCCGCGCCCAGGAGCTCGCTCGCGCCGTTGATCACGCCCGGCTGCCCGGTGAAGTCGGAGGCGGAGGCGACGAAGCCCACGACCTTCACGACGCGGGCGATCCGGTCCAGGTCACCGGCGACCGACTTCACGGCCGCCAGGGCGTTCAGCGCACAGGTCTTCGCCAGTTCCCTGGCCTCGTCCGCCGTCACCTCGGCACCGACCTTGCCGGTCACCGCGAGCTTGCCGTCCACCATCGGGAGCTGGCCGGAGGTGTAGACGTACGGCCCGGACCGCACGGCCGGCTGGTAGGCGGCCAGCGGCGGTACGACGTCGGGGAGCGTCAGGCCGAGCTCGGCCAGCTTCGCCTCGACGGCGCCCGCCACTACGCCTTCTCCCGCTTCAGGTAGGCCACGAGCTGCTCGGGGTTGTTCGGGCCGGGAACGACCTGGACCAGCTCCCAGCCGTCCTCGCCCCAGGTGTCCAGAATCTGCTTGGTCGCGTGCACGAGAAGGGGCACGGTCGCGTATTCCCACTTGGTCATGAGCCGACTGTAATGCCTGGCACACGCGGCCTCGTGCGTAGCCTGCCTGCCGACTGGTTAGGCTCGAAGACGTGAGCAGGTTCCAGGTCGTCAGCGGCAAGGGCGGGACCGGTAAGACCACGGTCGCCGCCGCACTCGCGCTAGCCCTCGCGACCGAGGGCAGGCGCACTCTCCTCGTCGAGGTCGAGGGCAGACAGGGCATCGCCCAGCTCTTCGATTCCGGACCACTCCCCTACGAGGAACGCAGGATCGCCGTGGCACCCGGCGGCGGCGAGGTCCACGCGCTGGCGATCGACGCGGAGCGCGCCCTCCTGGACTACCTCCAGATGTTCTACAAGCTCGGCAGCGCGGGCCGGGCGCTGAAGAAGCTCGGCGCGATCGACTTCGCCACCACCATCGCCCCTGGGGTCCGGGACGTCCTGCTGACCGGCAAGGCCTGCGAGGCCGTGCGCCGCAAGGACAGGCAGGGCCGGTTCGTCTACGACCACGTGATCATGGACGCGCCCCCCACCGGCCGCATCACCCGCTTCCTCAACGTGAACGACGAGGTGGCGGGGCTGGCGCGGATCGGCCCGATACACAATCAGGCGCAGGCCGTGATGAGGGTCCTGAAGTCCCCCGAGACCGCGGTGCACCTCGTGACACTCCTGGAGGAGATGCCGGTCCAGGAGACCGCGGACGGCATCGCCGAGCTGCGGGCCGCCGAACTGCCCGTGGGCCGGGTCGTCGTGAACATGGTGCGGCCGCACCTGCTGGACGAGGACGCGCTGCGCACCGCGTCCGGCGGCCGCCGCAAGGAGATCGCGAAGACGCTCACCCGCGCCGGGGTGACGGGCTCAGCCGCGCTGGTACGCCCCCTGGTCGCACAGGCCGCCGAACACGCCCAGCGGGTCGGCCTCGAACGGGAGCAGCGCGCGGTGCTGGCCGGGCTGGGGCTGCCCATGGCCGAGCTCCCGCTGATGGGCGAGGGCGTCACCCCGGCCGCTCTGGAGGAGCTGGCGCAGGAGTTTCGCAAACAGGGTGTGGGCGACGGGACCGCGGACGCGGCGGGGCAGAAGCCCCGGGGCGGGAAGCGGGACGGCTCCGGACGAGGGGTGGGGTCATGACGGTGGACACGGACATCGCACCGGGACTGGAGACCGACGCCCTCCTGGACGACCCGGACATCCGCATCGTCGTCTGCTGCGGCTCCGGCGGCGTGGGCAAGACCACGACGGCGGCGGCACTCGGCGTACGGGCGGCCGAGCGCGGCCGCAAGGTCGTCGTCCTCACCATCGACCCGGCCCGACGGCTCGCCCAGTCGATGGGCATCGACCGGCTGGACAACATCCCGCGCCGCGTCGAGGACATCGAGGGCGACGGCGAGCTGCACGCCATGATGCTCGACATGAAGCGCACCTTCGACGAGACGGTCGAGGCGCACACGGATGCCGAGCGGGCCCGCGCGATCCTGGAGAACCCCTTCTACCAGTCGCTGTCGGCCGGGTTCGCGGGCACGCAGGAGTACATGGCGATGGAGAAGCTCGGGCAGCTGAGGGCGCGCGACGAGTGGGACCTGATCATCGTCGACACCCCGCCGTCCCGCTCCGCGCTGGACTTCCTGGACGCGCCGAAACGTCTCGGCTCGTTCCTGGACGGGAAGTTCATCCGGCTCCTGATCGCCCCGGCGAAGATCGGCGGACGGGCGGGGATGAAATTCCTCAACGTCGGGATGTCGATGATGACGGGGACGCTCGGCAAGCTGCTCGGTGGGCAGTTCCTGCGCGACGTACAGACCTTCGTCGCGGCGATGGACTCGATGTTCGGCGGATTCCGTACCCGGGCCGACGCGACGTACAAGCTGCTCCAGGCGCCCGGCACGGCGTTCCTCGTGGTGGCGACCCCTGAGAGGGACGCGCTGCGTGAGGCCGCGTACTTCGTGGAACGGCTGGCCGCGGAGGAGATGCCGCTGGCCGGCCTGGTCCTCAACCGCGTGCACGGCAGCGAGGCCTCCCGGCTCTCCGAGGAGCGGGCACTGGCGGCCGCAGAAAATCTTGAGGGCGTCGGCATTGTGGATCAGGCGGGCGGGAAGGCTGGCCTTGGTGACCCGGCGGACCCGGTGGCCGCCACCTCTCCCGAAGACCCGGAGTCACCCCCCTCCCCCGAGCACAGCAACGAGCCCGCACCGCACGAGCCGTCACAGCAGGAGCCGCCCCAGCACGACCGGACACCGCGCACCTCGGAACCGCACGGCCGTGGCCGGAAGTCGTCTGACCCGTCCGTGCCATGTACGGACGCGGACGGTCCGGACAAGCCCGCCCCGGACTCCGTACCGGCCGAGGTATCCGTCGAGCAGCTGACCGCAGGACTGCTGCGGCTGCACGCCGAGCGGATGCAGGTCGTCGCGCGCGAACAGCACACGCGCGACCGCTTCACCACGCTCCACCCCGAGGTCCCGGTGGCCGAGGTGTCCGCGCTGCCCGGTGACGTGCACGACCTCTCCGGCCTCAGGGCCATCGGGGAACTGCTCGCGACCGGTTCGGCTTCCGCCCCGGCCTGAGCTGTGCGGGAGCGCTCCGTGCGCTCCCGGGCCGCCCCACGGACGGCCGGTGTCGCGGCGCCTACCCCACGGCGGCGTACGTCTCGTGCATCTCGTCGTCGTGCAGTTCGTCGTCCAGGCCCACCGCTGCGGGCAGCATGCCCGTGGACCGCTCGTACTCACTGCGCGCGGTCTCCAGCAGGCGGCGCCAGGACGTGACGGTCGGCCGTCGGCGCAGCAGCGCGCGGCGCTCCCGTTCCGTCATCCCGCCCCACACGCCGAACTCGACGCGATTGTCCAGCGCGTCGGCCAGGCACTCGGTCCGCACCGGGCATCCGGTGCACACCGCCTTGGCCCTGTTCTGCGCTGCCCCTTGTACGAACAATTCATCCGGATCGGTAGTGCGGCAGGCTGCCTGCGCACTCCAGTCGGTTACCCAGCCCATGCCGGCGCCGTCCTCTCCCGAATCGAGGCTCCCCCACGGCGGCAGCGGCATATTCACCGCTGCCAGTTGAGGACGTTACGGAAGGTGGCGACAGCACAACACCCCCTTCGGGCCCAATCTTGGATGGCCCGAACGGACTATGCGTACGCGGTAGATCACCCAGAGGAGTGACGTGAGGACATACGTCACCATCCCGCCCACAAAGGGACGGAAACCTCAATTCACA
Organism: Streptomyces sp. NPDC058008; assembly: GCF_042886395.1. NCBI lineage: Bacteria > Bacillati > Actinomycetota > Actinomycetes > Kitasatosporales > Streptomycetaceae > Streptomyces > Streptomyces sp. NPDC058008. The sequence goes on along the minus strand of NZ_JBHVQX010000013.1, from coordinate 49,763 downwards.
ACGGACATTCAGTGACACGCAAGGCGAATTCGGGAGCGCCTCGGTGGGTGGCTGAATTCCATTGAGGGCCATGCACGGGGGTTGATACGCCATCGGACTGCTGTGACAGTTGAGAGCAGCTTAGGCCAAGGCCTATACGCGTGTCCGGCGAATGAGAACGTAGGCTGCCCCCATGCCAAAGAAGCGCTCAGGCGGGGGTCTGACGACGACCCAGCAGGCCGCCAAGTTCCTCGGTGTCGCCGCGCTCTCCGGAGCTGTGCTGGCGGGCATCGCCCTGCCGGCCGCCGGCGCACTCGGGCTCGCGGCCAAGGGGACAGTCGAGGGATTCGACGAGATCCCCTCCAACCTCAAGACACCGCCGCTGAGCCAGCGGACCACGATCCTGGACAACGAGGGCGGCGCGATCGCCACGGTGTACTCGCGTGACCGCACCGTCGTCCCGCTCAAGGACATCTCCCCGTACATGCAGGACGCGATCATCGCGATCGAGGACTCGCGCTTCTACGAGCACGGCGCGGTGGACCTCAAGGGCATCCTGCGCGCGATGAACCGCAACGTGCAGGAGGGCGGCGCGGCGCAGGGCGCCTCGACGCTCACCCAGCAGTACGTGAAGAACGTCTTCGTCGAGGAGGCGGGCGACGACCCGGACAAGGTCGCGGAGGCCACGCAGCAGACCATGGGCCGCAAGGTCCGGGAGCTCAAGTACGCGATCCAGGTGGAGGAAGAGCTCGGCAAGAAGAAGATCCTGGAGAACTACCTCAACATCACGTTCTTCGGACAGCAGGCCTACGGGGTCGAGGCCGCGTCCCAGCGCTACTTCTCCAAGCACGCCAAGGACCTCAAGGTCGGGGAGGCCGCGATGCTGGCCGGCCTCGTCCAGTCGCCGACCCGGTACGACCCGGTCAACGACGCGGAAGAGGCGACCAAGCGTCGCAACACCGTGCTGCAGCGCATGGCGGCCGTCGGCAGCATCTCCAGGAGCGAGGCCGACGAGGCCATCGCCTCGCCGCTGGAGCTGAAGGTCCGCAAGCCGAAGAACGGCTGCATCACGTCCGTCAGCGGCGCCGGGTTCTTCTGCGACTACGTGCGCAAGACGATCCTCTCGGACCCCGCGTTCGGGAAGACCGCGGAGGACCGCACCAAGCTGTGGAACCTCGGCGGCCTGACCATCAGGACGACGCTGTCGCCGCGCGCCCAGGAAGCGGCCAACGAGGCCGCGACCTCCAGGGTCAACAAGGACGACAAGGTCGCCGCGTCGGTGGTCCAGGTCGAGCCCGGCACCGGCAAGATCCTCTCGATGGGCCAGTCCAGGCCGTACGGGCTGGACCAGAAGAAGAACGAGACAGTCCTCAACCTCGGCGTCAGCAACAAGATGGGCGGCAGCACCTACGGCTTCCAGGTCGGCTCGACCTTCAAGCCGATCACGGCCGCCGCCGCCCTGGAGAAGGGCATCAGCCCGGCGCAGAGCTACAGCACCGACTGGAAGCTCTCGGTGCCGATGAACTCCTTCCGGAACTGCAAGGGGGCACCCGCCGGAAACGGGAACTGGGACCTCCAGAACGAGATGGAGTCCGAGAAGGGCGCCTTCGACATGACGAGCGCGCTCGGCAAGTCGATCAACACCTACTTCGCCAAGCTGGAGCAGCAGGCCGGGCTGTGCGAGACGGTCACCATGGCGAAGAAGCTCGGCTACGAGCGGGGTGACGGCAAGCCCGTCTCGGACAGCAACCCGTCGATCACGCTGGGCGGCACGGAGAGCACCCCGCTCGGCATGGCGGCCGCGTACGCGACGTTCGCCAACCGCGGCACGTTCTGCACGCCGGTCGCGATCGAGGCCATCACGGACGCGAACGGCAAGAAGGTCGACGTCCCCAAGTCCTCCTGCTCGCGGGCGATGAGCGAGAAGACGGCCGACACCGTCAACCAGATGCTCAAGGGCGTGGTCGAGGACGGCACCGGCACCCAGGCCGGCCTGACCGACCGCGACAACGCGGGCAAGACCGGTACGACCAACGACCGCGTGGACGCCTGGTTCGTCGGTTACACCCCGAACCTGTCCACCGCCGTGTGGGTGGGCGCGGACGTCGGCAAGAAGGTGCCGATGTACGACATCACCATCGGTGGCCAGTACTACGACAAGGTCTGCGGCGGCTGCCTGCCCGGGCCCATCTGGCGGACCGCGATGACCGGCGCGCTGAACGCCTCCGAGACCCCGTCCTTCAACCCCGTCTCGGTGCCGCGCGCCAAGGAGAAGGAGAAGGACAAGGAGAAGGACGGCGGCGACCAGGACACGGGCGACGACAACGAGAAGCCCGGCACCGACCCCATCGGCGGCATCACCCTGCCGCCCGGCATGATCGGCGGCAACCACGGCGGCGGTCGTGGCGGCGGCAACGGTCACTGACCGGTCGGGGCCGCGCGAAGGGGCCCTGATCGGCTCGCGGCAGCCGCCGTCATGACGATGCCATGGTCGCAAGAGCGGCCATGGCATCGTCATGACGCCGTCCTGGGGCGTCGCGAGAGGCTGCGTCGTCGTGATTCATGAGTCCTCGCCTCGCGATTCACGAACCACGAATCGGGAGTCGTGAGTCGGGAGTCGGGAGTCGGGAGTCGTCATGACGAAGGAGGGGCGCCCCCGGCCGGGGGCGCCCCTCCTTCACGCGTCGGTCCTTCAGCCCGCGAGCAGCCTCTTCACCGTGGCGGCGACCCGGCCGCCGTCGGCGAGCCCGGCCACCTTCGGGTTGACGATCTTCATGACGGCGCCCATGGCCCGGGGGCCCTCCGCGCCGGCGCTCCTCGCCTCCTGCACGGCCTGCGCGACGATCACGTCCAGCTCGTCGTCGGAGAGCTGCTTGGGCAGGTACGCGTCGAGCAGCTCGCCCTCCGCCTTCTCCCGCTCGGCCTGCTCCGCCCGGCCGCCCTGCGCGAAGGCCTCGGCCGCCTCACGGCGCTTCTTCGCCTCCTTGGCGATCACCTTCTGGACCTCGTCGTCGGAGAGCTCGCGCGACGTCTTGCCGCTGACCTCTTCCTTGGTGATCGCGGTCAGGGTGAGGCGGAGGGTGGACGAGGTGAGCTCGTCACGCGCCTTCATGGCCGTGGTGAGGTCTTCCTTGAGCTTGGACTTGAGCGTGGTCATGCGTCGATTGTGTCAGGTACCGGGCACCCGCCGCCCTCCTGTTTTCGTCCCACCGCGGCATTTCTGCGACGATGGGAACATGCGCGCACGCTACGGAGTACCCCTGAAAGTCACGGCAGTCGGCGCAGCGGCCGGTGCCGCCGGCCTCGTGTACGCGGCCGGATTCGAGGCCCGCTCGTTCCGCCTCCGCCGGATCGCGATTCCCGTACTCCCGCAGGGGGCGCGCCCCCTGCGCGTCCTCCAGGTCTCGGACATCCACATGGTGAGCGGCCAGCGCAAGAAGCGCGCCTGGCTGCAGTCGCTGGCGGGTCTGCGCCCGGACTTCGTGGTGAACACCGGCGACAACCTCTCCGACCCGGAGGCGGTGCCTGAGCTGCTCGACGCGCTCGGCCCGCTGATGGAGTTCCCCGGGGTCTACGTCTTCGGTTCGAACGACTACTACGGCCCGAAGCTCCGCAACCCGGTCCGCTATCTCCTGGAGAAGACGCAGGGCAAGCACGGGCTCAACGGAAACGCACCGGCGGTCGGCGTCGTCCACAACCCCTGGGAGCCGATGCGGGACGCCTTCGACGAGGCCGGCTGGCTGAACCTCTCCAACACCCGGGGCCGGCTCAAGGCCGACGGGCTGGAGATCGCCTTCACCGGCCTGGACGACCCCCACATCAAGCGGGACCGGTACGCCGAGGTCGCGGGCGGCCCCGAGACGGGGGCGGACCTCTCGGTCGGCGTCGTCCACGCCCCGTACCTGCGCTCCCTGGACGCCTTCACGGCCGACGGCTACCCCCTGATCCTGGCCGGCCACACGCACGGCGGGCAGCTCCGCATCCCCTTCTACGGCGCCCTCGTCACCAACTGCGACCTGGACACCGACCGGGCGCGGGGCCTCTCCGGCCACACGGTGGGCGACCAGCGCGCCTACCTCCACGTCTCGGCGGGCTGCGGCACGAACCGCTACACCCCGGTCCGCTTCGCCTGCCCGCCCGAGGCCACCCTGCTGACGCTGACCCCCCGCGACTGAGGCTCCCGCCCGGCGGCAGAAACCGGATTTCGCCTCCGGGCGCAGGTGGGCTAAGGTTATCGATGTCGCCGGGACAATCGGTGGACATCGGGGTGTAGCGCAGCTTGGCAGCGCGCTTCGTTCGGGACGAAGAGGTCGTGGGTTCAAATCCCGCCACCCCGACAGCTGAAACACCAGGTCAGGGGCCTGATCCACTTAGTGGATCAGGCCCCTGAGTGGTTTCCGGGGGCGTCTTGGGAGCCGTTTGGGAGCCGATCTCGGAATCCGGCTCCCCGTTGGCTCCCGAAGCAGTTCGGCATTTCTACGATTCGGCGAGATAGCCCTCGTAGAGGGACCCCGCCCGCGTACGCTCTGGGCGTCCGACTCACCGCGCCGGGCGCACGAGGGGGTATCGTGGATCATCTCTTCACCGTGGACGGCCGGACGGCCACGCCGAGATCGCACATCGGGCTCGCCGCCGAGAGCCTGCTGGAGCGGCAGCACCTCCAGGAATAGGTGATCGCCCATCCCCAGGTGCTCGGGGAGTCAGTGCTCGTGATCACCGCGGAGTGCGACCGGTGGGCCGACACCGACGGAGTACCGGCCCGCGACCGGCTGGACGTGCTCGGGTTGGATGCGACAGGGCGCCTCGTCGTGGTCGAGCTGAAGCGGGGGACGGCCGACCGGGACGTGCACCTCCAGGCGATCACCTACGCCGCCCTGGTGTCCCGCTTCGACCTCGACACCCTCACCCAGGCGCACCGCGACTTCCTGTCGCGCAGGGGGCAGACCCTCGACATCGGCGCGTGCAGGCAGCGGCTGCTCGACCACGTGGACGGGGAGTGGAGCCCGGCGTTGCTCCAGCGGCCTCGGCAGGTGATCATCGCCGCCGACTTCCCCAAGCAGGTCACCCACTCCGTCGTCTGGCTTTCGGAGATGGGCATCGACATCGACCTCGTCCAGGTCGGCCTGTGGCGGGTGGAAGGGCATATCGTCGCCGGGTTCACCAAGGTCTATCCGACCCCGGAGGTCGAGGAGTTCACGCTCACCCCGACCCGGGTCGAAGGCGAGGCGGCGGCCAAGAAGCTGCAGGAACGCTCGCGTTCACGCAACGCCGTCCACGTGCTTGTCGGCGCGGGCCTGTTGCCTGATGGGACGAGGCTGCTAATGACACCGCGCCACGGTGTGACGGAAGCGATCCGCGCCGAGATCCGGGCGTGGGTGGGAGTCGGCCAGCGCCAGCGCGAAGTGCTGCTGCAGCAGCTCGCCGTTCGCCGTCACGCGACGGCGCTCGCCATAATCGAGCTGGCATCCCCTTGGACTGCTTCCGCATTGGATGAGGGCGCGATATGTCGCGGCGAGACGACGAAGCCATGGCGCAGCCAGCAGGGTGGCGGCTATGTCGGGGAGAGCGAGGGAGCCACGGAAGAACCCGGCTCCGGCCCTCGTTCCGAGATCCTGCCTCCTCGATCCGTGCAGAACCAACTCCCTCTGCACGATTCGGCCCCTGCTCGCGAGATCACCGAGCCGTCCCCCGAGGACGACGTCCCCGCGGCGCAACGCTACGGGCGTCCTCCCGGCGCCGAAATGGACGAACTTCTCGCGATCGGCCGCAGGGCCGTCGCCATGCATGGAACAGCCACCCGCGCCGTGCTGCGGAACGCCATCCGCAAGGCGGAACTCACCATCTCCGAAGACCGGCTCACCGAACTCAAGACCCGCCTAGCTGCAGAGCAGGGCGCCGGGACCAGCATCCCGACGGGTTGACCGGATATCCGGTCAACCCCGAACGCCCCCACGGGGACCTGTGGACCAGCAACGTCGTCCGGTCCACGGCCCCGCCTCATTCCCGGCGCTACTCCAGGCGCGCACAGCCCTCCCCCGCCGCTCTCCGCCCGAACCAGCGGGAGGCGGGCCTGCTGCCCGTCCGTCGGCCTGGTGTGCTCTTTCCTCCCCTATCAGGAGCTGCTCTCCATGCAGGATTCATGCACCAACAGCCCAGGAAACCAGAACCTGCCCCAAGCCACGCCAGCCCAAAGCGGAGCAAGTTGGAGGTTCGGACACTCCCCCGCAGGGGGACCGACCAGCGCCATGGGGCGCCGGTCGGGAGGGCTGCGACCGAGGGCGGATCGCAGCCAGGTACGGCCGTCCGCAAGCGTCGGCCCAAGGGAAAATCGCGCCCGCGTCACAAAACAGCGCCCCGCCCAGAGCGTCCGCCTCAACGAACGCGAACACAGCATCATCCAGGCCGGCGCCGACGCAGTCGGCATGAGCATCGCCGGATTCCTCGCCCATTCCGCCCTGGCCGCCGCCCGCGACCAGACCCGCACCGCCGCAGCTATCGCCGCCGACCACGACATCCTCACCGAGCTGTTTACGACCGGCCGAAATCTCGGTTGGGCCGGCAGCAACCTCAACCAGATGGCCAAGACCCTCAATTCGGGCGGCGACGTCACCCACATCGAGGAAACCCTCGCCGACGTCCGCCGCGCGGCCACCGCCACCCGGGCGGCCGTCGAGCGGATCAACAACCGCCAGAAAGACGAGACCGCTTGATCCCCCGCATCCACAAGCAAGGCAGCAGCACCCGCGGGCTGCTCAACTACCTCTACGGCAAGGGCGCCCGCGAAGAGCACGTCGGTCCGCACCTGGTCGCCTCCTTCGACTGCCTGATGGCACCCGGCCCCTCCGCGACGAAGGAAGACCTCCAGCGGCTTCTCGACCAGCCACTGCACCTGCTCGACGCAGACCAGCGGCCCGACCGGCACGTGCGGCACTGTGTCCGCGCGGCAGCCACCGACCGCGTCCTGAGCGACGAGGAGTGGGGCGACATCTCCCGCCGCATCGTGGCAGCCACCGGCATCGACTCCGGCGGCACAGACGACGCCGGGTGCCGGTGGTCCGCAGTTCGCCACGCCGACGACCACATCCACATCTTCGCCACCCTCGTACGTGAGGACGGCCGCCGCCCCGACCACCACCGCTCCGGCCAACGCGCACGCCACTCCGTCGACGTCCTCTAGCGCTGGCGCTTCCCCGACGAGGCCATCGAAGTCGCCCGCCTCCTCATCTCTGAACTCACCACCAATGCCATCCGACACGCACGCCCCACGACGCCCGCCAATATCGACAGCGCCAAATCCGCAGACCCCGGCACCATTGTGCTCAGGCTCTGGCCAACTGAACGTGGCGTCGTCATCTCGGTCACCGACCGCGATCCACAGCCACCGACGCCCCGCACCAGCGACAACAGCGCCCCCGGAGGCCGCGGACTGCTCCTGACCGAAGCCATGGCGAACTGCTGGGGCTACTACCCAACCCAGCTGCACCCAGGAAAAATCGTCTGGGCTGAAGTGCCAACCCACCCCAAGCCGGCAATCAGCGAGTCTGGCGTCGGCGGCCCGGAGGTCACAACATTGGTGATGGGGCAAGTGCTCACAGCGCTTCGCGACCTGTAGCCGCGTCGGTTGACTACGCTCGACGGCTCGAAGCTGTATGGGTTGGCGCCCAGTGCGCATTGGAGGCTGCGGCTGCCACCGTTCTATGGCATGGCGGCAAAAGACGGCACCCAGCCCCGTGGAGGCGCTCCTGCACCCCGACCCTCTGCTAGATCCGTCTGCCCGAACCGGGGCGCTCTGCCTGCGTACCGGGTCGCCACCCCATCGAATCGAGCGTGGTTGGCGGCCTGCCCTGAAGGGTGAGCGATAGGATGCCGCAGTCAGAGCAGTACAGGTGGTAGGGAGTCTGGTGGGCACGTCGATGATTCAGACAGAGACTGAGACGGTAATCACTAAGATTCTGCCCTACCTCAAGCGTCGAGGGTACGACCCCGAGAAGGATTTCTCCTACGAATCCGCTCTGACCCATACCGAAAGGTACGGCAAGGGCTACGTCGACATCCTAGTCAAGGCTGGCAAGCAGAAGCCGGTCTTCCTTGTAGAGGCGAAGCGCAGCAGTAAGAGGCTGACCGCGAAGGATAGGGATCAAGCGCTCGGCTATGGCAAGTCGGTCGGAGTTCCGTTTGTGGTCGTCACGAATGGCGCTGACATTCAATGCTTCAACGTCAAAAACAGCCAGGCCATCCGTTGGGACGGGAAACTTGAGGCGAAAGTCCCCCGACGTGACCAAATTCCTCTCGTTGTTCGCACGCTGAAATCAAACCCGAATGCCCTTGACATCGCCCTCTCCGACAAGGGAAGCCTCCCATTTCGACCCGGCTTGCCGCTCAAACAGCTAAACGCCCTTTTCTACCGGTGCCACAGCAAGATAAGGAACATCGAGAAGAGCGAAGAGACTGCATTCTCTGATTTCTCAAAGATCCTGTTCCTGAAGCTCCTTGAAGAGAAGGCTGACACCGACACCGCAGACTTCAATCTTCCTTATTCCTACAGGTTCCACGAGCTTGCCGCGCGGCCGGACGCCGAGTCGGACCAGGTTCGCGATGCCATTAGGGGCATGCTTAAGTCGATTCGGGACATGGGGTACGGGGACGTCCTGATCGACCCTATCCACCTGAAGAACGCTGCAAGCTATAAATACCTGGTCGCAGAGCTCTCGCGCGTTTCCTTCGAAGATAGCGGCCTGGACACAAAGGGGGCAGCCTTCGAGTACTTCGTTCGAGCGACCCTTAAGGGTAAGAAACTCGGCCAATACTTTACACCTCGGCCCCTAGTGGAGCTCATGTACTCGCTAGTAGGAGAGGAATTCGTAGTCGATAACCTTCGGGGTGGCGACGAGGTTCGGGTACTGGATCCTGCTTGCGGCACAGGAGGGTTCCTCGTTTACATGATGAAGGAATCTCTAGCCCAGATCAACACCCTTTTCAAGGATCGCAAGATCGCTGCACCTAAGCGTGATGAATTGGCGCGCAAGGTGATGGAAGAAGTGTTCCATGGCGGCGATGCGAATGACGGCGTCGCCTCGACGGCAAAAATGAACATGATTATCGCCGGTGACGGGCATACCAATATCAAGGCGGGGGACTCCCTCAGCTCGGCATCCGAAATCTGGAGCTTCGACAAGCCTCGCTACCAGCTGATCATGACCAATCCCCCATTCGGTACTTCGGAGTCTGCCTCTCTACCCGACTCCGATAAGCAGCGCTTCGACATCCCCACCACCAAGGGGCAATTGCTATTCTTGCAGCGAATGGTAAAGGCTACCGTTCCAGGCGGGCTTATTTGCAGCGTAATTGATGAGGGCGTACTCAATACTGAATCTTCCGCAGATCTGCGCCGCTGGCTACTAAATAAGGCTCAGGTCGTGGCGGTTGTCGAACTTCCCGATGAGACATTCAAGCCGAATAAGATCAACGTTCGTTCAAGCCTACTCTTCCTACGAAAGCGGGAAGAAGATGACATTGACGGCGAGGACGACGCGCCTATCACTTTCTGCAGGCTAGACAGCCTGGGTTACATCGGCTCGGGCGAGAAAATTCGTAAGTTCGACTTTGCCCAGTTGAGGAATGATTTTGCGAGCCAAGTCTTGGATACCAAATCTGGAGCCGTTCGCTCTGGTGCACATTGGCGCGCAGCTGACGTATCGCATCAACTGATCCTTAAAGATTCCGGGTGCCGACTCGACTTTAAGTATTGGGACCCGATTGTTCGCGATGGAATTGCAGAACTCAAGCGAAACCTCGGTGTTTCAATTGCGCAGATCAACTCACTTGAGACCAATCGAGGGCGCAGCCCTTCGGCCACCGACTACGTCGACCGCACTGACGGATATGCGATGGTAGTCAAATCCGGAACAAATATTTCCAAGTATGGCGAGATCGTCCCTGATGGAGCCGATTGGATTCAGAAGGATGTGTTCGATGATCTCCCTCAACGCGTTGTGCTCAAGAAAAGCGACGTGTTGGTTTCGTCCACGGGAGACGGCACTCTAGGTAAGACTGCTGTCTACGATCTTGACTTTCCTGCCATAGGGGACGGCCACGTAGCCATCATCCGAGTGAAGGAAGAGTTGGGTATCGACCCCTACTATCTGGCCGACTATCTGCGTTGCGGATTTGGACAGCGTCAAATTCAGCGTCTTTTCACTGGATCGACGGGACTCATCGAATTGACGACAGAAGCCCTCGAGGGAGTCGTCGTGGACCCTTTGTCAGGCGTGAAAGAGCAGCGAGCCGTATCTGCTGCGCTCCGGAAGGCCGAAATTTCCTACGCACGACAGCTCACCGAAGCGGAGCGAGGGCTGCAGGCCGCTCGCGAGATCTTCGCGAAGGTCGAAGTCGAAAACGATTAGCAGTACGGACCGTTTCGCTTTTCCATAGCGAGCAGTGGGCAGAACGGCGGCCCAGCTGTCTTATTCAATTTCTCCGATCGGGACAGTTCTGCTTGCCGGACCGGAAAGTTGATGTTCAGCCGGAATTCGATAGTGGAGTGAGTCGGTCCAGGGCAGCGGCGATGCAGTAAGGCCAGCCCGGTTGAGGGGGAGGGACGTTGGAGGTGGCCGGTGGCGAAAGTTGCCTCGCACCTGCCTGACATGTTCCGGGGCACGTCTGGCGTGACGGCACGCGACAGCAGATCGCGATTCGACGCCGAAGCGTACCGGCTTTCCGGGCTCGAGCCCGGAAAGCCGGCGTTGCTGCCTTCGCCCTGTTGCAGTGAGTGGGACTCACGGTCTACCCGCGTCGCTTTCCCAGCCCTCGGCCGGGTTGCTATGCCCGTCCGGAGAACCCGAGAGGCATAAGCGATTTAGGTGACTTCATCCGATGCGGGGGTTTCTCTACCGATCGGCTCACCGTCGAACGCGTCGTCTGACTCCTCTCCTTCCTCGTCGCGGTTTGCGTCTAGGTCGTACGCGTCCTCGATGAGGATCCCGTGTCGCTGGGCGCTCCGCTGTTGCCAGACGGGCAGCTTGAATAGAACATCCTGCAGGATGTTCCGCCACGCCTCGCAGTCCGCTCGGTCGGCGCCCAGCGAATCGACAGCACGGGTCCCGTCGTCGGCCCTGACCGCTTCTACGACCTTGACTGCACCCTCGACCGCTTGGATTGAAATAGCCAGGTCGTGCAAAGCATTTCCGAGAATCTCAGCTGCGTTCTGGGGAGCAGGCGTCAGTGATGGGCCTTCACCAGCGGGTGGGAAGGTACGACGAAGGTTCGCGTCAGTGACGAGGATGTCACGGCCGTCGTCGTTCTGAGTAATCTGGCCCGTCTCGTCCACCTTCCGGGCCCTGCGCCCCATCGAGGAATCGAGCAGTGTCTGCTTCAGCTGGTGTACACCGTGCAGGGTGCTGCGCATACGGTCGATGACCTCGCCTGGGTGTCGACGATCGGGTTGATCATTATTGCTCGAGCCACGGTCACCCGTGAGCTGGCCGCTGACCACTAGGGGATAGGCGCTGCGGGCCGCGAGTTCTCGGGTCGCCACGTCTGGCTCCCCTTTTGCTACCTCTTCAAGCGCGACCTGGGCCAGCTCCTCCGCGCCCCGAAACGTGGCCTGCCATTCTTTGGCCAGCTCACCCGGGAACGCCGACCTCAGGTACTTCCGCATCCGCTCCCGCTTGCGGGAGTCCTCTTCCGAAACCGAGCGCATGACGAGAGAGGAAGCTACGTCGAGCAGCAGCTTGGTGGTGATGTTCTTGCGGGTGCTCTGTCCGGTGATTGCGACCCGCACAGCGGCGTGAATCGACTGATCACGCTCAGCGAAGAGCCGGACGATTGCCGCCGCCCGGACTGACGGGTCGTCGCTGAATCCGGCGGCTACCGCCTGGTCGGGGGTGAGTGCACCGCGTAGCCATCCTGCCCTGTTGGTAGTGATCAGTTGCCGTCGCTCGATTTCGTCCACCACGGCGTCGGCGAGGGCCTCGTTCTCCGCGGCTTCACCCCACGGCTTCGGGGAGTCGACGTGCCGGAGCGCGACCAACGACTTCACGGCGACGCCGAAGTCAGCAGTGGTGCCGTCGTGCGGCTCGAAACCGACGAGCAGCAGCGCCGGAAGCCATTCGCAGCGCACGGTGACCGCCACCTCGGGGTCAACCTGTGCTGGGTCGCCCGCTGTCGTGATCGTCTCGTTGAGTTTGCGAATATGGGAACGCAGCTTCGCCGTGTCCCGGATGTACGGAACATCAGCGGATCTGATGTCTAGCAGGTCGTGGGCGCACGTCACCCGACTCGACCCCTCGACCGTAACCGGAACAGTTACTCCTGGTGTGTTGTCCTCGTGCTCAAAGGTCGTCGCTGCCAGCCAGACCTCTGTCATCACTCCCTGATGACGGAGGGATTCGCGCCAGTCGTTATGGTCGAGTACGTACTCCTTGGACAGTTGCGCCGCCCACGCGAGGTGTTCCTGGTTCGCAAGCCTCTGCACGAGTTCCGGGCGCATCCCTGATGCCGCGATCGGCTCGGTCAGCGGCCGGAAGCGCGTACTTTCGCCGGTCCCAATCAGGTTCGAGGCCGGGTGTCGGCGCGACGGACCGATCCGCGGGTTCCGCGGATCCGGGATGATATAGCGCGCCCAAACATCAGCTCGAATTACAAGGATCACGCCGCCTGGCACCCTCAGCCGCTCTGGAGCCTCCGCCGCTTGGCGGGCTGCGGATGGATCGACGACAGCCTGCGAGAGGGCCAATGCGGCAGCCTCGCCCATAGAGAAGCGCTCGATGAGCTTGTCGACGAGCTTCCGTGTTGCGGCCGCCAATGCTGGCAAGGGCAGCGCTTCGACAGGGCGGGGCAGCACGGTCTCGCCCATGACGGATGATGACTCCATCAGTGTTCTCCGATCTGTTGTCCCTGTGTCCATCCAGGCACGCACCCGGACGCCGTGGTCGTCCAAGGAGATCGGTCACGCAATTACCCGTTCTCCCCCTCGGCTCGCCCAGGCAAGGCCCAATGTGTCCGAGACGGCATCAGCACACTCGACTGCGCTTCCAAGACGTACCGGCTTCAGCTGCCGGCGTTGCCGCCCACCGCCCCATGGCGAAGGTGAAGAGCTTGAGTCCACTGATGTGACTGCTCAAAAAACGCTAGCAGCGGGGGCAACGGCTCCTCAGAGTCCTGTCGTTTCCGCCCTGTTAGCCGCGTAGGTGTGCTAAGCGGTGTTCCCTGGAACGAAGCTCTCCTGTAGCCGCTCACGCCGCCTGTCAGGACCCGCCAAGTGGTGTAGGTATCCGAGCCCCGTCGACCCGGGTGCCCTATGCACGATCGGCGCAGCCGAGCAAACCGGACAGGAGCAAGTCAGGGCGGCTTGCGCCCTCCACGGTGATCTGCACCGCTGGTCCAGTACCGCGTTTCCGTGTGCGCCATTACGGCGGTACGAACGAACTCGGCGCCCCTTAGCTGGTGCCCCGCGGGGAGCCATTTGGGAGCCGATCCGCTCCCCGAGCCCCTTCGAGGCCACACGGGACCACTCCACCCCAGCACCCTGACCAGGCAAAATAGCGAACCGGCAGGTGTCGATCTTGACCGACCCTCATTCGGGACGAAGAGGTCGTGGGTTCAAATCCCGCCACCCCGACAGCTGAAACAGCAGGTCAGAGGGCCCAGTGCATTGGTTGCACTGGGCCCTCTGCCGTTGCTGTGCGCAGTTCTGTGTGGCCACCGCTCGTGATCCTGGTCCAGGACGCGGTCCATGACCGTGGTGCCGGCCCGGAGCTCAGGCCGGATCTGGTGGAGAGGCCTCGTCGGTCACGCCGGGCAGGTCGACGCGCCACCGGGTCCCGTCCGGCGGGACACCGCGGTCGGACAGCGCGGAGAGACGCCGCACCGCAGCCCCGAGGTGTCCGGCACAGCAACGTTCCATGGTCATCCCCGGCGGAACCTCCGGTGCGGCGGCCAGGTGCCGCAACCCTGGCAATCACCTGCGGACCCGTAGCGTCATCCGGGGCCTGGTGACGGTGGAGCGGCCCTCACGGGACGGCCTGCCGTGTCTACGGATCGTGTGGCCTCCGTGAAACGGGGGACGGTGCGCGCGGTCGGCTCTGACAGGTCGTCCGCCGGCCATCGACGAAGCCCGGCCGTCGGCTGGGTCCCGGACGTTTCTCCGGGCCGCCCCCGGACAGGCCGGGGATGCAACCATTCCTTTCGGAGCTGGAACCCCCGAAAGCCGACCGCGCACCGGGGATCCTGGGCGCCAACACTGACAACTACCGCGTGAGCCACGGGCCGTTGAGCGGGGAGCGCCCGACCGCGTGAGCACCGGCGCAGCGACCCCGCCGACGAACAGACGACCAACAGACGACGGACGGACGAGCGACGGACGAGCGCGGGCGTACGCCGGACCACCGGCGGAGATGGGGCGGAGCCGGAGCGGCTGAGGGCGGAACGACCGTCCACGTCGTGCCTGGCTGAGCGCCCCGTCCACATCGCGCCGTGGCGGAGCGCCCCCTCCACATCGTGCCTGGCGGAGGGGTCGCGGCACGGCACGGCGGAGACGGTCGCCGTCCGGCCGGAAGGATCCGCGGCGAGGGCAGGCACTCGGCTCAGCACCTGCCCTCGCCGCCCGTCGCCGGTCCCTCGGACCGATGGCGTCGCCCTGCCCTCACCCCGCGGCCGAGAGCGGGCGTGCGGGTCCCGCACCCGTGGAGCCCTTCACGGCGGGCAGGCCGGTCAGGCCGATGAAGATCAGGGAGAAGACGCCTGCCGCCGCGAACACGGTGAAGCCCGTGGTGGTCGAGCCGGTGGCGAGGAGCTGGCCGCCGAGCCAGGGGCCGAAGACCGCTCCGAATCGGCCCATGCCGGAGGTCCAGCCGACCGCCGTGGCACGGTTGCCGTCGTCGGAACGGGCGGCCACCGTGGCGTAGATCATCGCCTGGGCGCTGAAGAGGAAGAGGCCCGTCAGGAAGACGACGGTGTAGGTGACGGCCAGCGGCATGTGGACGCTGAGCGTGTAGACGCCGACGGCGGTGGCGGCGAACCAGATCGCGCCGACGCGCGCCCCGCCGAACCGGTCGGTGAGCCGGCCGCCCACGAGCATGCCGACGATGCCGCCGAGGTTGATCACGATGACGAAGCCGAGCGACGAGCCGAGGTCGTATCCGGCCGCGCGCATCATCGAGGGCAGCCACTGGGAGACCCCGTAGACCAGCAGGAGTCCGCCGAAGGACGCCAGCCAGAAGCACAGGGTCTGCGCCCACAGTCCGCCGCGGAACAGCGCGGCGAGCGCGCTCCACCGCTCGGTGGCCACGGGACGCTTCCCCTCGCGGGCGGGGGCGGGCGCCTCGACGCCGTAGCGGCCGGCGAGGGCCAGGGCCTCTTCGGTTCGCCCCTTGGCGCGCAGGAACGTCAGCGATTCGGGCAGGAACTTGATGGCCAGCGGGACACCGACGAAGAGCGGGACCACACAGATCCAGAAGGAGACGCGCCAGTCCCCGGTCCACAGCGCCACGAAACCCGCCACGATGCCGCCGGCCTGGTGGGCGGTCATGAGGGAGCCGACCATCAGTGCCCCGTGGCCGCGCGGAGCGTACTCGCTGACCAGGGTGATGGCGCTCGGCAGGAGGCCGCCGAGGCCCAGCCCCGCCAGGAAGCGGCCGAGGCCGAACACTCCGAGGCTGCCGGCCATGGCGCAGACGGCTGAGGCCAGCGAGAAGACGGCGGTGGAGACCACGATCGTCCTCTTGCGTCCCGCCCAGTCGCTGATCGTGCCGGAGGACAGGGCTCCGAGCAGCATGCCGAAGGTGGCGTACGAGCCGATGTCACCGGCCTTTCCGGGGTCGATGCCGAGCGCCCCGGTCTCCAGCATGTGCGGCAGGACGGAACCGTAGATGAACATGTCGAGGCCGTCGAAGAGGACGACCAGCCAGCACAGGCCTACGGCCAGCAGGGCGAGCCGGCTGCTGCGGGCGCCGGTGGCGGGGGTTCGGGAGGGCATCGCGGTGTTCCTCTCGTCCGGGACAGCTCTGTCCCTGAGGGAGCTTCGGCAGAGGCGGGCCGGTGGGGCTCGATCGCTGCGGGCCCGACGTGCCGATGACGTTAAGGACCCCGGCATGAGGCGTCAACGTTTTTGTCAACAATCTCAGGAACAATTCGGGGCCGTCTCGCGCCGCTGCCTCTCGTACCGGTCATGACGAAGGCGGGGCGGGCGGCACACCGTCGTGTGCCGCCCGCCCCGCCGGTCGCGCCCGCGGTTCAGTCCAGCGGCGGGGTGCCGTGCGTGTGGAAGGACTCGATCGTCCGCAGGCCCCACGCCTGCCCCTTGGCGCGCTCGGCCTCGGTCCAGGTGACCAGCGGCCAGTCGGGGGCGAGTACCAGCCGGGTGAGCGGGTTGCAGAGCTCGACGCGGTTGCCTCCGGGCTCGTAGACGTACAGGAAGAAGGTCTGCTGGATGGCGTGCTTGTGCGGGCCCGTCTCGATGAACACGCCGCTGTCGATGGCGAGATCGGCCGCGCGCAGGATGTCCTCACGGGTGTCGGTGGCGAACGCGATGTGGTGCAGGCGCCCGCTGGAACCGGTCCGGTCGGCGGTGTAGACGACGTCGTACGACTTGTTGTTGAACGTCAGCCACTTCGCGGCGATGCGGCCCGTGTCGAGCTGTATCTGCTCGGTGGGCCGGGCGCCGAGGACCTGGTGCTGGAAGTCGGCGTTGGCGGCGACGTCGGCGGCCAGGTAGTTGATGTGGTCGAGGCGCCGCACTCCCACACCCCGGTTGGGCTTGGCCTGGGGCTGGTTCTTCAGCGCGGGCCGCAGCTCCGGCGGAGCCTCGTAGTACTCGGTCTCCCAGTACAGGGCCATCTCGTGGCCGTCGGGATCGGCGGTGAGGTAGAGCCTGCCGATTCCGGGCTCGTCCTCGGCCCAGCGGCCCGCGTGGCCGGCCGCCTCCAGTGCGGCGACCCGGCGCAGCAGGGCCTCCTCGCCGGAGGTCCGCAGAGCGGTGCGGCGCAGGCCGGGCTTCTCGGCGGCGGTGAGCACCAGGCTGTGGTGCTCGTAGTCGTCGAAGGTGCGCAGGTACACCGAGTCGCCGGCCTGCCCGTTGACGGTCAGGCCCAGGTAGTCGGTGAAGAAACGGACGCTGGCGTCCAGGTCCGGGGTGAGCAGTTCGGCGTGGCCGAGGTGGGCGATGTCACCGAGCGGGGGAGTCATCTGCGTCTCCTTGCGGGGAGGGTCCGGCCGTCGGAGCGGCCTGCCCGGAGCGGGGGAAGACGGTGCCGTCGAAGATCTTCCGTGCGGTGCGCACCACCGCGGTGCGGCTGACGGACGGGGTTCCGTCCGCACCGGTCCCGACACCCGTCTCGATGTCGAGGAACCCGGTGGGGTGTTCGATGCGCAGCCGGTCGCCGTGGGCGGGAAGCCGGGCGATGCCCTCGGCGATCCCTCCGGCGACGCGCAGCCCGGCGGCGACGCCCGCCGCGCCGAGGACGCCGATGGAGGTGTGGCAGCGGTGCGGAATGAACGTGCGGGTCGTCACGGCGCCGCCGTGGGCGGGCGGGGACAGCAGGCTGAGCTTGGGCACCGTGGTGCCGCGTACGTCACCGAGGCCCATGAGGGGGCCCGCCTCGACGCGGATCCTTTCGAGGCGGTCGCGCACGGTGGCGTCGGCCTCCAGTTCCCGTGGCGTCTCACGGCCCGTGAGGCCCAGGGCGTCCGCGGGGATGAGGACGGTCGGCATGCCGTTGTCGACGCAGGTCACCGACGTGCCGGCGATGACGTCACGGGCCCGGCCGGTGGGCAGCAGAGGGGCGGTTCCCGGTGCGAACTCGATCACCACGGGCGCGGCGGTACCCGGTACCCCGGAGATCTGTGCCGTCCCGGTGTAGTCGACGCGCCCGTCCGGGGTGGGGAAGGTCGCGGTGGCGAGATCTCCGGTGTTGAGCATGCGGATGCGTACGGAGGTATGCGCTCCGGAGGCGGCGACCAGGCCCCGTTCGACGGCGAAGGGGCCGACCCCGGCGAGCAGGTTGCCGCAGTTCTGGCGGTCGGAGACCTCCACGGTGTCGACGGCCACCTGGAGGAAGAGGTAGTCGACGTCGGCGGCCGGGTCGTCGTCCGGCACGGAGACGACCGCGACCTTGCTGGTGAGCGGGTGCGCCCCGCCGAGGCCGTCGATCTGCTGCGGGTCCGGGCTGCCCATGATCCGCAGCAGCAGGTCGTCACGGGCCGCCGGGTCCTCCGGCAGGTCGTCGGCCAGGAAGTAGGCGCCCTTGGACGTGCCGCCGCGCATCAGGAGGCAGCGGACTTCAGTCGGCTCCCCGGTCATGCGGCAGCCTCCCGGGTACGACTCCTGCGGCTCTCGCGGCCCGCTTGGCTCCCTCGGCTCCCGCAGATCCCGTACGAGACGCGGCGTCCGCCCGGGTCACCGGACTCCCCGGCCGGGCTGTACCGGAGCCGGGCCGGAACGGGCCGGGCTCCGGGGGTGGCCGCGCGTGCCGAGGTGTCCGTACCGTCCACACGCCCCGCGTCCTGCGCAGCCACCGGCGTCCCCGTGGCCGGCACGCGGGCACGCACCGCTTCACGGGCGGGGTGCGGTGCCGGACCGTCGCGGCCCGGCACGCCTCGCGTCGCGGCCGTACCGCCGCGGCCGGTGAGCGTCTCGGCGCTCCGCGCTTCCGCCACCGGCGGGCCGGTGGTGATGCCGCCGCTCATACGGGCCGCCCCAGGATGGGCGCCGTGTCGGTCGTCATGGCTCACTCTCCTTGCTGGACGGGGCTTCGGCCCACCAGCGCGGCGCGTCGACCGGACGCGGCGCGTCAGCCGCGCAGCGCCTCGATCACGCTCGCCAGGTGGGAGCGGACGGCCGCCTCGGCCGCCTGCGGATCCCTGGCCCTGATCGCGTCGATCATGGCCAGGTGTTCACTCAGGGACTGCTGGGGGCGGCCGGGCCTCAGGGCGAGCTGGAACCTGTGGCGCACCAGCTGGCCGTTCAGCCGCTCCAGAAGCGCCACGGCCGTCTGCTGGCCGGAGAACTCCCGCACCATGGAGTGGAGTTCATGGTTCAGGTCGGAGTAGAGCATCGGTTCGCCCCCGGCGACGGCCTTGGCCATGGCCTCGCCGATTCCGGTGAGCCGGCCGAGCTGCTCGTCGTCGGCCGCGAGAGCCGCCTTCGCCGCACAGAGTCCTTCCAGGGCCATGCGGCACTCGGTGATGGCGACGGCTTCGTCGACACTCACCACCCGCACCCGCGATCCACGGTTACGGATCCGCTCGACCAGCCCCTCCGACTCCAGCTCGATCAGCGCCGCCCTGACGCTGGCCCGCGTCACACCGAACTGCTCGGCGAGCTCGTTCTCCACCAGCCGCTGGGCCGGCGCCATCTCGCCGCGCAGGATCGCCTGCCGGAGCCGGGCGAGAGCCAGCTGCCTGGCCTGCTCCCCACTGGTCGGTGCGGCTTGCTCCGGCATCGTTGCCCCCCTGAGTGAGTGCCTGTCGAACCTAAATCTAGGCCAACAGGATTGTCAACAATTCTGTTGGCCATAGTGCCGGAGCCTTCAGGACGCTCCCGCCACCCATGCCCGCGTACGCGTATGGGCCCGGCTCCTCTCCTGGGAGAGGGGCCGGGCCCATGGGTGCACCGGACCGCAACGGTGCCGCACACCGTCGCGAAGCGATGGATCAGGCGGCCGTCGCGGTGCCCTCGACGACCTGGCGGAGCACCTCGGTGAGCGAGGTGACGACCTCGGCGTCGTCCGCCGGGTGGAGCTCGGCGAAGCGGGTCACGGAGCCGGGGATGGAGAGCTTGGCCTCCGCGAGGACCGCACCGCCCGCGATACCGGCGGCCTTGCGGGCCTCGTCCTGGGCCCAGACTCCGCCGAACTGGCCGAAGGCGGTACCGACCACGGCGACCGGCTTGGCGGTCAGGGCGCCGGCGCCGTACGGGCGCGACAGCCAGTCGATGGCGTTCTTCAGCACGGCCGGCATGGTGCCGTTGTACTCGGGCGAGAACAGCAGGAACGCGTCCGCCTGGCCGGCCGACGCGCGCAGCTCGGCAGCGGCAGCGGGGACGCCGCCCTCGACGTCGATGTCCTCGTTGTAGAACGGGACCTCGGCGAGACCCTCGTACAGCACGACCTCGACACCCTCGGGCGCGTGCTTGACGGCGGCCTCGGCGAGCTGACGGTTGTGGGAGCCGGCGCGGAGGCTGCCGACGAGGGCGAGGATGCGTACAGACATGGGGGAAGCTCCTGGGAGACGGAGACTGCAGAAGTAAGTGGACCACGGTCCGTTTAAAGTTGTACCACCTAAGCGGACCGCGGTCCACTTATCTCGGACCGGGGCTACCCTGAAGCCATGACCGCTCCCCTTCCCCCGCCGCACGGCCCCGGCGAGGCGCGCACGAGTCTCACGCTCGCCGCCGTCGGCGGACCGGAGCTGCGGGCGGACGCGGCCCGCAATCGAGCCCTCCTGCTGGACGCCGCCTCCCGCCTTCTGGCCAGCTGCGGCGCGGCGGACCTCACGATGGAATCGGTGGCCGCCGCGGCCGGGGTCGGCAAGGGCACGGTCTTCCGGCGCTTCAAGGACCGCACCGGCCTGCTCATCGCACTCCTCGACCACCGCGAGTCACTGCTCCAGGCCGCTTTCCTCTCCGGGCCGCCTCCCATGGGCCCGGACGCCCCGGCAGCCGAGCGTCTGCACGCCTTCGGCCCCGCGCTCATGCGGCACGAGAGCGATCATCACGAGCTGATCCTGGCCTCCCGCACCGACCCGCTGCGGACCTACACCGTCCCCGCGCAGCGACTGCGGCTCAGCCATGTCGCCCTGCTCCTGCGGCAGGCGCGGGCCGACGGCGAGCCGGAGCTGCTCGCGCACACCCTGCTCGGGTCGGTCGACGCTCCGCTGGTCCACCATCTGACCTGCGAACGCGGCCTGCCCGTCGCACAGTTGGAGCGGGGCTGGCACGACCTCCTCGAACGGTACGGCGTCGTGCGCTGACGCACCGGCAGGACGGGCCGCTACGGGGCGCCGTGCGCGGGAGCGTGGGGCCTGTCCCGCACCTGGACCAGGGCGTGCGTGCCGCTCGTACGCCACGCCCGTCCGGACCGCTCCAAGCCGTCCAGGGTCCTCGGGCCGAGGCCCACGACCACGTCCGACTTCAGCGTGCGCAGCGCGGCGACAGGGCTCGGGAAGTACGCGGTGAGGCCGGCGAACGAGGTGGTCGCGGGCCACAGCCGGTCACCCACCAGGCGCCGGTAGTTGAGGTCGCCCTTGAGGATCGTGAGGGTGGCCGCGCCGAGTTCGGCCCGGAGGTCGTCAGGCATCCGCTCGTACGGAAACGGGGCGCAGAAGAAGGCGTGGGCGCGCACATCGAGCCGGCCGGTGCCCATGGCCTCACGGACCCGCCCGCCGATCGCACCCGCCTCTCCCGGGGCCCGTTCCAGCCGGCGCAGGCAGTCGACGACATCGGCCGTCGTCGCGTCCGAGACGTAGTACGGATCCGGCTTCACATGGAGCACCACCCGGTCGGCGTGGCCGTGCTGGAGCATGTGGTCGACGAGGACGAGGTCGGGGATCAGCTCGCGCCCGGTGTTGTCCGCGATGACGGCGACGGAGGCCCCGGACCCGGGCGGCAGGAGGGCCCACAGCGCCGCGCTGTCGTCGGCGACGAGACCGGGAGCGGTCCCGCCGTCGCCGGATCCGCCCGGACCGGCCGTGTCCGACGCAGATGCGCCGTCCGGGCCGTGGAAACCGAGGTCCGCGCGGTTGCCCCAGAGCGAGGCCTGGAGAAGCGCCTCCGCCCTCCCGGCCGCGGGGACGCCGGCGAGGTCGTCCAGCGCGCGCAGCTCCTCCTCGACCGTGCCGCCGCGGAGTTCGGCCCGCTTGAAGGGGGCGAAGGGGTCGATGCCCTGCCACGGACCCCCGAAGTAGCCGACGGCTTCCAAAAGCCTGCGGTAGAAGTAGCTCTCGGCCCAGAGGAACGGGGCGTCGAACCAGGAGCGCCCGAAGTGGTCCCGTCCCCGCACCAGCCAGAGGTCCCGGTCCGGGCTTCCCGTACCGGGCGGTTCGACGACGCCGTGGATGATCTCGTGCGACAGGGCGTCCAGGGCCCGGTGCTGCCGGGGGCCGTACGGAAAGGCGTCACGCACCTGCTCGATCAGCGCCGGGTGGCGCTCGGCCATGACGCTCCGGGCGAAGCTACCGGGCTCCCGGCAGGTGATCACAGGAGGAGGGCCGGTGTCCCGCCCGGTGCCGGAAGCCGCTGTCGTATCGCCCATGCGTCCCAGTCTGCCCGGCGCGGAACTCTCGCGTCCGACCGCGGGGAGCGCGTGTCCGGCCCCGGGAGCGCGCGCCCGCCCCCCTCGGGGGCGGGATTCCGCCGAACGCCCGGAGCGCTCGGCCGCGAACCGGGCGGCGCGCGCCTGAACCGGCAGCACGGGAGCGCGCGTCCAACGGCCCTGTCCGATCCGGCACATGGGCGGCCCGGTGCCTGGTTACGATGAGCAGCGGCTCAGATGACTTACCCCAGGAAAGGGAATCCGTACCCATGCCGGCCGAGACGTTCGAGTTCCAGGTAGAAGCCCGCCAGCTCCTGCAGATGATGATCCATTCGATTTACTCGAACAAGGATGTATTTCTGCGTGAGCTCATTTCCAACTCTTCGGACGCGCTGGACAAACTGCGGCTGGAAACCCTCCGCGACGACACCCTCCAGGCGGACTCGTCCGACCTCCATATCGCCATCGACGCCGACCAGGAGAAGCGCACGCTGACCGTGCGCGACAACGGCATCGGAATGTCGCACGACGAGGTCGTGCAGCTGATCGGGACGATCGCCAATTCCGGCACGGCCACGTTCCTCAAGGAACTGAAGGAAGCCAAGGACTCCACTGCTTCCGAGGAACTCATCGGGCAGTTCGGTGTCGGTTTCTATTCGAGTTTCATGGTCGCCGACGAAGTCACCCTGCTCACGCGGCGAGCCGGCGAGGACACCGGCACGCGGTGGCGGTCCAGCGGCGAGGGCACCTACACCGTCGAGTCGGTCGACGACGCCCCGCAGGGCACCTCCGTCACGCTGCGGCTGAAGCCCGAGGACACCGAGGACAAGCTCTTCGACTACACGTCGCCCTGGAAGCTCAGGGAAATCGTCAAGCGCTACTCCGACTTCATCACCTGGCCCATCCGCATGGCCGCGGCCGGAGGCGAGGAGGGGGCGGAGCCCGAGACCGAGACGGTCAACTCGATGAAGGCCCTCTGGGCCCGGTCGAAGGACTCCGTGACCGATGAGGAGTACAGCGAGCTGTACAAACACATCAGCCACGACTGGACCGACCCGCTCGAAACCATCCGCATGCAGGCGGAGGGGACCTTCGAATACCAGGCGCTGCTCTTCCTCCCGGCCCACGCGCCGCAGGACCTGTTCATGCAGGACCACAAGCGTGGAGTACAGCTCTACGTGAAGCGCGTATTCATCATGGACGACTGCGAAGCGCTCATGCCGACCTATCTCCGCTTCGTCAAGGGCGTGGTCGACGCACAGGACCTGTCGCTCAACGTGTCGCGCGAGATCCTTCAGCAGGACCGCCAGATCGAGATGATGCGGCGCCGCCTGGTCAAGAAGGTGCTTTCGACGGTGAAGGACATGAAGTCCGCCACCCCCGAGAAGTACGACACGTTCTGGAAGGAATTCGGCCGGGTCCTCAAGGAGGGCCTGTTCCAGGACTTCGAGAACCGTGACGCGATCCTTGAGATCTCCTCGTTCGCCTCGACCCAGGACGAGGAGGGGCTGACCGGTCTCCGCTCGTACGTGGAGCGGATGAAGGAGGGCCAGGAGCAGATCTTCTACATGACGGGCGAGTCGCGCGCCTCGATGGAGAGCTCGCCCCACATGGAGGCGTTCCGCGCCAAGGGCTTCGAGGTCCTCCTGCTGACCGACCCCGTCGACGAGGTCTGGGTCCAGTCGGTCCCCGAGTTCGACGGCAAGCCGCTCCAGTCCATCTCCAAGGGCGAGGTCGACCTGGACACCGACGAGGAGAAGAAGGAGGTCGAGGCCGAGCGTGAGAAGCAGCAGCAGGAGTACGCCGGTCTGCTGACCTGGATGACGGAGCAGCTCGGCGAGACCGTGAAGGAGGTCCGCCTCTCCTCACGGCTCACCGTCTCACCGGCCTGCGTCGTCTCGGACACGCACGATGCCACCCCGGCGCTGGAGAACATGTACCGCGCCATGGGCCAGGAGGTGCCGCAGATCAAGCGCATCCTCGAACTCAACCCCTCGCACGCGCTGATCAGCGGACTGAACAAGGCCTACACCGCGCAGAGCGGCGAGGAAGGCGCCGGCACCGCACTGGCCGAGACGGCCGAGCTCGTCCACGGGCTGGCCCTCCTGTCGGACGGTGGCGAGCTGAGTGACCCCGCACGCTTCAGCCGGCTGATGGCGGAGCGCCTGGAGCGCACGCTGTAACCCCCGCCCGCCTTCCACGACTGCGGCCGCCAGGATTCCTGGCGGCCGCAGTCGTGTGCTGGGCCCGGGAGTCGTGAAGAGGGGTCCGGAAGCGGAGAGCTGTCGGCGTTCGAACAGATGGCGCTCCCCCCAAGGTGACTCAGAGGAGTCGTCAGGGGTGCGGCAACGACCCGGAACTTCACTACTTCGAGGGCCCGTTGAAGGTTTATCTACGCGCGGAGCATCGCCCACCGAACGATCCTTCGGGCATATCAGACGACTTTCTCCGGGGCCATTACCGCCGAGTACCGGAAGCTGCTAAAAACGTGCTCGCCCCACGAACTCCCCCCTCGTCCCCCACATTTCGAAGGGCTGGCAGCCATGTCAGTACGAACCTTCCGGGCCTCCGTCGTCACTCTCGCGATCGCCGCCGTGGCCGCGCTCGGCATCGCGCAACCAGCATCCGCCGCCGGCGACAACTACGTCGCTCTCGGTGACTCCTACTCCTCCGGAGTGGGAGCCGGCAGCTACACATCGGAGAGCGGCGACTGCAAGCGCAGCACCAACGCCTACCCCTACCTCTGGAAGAACGCGAACGCTCCGTCCTCGTTCACCTTCGTCGCCTGCTCGGGCGCGACGACGGCCTCCGTTTCCAGTGGCCAGCTGAGCGCCCTGAGTTCGTCGACCACACTCGTCAGCCTCACGGCCGGCGGCAACGACGTCGGGTTCGCCGATGTCATGCAGACCTGCGTCCTGCAGAGCGAGGCCACCTGCGTGAGCCGGGTGAACACGGCGGTCTCCGCGATTCAGAACTCCCTGCCCGGGAAGCTCGACTCCCTCTACACGGGCATCAGGTCGCGGGCCCCGCAGGCCCATGTGGTGGTCCTGGGATACCCCCGCTTCTACAAGCTGTCGGGCACCTGCATCGCAGGCCTCACCGAGACCGAGCGCGGCGCGATCAACAACGCCTCGGACGTGCTGAACGGGGTGCTCGCCAAGCGGGCGGCCAACGCGGGATTCACGTTCTCCAGCGTCGTGGACGAGTTCACCGGGCACGAACTCTGCTCGGGTGACGCGTGGATCCACAGCGTGTCCATCCCGGTCACCAACTCGTACCACCCCAAGGCCATCGGGCAGTCGAACGGCTATCTGCCGGCCTTCCGCTCCGTGGCCTGACGCGCGTAGATCGACCTGCCCGTCGGGCTCCGTGGCCTGACGCGCGCAGAACGCCCCCTCCGCCACACGCGGCACCGCCCTCCCCCCACATCAGGGGGCGGTGCTGTCGGCGGTAGGCGGGATCTGCCCGTGGCCGGCTCCCGTCGGTGGGCGGGCTCCGCTCGTGGCCGGCCCCCGTCAGCGGGCGGGCTCCGGCCGACGGGATTCCTCGACCCCGGGGAGACCCCGGCTGTGAACTCCGGCCCCTGGCTGAGTTCTCTGCACTCCGGGCCCTGGGCACCGCACCGTGATCATGGCGTGCGACAACTCGACCACCCCGCCCCGTACGCCCGCGCGCCAGCCAGGACGTACGGATCCCGGCATCGCGCGGGGCCGCGCACTCCGGGTACGGCCCTGATCGTGGGCCGCGGTACAAGCGTCCTCGCGGCCGGAGCCATCAGCAGCGCACCGTCCGCACCGCGCGGCCCCCGAAGAAGTGACGGCCCGTCGAGTGCCGCGACTCCCCTCGGCCCCTCCCGCCCACAGGTGACGCACCGCCGCCCTGACTCACGTTCGGTCGTCGCCCACCACTGGCTCTGCCCCGTCCCGCCGGGCAACACAGCCGTGGGGGCGGCCACGAGGCAGTGGCCCAGGAGCCGGTGACAGGCAGTCAACGGAGTTGAGCCAGGGCCTTGGTGTCCACCGGAACGCGTAGCCGGTCCGGCCCGCCCCTCCGCGCCGACGAAGGCTGCGTACGGTGATGGCGCCGTAGGGCATGATCACGCGAAGGCCGAATCCGGCGGCTCCCCCGATCGCGGCGGGACAACGCGCGCGGCGTCATCGATCCGGATCCGGCGGTCGCGCGCCGGGAAGCTGACACCGTCGAGATCGGGACAACCCACTTCGCGGATCTCAGATCCGGCCGTCTCGACCTGGACGTGGGATCCGGCGGGCGAGCCCACGGTGACCGGCACCGATCCGGAGGAGCCGAAGAAATGGCCGCCGAGGCCAGGGGCGAGTCCGCGTGGGCGAGCCTGCACGCCCCGGCTCCTGGAGAGGACAGCGCCCTCGACACTGGCGTCGGCGCGGTTGTCTGCGATCAGCGCGACGGCCCCGGACCCTGCGACGGTCCCGGACGGGGTGCCGAAGTCCCGAGCACACCCTCTTGCGCCCTTCACCCTTTCCCACACCAGAAACGCTACGTTGCGTTCACCGTTTCATCAACACACCCGTTGCATTAAAGCTCCATACACACAGACGAAGTGCACTTACCAGTTGCATTGGCTGTGAGAACAAAGCAACGCTCACCGCACTACGCATTGCATGGAGCAGACGACGAACACTACGGTGGGCCCATCAGGACCGCCGCGAGGGATCACCGAGGAGACCGTCATGCCGGGAGGCAGGCTCACCCAGCAGGAACGTCGGCAGATCGCGCTGGGGCTGGCCGAGAGCCTCCCCTACGCGGAGATCGCCCGAGGCCTCGACCGTCCGACGTCGACCGTCACGCGCGAGGTGATGCGCAACGGAGGGCCCACCGCCTACCGCGCCGAGATCGCCCACCGTTCCACCGAGCAGCGCACCCGCCGCCGTAAGCAGTCCACGCCTCGGGGGGCGGAGGCAGCCCCGCAGCCGTACGGCCGCGATGCCGAGGCGGTGCACGCCTTCGAGGAAGTGTTCACCACCTTCATGATGGCTTCGGGCATGTCCACGATGACGGCACGGGTGATGGCCCGCCTCATACTCACCGACTCCGGCAGCCTCACCGCGTCCGAGCTGGCCCAGGGCCTCCAGGTCAGCCCCGCGTCCGTCTCCAAGGCGATCACCTTCCTGGACAGCCAGGGATTCATCCGCCGGGAACGCGACGAGCGCCGCCGGGAGCGCTATATCGTCGATGACGACATCTACTACCAGTCCATGATGGCCAGCGCCCGTTCCACCGCCCAACTCGTCGCCACCGCACGCCAGGGCGTGGGTGTCCTCGGTTCCGGAACCCCCGCCGCCATGCGCCTGGAGAACATCGCGCGCTTCCTCGACTTCGTGTCCGAGAGCATCACGCGCGCCGCCGACCAGGCCCGCGACATCCTTCACACCAAACCAGGAACGGCCTCGGAACCGGCTGCCGAATCAAGCCCGGAACACGGATAGTTCACGGCCTGTGCACGTGATGGCGGGGGTGCACCGGCCGTTCGGGTGGCCGTCTCCTCCATGCCGGGCACACGCACGACCGGGCTCCCGGGCTCAGTACCGCTCGACCAAGTGCTCACGGGCCGCCGGGGGTTCGTAGGGCTCGGACCGGAAGTCCGTCACTCCGGCGATCAGGCCGTCCGTGTCGAAGGTGAGGAAGTGGACGGCGGGTATCTCCTCCCGGCCGACGGTGACCAGCTCCCGGACCGCGGCCTGCCGGCCCTCGCCGTCGGCCACGATCCGCTCGATGCGGACATGCCGGTCCCCCGGGAGGTCCCGCGTGAACCGGACGTAGCGGTCGCGGCCGGCTATGCGCTCACGGCGCTGCGGCAGGTCGTACACCATGTCCTCAGCGAGGGTGGCGGCGAAGGCAGTCCAGTCACGGGCGTTCACGGCAGCCCGGTACGCCTCCACGGCGGCCCTCACCTCGGCCGCTTCCCACGTCACGTCCACACCGCCGGTCGTCTCGGTCATGTCTCCGAGTGTGGCGCCCGCCACTGACAATCGGGGCGGGCCGCCTCCGGTCAGCCGCTGACCGGCCGGGATGCCTTGATCGAGTACATCATCGGGATGCGCGGGCGGTCGGCGGGAAAGCGGTAGTACCCGTCCGGCTGCCGCTCCAGCGCCCGGTACCGGGGGAAGAGCGACGCGTCGTGCTCGTGCAGGAACTCGATCCGGAGCCCCGCCGCCGCCAGCGCCGAGACCACCTCACCCACCGGGTGCTGCCACTCGACGCTGCGGTTGTGGACGGTCGGGGCGTCCAGGTCGGCGTAGGTGCCGGGGGAGTCATCGACCCAGGCGTCCCGGCTGAAGTAGTCGTACGTGACCGTGGATCCGGTCTCGTCGTCCAGGCAGTCGGTGAACGGATGGAACTCCGCGAGGTAGAGAAAACCTCCGGGCGCCACCAACGAGGCCGCGACCTCCGCCCAACGGGACACGTCAGGAAGCCAGTTCAGCGCCCCGAGTCCGGTGTAGACGATGTCGTACGCGGAGTCCGGGACCGCCTGGGCGGCGTCATGGACGTCTGCGGCGACGAAGGCCGCGCGCTCCGGCGTCAGGCCCATCGTGCGCGCCAGGCCGCGCGCCGTCTCGACCGCGGGCTCGGAGAAGTCGAGGCCGACGACGTGAGCCGCTCCGTGCCGGGCCCAGGAGAGGGTGTCCACCCCGATGTGGCACTGCAGGTGCAGCAGCGTGCGGCCCGTCACGTCCCCGACCTCCGCGAGCTCGAAGTCACGCAGTGCGTCCCGGCCGGCGAGGAAGGCCTCCAGGCCGTAGAAATCACCGGCCGCGTGGATGGGCACGCGCTCGTCCCATCGTGCGCGGTTGATCTCGTGCCAGTCATCCGGCGTCGCTGCGTACATGCCGGGAAAGTTACCCACAGGCCGGGGGCGGACGCGAACAGTTATCCACAGGCCGCACGGCGTTGTGGCCACATCGGGTTGGATGGGGTCATGAGCGACACACAGAACGACGCGTCCGTATCCGAGCGGGAGCAGGAGCCGCCGCAGTGGGAGCAGCGTTTCCGCGCCGCGCGGGTGTCCCTGCCCGACTGGGCCGAGGACGCTCCCGACCGTGCTCTCTTCGTCTCCAACGCCACCGGCACGTACGAGCTGTACGCATGGGACCGGGCGACCGGGAAGCAGCGCCAGGTCACCGACCGGCCCAACGGGACGACCGACGGCGTGCTGCCGCCGGACGGCCGGGCGGTCTGGTGGTTCGCCGACACCGACGGCGACGAGTTCGGTGTGTGGATGCGCCAGCCCTTCGAAGGGGGCGCCGACGAAGCGGCCACGCCCGGTCTGGAAGCCTCCTACCCGGCCGGGCTCGCGATCGGCCGTGACGGCACGGCCGTGGTCGGCCGCTCGACCGACGAGGACGGCACCACCGTTCATCTGGTGCGCGCCGGGGCGGAGCCGGTCGAGATCTATCGGCACCGGGAGTCGGCCGGGGTCGGTGACCTGTCCCACGACGGGACGCTGATCGTCCTGGAACACACCGAGCACGGCGACGCGATGCACTCGGCGCTTCGGGTGGTGCGGCCCGACGGCTCGACGGTCGCCGAGCTGGACGACACCGAGGGCGGCACGAAGGAGCTGGGTCTGTCGGTGCTGGGCTTCGCCCCGGTGGCGGGCGACTCCCGGCTGCTGGTCGGGCATCAGCGGCGCGGCCGGTGGGAGCCGATGATCTGGGACCCGGTGGCGGGGACGCAGACGGATCTGCCGATCGATCTGCCCGGTGACGTGGGAGCGGAGTGGTATCCGGACGGATCGGCGCTGCTGATCGAGCACAGCTTCGAGGCCCGCAGCGAGCTGTGGCGCTTCGAGCCGGGCTCCGAAGGCCCGGTCAGGGTCGAGACCCCCGCCGGCACGGTGTCGGGCGCCACAGCACGCCCGGACGGCTCGGTGGAGTATCTGTGGTCGTCGGCCGCGCAGCCGCCCGCCGTGCGCTCCACCACGGGTGCCGTGGTTCTCGACCCGCCGGGTGCCAAGGCTCCGGCGTCGGTGCCGGTGCGGGACGTGTGGGTGGACGGCCCCGGAGGCCGTGTCCACGCCCTCGTGCAGACGCCTGCGACCGGTGACGGTCCGTTCCCCACCGTCTTCGAGATACACGGTGGTCCCACCTGGCACGACAGCGACGCCTTCGCATCAGGTCCGGCCGCGTGGGTGGACCACGGCTTCGCCGTCGTCAGGGTCAACTACCGAGGATCGACGGGCTACGGCCGGGCCTGGACCGACGCGCTCAAGCACCGGGTCGGGCTGATCGAGCTGGAGGACATCGCGGCCGTTCGGGAATGGGCGGTCACCTCCGGGCTCGCGGACCCGGAGCGGCTGGTGCTGGCCGGTGGCTCGTGGGGCGGCTATCTGACCCTGCTCGGGCTCGGTACGCAGCCGGACGCCTGGGCCCTGGGGCTGGCGGCGGTCCCGGTCGCCGACTACGTCACCGCCTACCACGACGAGATGGAAGCCCTGAAGGCGATGGACCGCACACTCCTGGGCGGGACACCGGAGGAGGTGCCCGAGCGCTTCGAGGCCTCGTCCCCGCTGACCTACGTGGACGCCGTGCGTGCCCCGGTCTACATCTCCGCCGGTGTCAACGACCCACGCTGCCCCATCCGTCAGGTGGAGAACTACGTGGACCGTCTCGCGGCCCGTGACGCGGTCCACGAGGTGTACCGCTACGACGCGGGGCACGGTTCGCTCGTCGTGGAGGAGCGGATCAAGCAGGTGCGCCTGGAGCTCGACTTCACCCTGCGCCACCTCGGGCGGACCCCCGCCGAAGGGCGTCCCGAGGACCGGGGGGCGAGCTGAGGGAAGGGCCGCACGGAAGAGGGACCGGCGGCATAAGGTCCGGATAAATGGTGCACCCCGCTCCGGGGGCCCGGAGCGGGGAACCGTACCGTGGAGGGGTGTACCGGTTCCTGCTGACCCCGCGATGGTGGGGGATCAACCTCTTCGTCGTGCTGGCCATCCCGTTCTGCGTGTTCATGGGCACCTGGCAGCTCGGCCGCTTCGAGGACCGCATGCAGACGCACCAGAAGGCCGAGGAGCGCCCCGCCCCGGGCACCCGCACCCCGGAGCCGCTCGACGAACTGCTCCCCGTGAGCACGGAGACCTCAGGGCGCCCGGCCGTGGCGACGGGCTCGTACGCCGACCAGTTCCTGGTCCCCGGCCGCAAACTGGACGACCGTGACGGCTTCTACGTCCTGGACCTGCTGCGCACGGACACCGGCAAGGCACTTCCCGTCGTGCGGGGCTGGATGGCCGGCACCCCGGGCAGCACCGCGGTGCCGGCCGCTCCGGCAGGCGAGGTCACCGTGACCGGCGACCTCCAGGCATCGGAGAACAGCGGCACGAACGGCGTCGACCTCAGCGGCGGGCTCCCCAAGGGTCAGCTCGGCATGATCAGCGCGGCGTCCCTCGTGAACCTGGTCCCGTACGACGTGTACGACGCCTGGGTGACCCTGCCGGGTCCGGAGGCGGGTGGCACGGACGGCGGCCTGAAGCCGGTGCCCGCGGCAGCGGCGCAGGGCAGCGGCCTCGACCTGAAGGCCTTCCAGAACCTCGGCTACACCGGCGAGTGGTTCGTCTTCGGCGGCTTCGTCCTCTTCATGTGGTTCCGGCTGCTGCGCCGCGAAGCGGAAGCCGCCCGCGACGTACAGCTGGGTCTCGCGGCCGACGCCGACTGACGGACTTCGTCGCCGGAACACCGGCAGGGCCCGGCCGACAGCCACGTCGGCACGGGCACAGGTGCAGGCGCGGGCGCGGGCGCGGGCGCGGCCGGTGGAGGCAGCACGGCCGGGGAACGGGTTCGGGCATCACCGGAGCAGGTCGCACCGCACAGCCAGGCTCGCGCGCCCGCATCCCCCGCCCGGGTCTCGCGCATGGAGCGGGTCCAAGGACGGGCCCGGGCCGGGGCGCGATCCGGGATCCCAGAACGGCACCGGGATCCTCCGGGACGGGGCCCGGGACGGCCCCGGGGCCGCCCCGGACGGTTCCGGGGCGCGCCGCAGAGCCGGTGATGTCCGGTGCGGTCAGGACGCGTCCAGTACGCCCGTGCGGTAGATCGTGCCTGCGCAGGCGTTGGCGATCGTGGTCTCCGCCGTCGGCGCGCCGGCCTCCGGGGTGTGCGTGACCGCGATGCTGCCGTCCGCCGGGCCCTCGTCCGGGCTGCCGAGCTGCGCCGTGGTGTTCGTCGCTCCAGCATCGCCCCCTGCACCCTCGCCGCCGCCCCCGTCACCGACCGTGGGCGTCGGGCTGGGTGAACCGCCGCTCGTCGGACAGGTGTCGGACGGTACCCAGGCGAAGCGCACCTCGTACGTCATCGACGGCTTCAGGAACACGGTTCCCGGCTCCAGCGACGGATCGGGCAGTCCGCTCGCGGGGTCGCTCGCGGTGTGCTGCACGACAGTGATCTTCAGCGGGTCGGCGGCACCCGCCGCCTGGAAGCCGACCGTGCCGTTGCTCGTCACCGAGCAGGCGTTGCCGGACACGTTGGCGATCTTGAAGGTTCCGTACACGGTGCCGTCCGCACCGGCCGCGCCCGACTCGGCGGAGGCGACACCGAGCTGACTCGGGTCGCAGGCCTTGGCGGCGGCCGCGTCGGAGCCCGGGGGGTCGTCCACCCCCTTCGTGCCGCTGGTCTCGGCGCCCAGGTCCGATCCTCGCGGCGGAATCGCGGAGTGACCACTGGTCTCGCCCTCGGCGCCTTCGCTCTGGCGGCTCGCGGGCCCGGCCGTCTTACCGCCGTCGGCCTCACCGGTCGCGTCAGCGCCGCTGCCTCCCTGGGCCTGCTCGCCGTGGCCGGCGATGGCGGTGTCGGCGGTGGATGAACCGTCCGAGTTCGCCACGTGGACGAATGCCGGGATCGCGGTCCCGATCAGCAGCGCGGCAGCCGCGGCACCGACCACTCCCTGCCGTCGCTTCGCTCGCCGTGCGGGAACCGCTCGGTGCAGACGGTCGAGGGTGCCGTCGGAGGGTTCAAGGCCCTGGACGGCGCCGTGCAGCATGCGGCGCAGCGCGACCTCGTCCATGGCCTCGCCACCGGAGCCGCCCGGGCGGCCCGCGCCGCCGGGCGCACCCGACCCGCCGAACCCTCCGGAGGCCCCCGGCCCGACCGGCTCATCCGGCCTGCCCAAGGCACCGCCGCCGAAGAGATCGGTCAGTGTGCCGCCGGTGCCGAACCCGGCCACCGGGCGGCCGAGTTCACGACCACTCAGTTCACGACTGCCTGACTCACGACTGCCGGACTCACGACTACCGGACTCCCGGCCGTCGGCATCCCGGTCATCGGCATCCCGGCCACCGACGTCACCACCGTCCGGCCCACCACCATCCGGCCCACCGACGGACGGCTCAGCGCCAGCCGGCTCTCCCCCGGCGGGCTTCCGCTTCCCACCCGTCGGCTTTCCAGTGCCCGCCTGGTCACCCTCCGGCTCACGGCCGCCCAACTCATCGGCCTCCGTACCGTGAACCGCCGAACCATGAACACCCGAACCGCGAGCATCCGAACCGCGAGCAACCGAGCCACGGCCATCCACGTCATCAGCGTCCGAGCCGCACGCGTCAGCGGCACGGTCGTCCAATTCGTCGGCACCCGCGCCGTGAGCCCCCGCCCTGCGAGCTCCCGCCCTGCGAGCTCCCGCACCACGAGCACCCGCGCCGTCCGCGCGTGCGACCGCCCCGGGGGCGGGGGGGCCTGAGGCGGCTTCCGCACCGTCGAGCGCGTCCTGGTCCTGCTTCCGTTCACCGTCCCGCTCCGGATCGGCGTTCGGGATGTTCTCCGGCCCGTGGTTCACAATTCCGTTTCCAGTCCGGTCATCGTCGTGCCTGTGTTCGGCCCCGCTCATGCCTGCGCCTCCATCACGACGCGCAGCGCCGCGATCCCCCGGGAGCCGTAGGCCTTCACCGAGCCGAGCGATATCCCCAGGGTCTCCGCGACCTGGGCCTCCGTCATGTCGGAGAAGTAGCGCAGCACCAGAACCTCGCGCTGACGCCGCTGAAGCCCTTTCATCGCCTTGATCAGCGCGTCCCGCTCCAACTGGTCGTACGCGCCCTCCTCCGCGCTCGCCATGTCGGGCATCGGCTTCGAGAGGAGCTTCAGGCCGAGGATGCGCCGACGCAGCGCGGAACGGGACAGGTTGACCACGGTCTGGCGGAGATACGCGAGCGTCTTCTCCGGATCGCGCACCCGGTTCCGCGCCGAGTGGACCCGGATGAACGCCTCCTGCACCACGTCCTCGCAGGACGCCGTGTCGTCCAGCAGGAGAGCCGCGAGGCCCAAAAGTGAGCGGTAATGGGCGCGATACGTCTCGGTGAGATGGTCGACCGTCGTTCCTGCCGCCACCGTCCCCTCAGCGCCCTCGCGCTGCGAAGGCAGCCGGGTGGGTCGCGCAGCGGGCATGGGCGCGATCACCGGCATACCGCCGGGTGCGCGGGGCCGCCGGAGCGGACGCACCGAAGCGCCTCGCAACGGGCCCACCACTGTGATGTCGAGAACCTCTGCCACGCCAGTTGGACACACTTCCCCCCGTCAGGGTTGTACGCATACGGCACCACTTTCGATGCTGTGCGACATGCCCTCATTCGTACCTGCTCTTCCCCAAATGCCCCGATAGCACATCCAGCCACGCAAGACGTGACGACTGAGACGCGTCGCATCCGCCCAGCGGTTGCGGGGGGCCAGGAGATCATCGTCGGATATGACAACGCCCCAGCTCAAGAGGTTCAGAGCGGCAAGTTACTCACAGGGCGCTCACAGATCCTACAAAACAGGTTCGATCAGGTACGAGGGAATTCCCCGGCCACCGACTCGGCGATCTGGGCCACATTGAGGGCCGCGCCTTTTCGGAGATTATCGCCGCAGATGAACATTTCGACGGCATGCGGATCGTCCATCGACTGCCGTACCCGGCCCACCCAGGTCGGGTCGGTGCCCACCACATCGGACGGTGTGGGGAAATCGCCGGCGGCGGGGCTGTCGAAGAGGACCACCCCGGGCGCGGTCGCCAGGACCTCGTGCGCGCGGGCCACGGCCACCTCGTTCTCGAAGCGGGCGTGCACGGACATGGAGTGCGTCGCGACGACGGGTACGTACACACAGGTCGCCGTCACCTTGAGGTCCGGCAGGCCCAGGACCTTCCGGCACTCCTCACGGATGGCCAGTTCCTCGGACGACCAGCCGTCCCCGGCGTCGGTCCCGGCCCACGGGACGACGTTCAGCGCCACCGGCGCCGCGAAGGGGCTCTCCTCCCCGTCGCCCAGGGCCCGCCGTACGTCGCCGGGGCGTGTGCCCAGCTCCGTGCCCGCCACCAGGGCGAGTTGCTCACGGAGCACGGCCACACCGTCACGCCCCGCGCCGCTCACCGCCTGGTAGGAGGAGACGATCAGCTCCCGCAGACCGAATTCGGCGTGCAGGGCGCCGACCGCGACGATCAGCGACAGCGTCGTGCAGTTCGGGGACGCGACGATGCCGCGCGGTCGCAGCCGCACGGCATGGGGATTGATCTCGGGGACGACGAGAGGCACGTCGTCGTCCAGCCGGAAGGCCGCCGAGTCGTCGACGACCACGGCGCCACGGGCGGCGGCGACGGGCCCCCACCGTGCGGACACCTCGTCCGGCACCAGGAACAGGGCCACGTCCACGCCGTCGAACACGTCCTCGGCAAGCGCGAGGACCTCGGTCTCCTCACCGCGTACGACCAGCTTGGTGCCGGCCGCACGCGGGGAGGCGACGAGTCTGACCTCGCCCCAGACGTCCGCGTGCTCGGAGAGGATCTGGAGCATGACGCCGCCGATCGCCCCGGTCGCACCGACGACCGCGAGTGAGGGGCGGCGTCCCGTCATCGGCCGGTGCCCCCGTAGACGACGGCCTCGTCCGAGTCGCTGTCCAGGCCGAAGGCGGTGTGCACGGCACGCACGGCCTCGTTGACGTCATCCATACGGGTGACCACCGAGATGCGGATCTCGGACGTCGAGATCAGCTCGATGTTCACTCCGACGTTGGACAGCGCCTCGAAGAAGCCCGCCGTGACCCCGGGGTTGGTCTTCATGCCCGCGCCGACGAGGGAGATCTTCGCGATCTGGTCGTCGTAGCGCAGGGACTCGAACCCTATGCCGGCGCGGCTCCGCTCCAGGGCGTCGATGGCCTTGCGGCCCTCCGCCTTCGGCAGGGTGAACGTGATGTCCGTCAGGCCGGTCGAGGCGGCGGAGACGTTCTGGACCACCATGTCCATGTTGATCTCGGCGTCCGCGATGGCGCGGAAGATCGCGGCGGCCTCGCCCGGCTTGTCGGGAACGCCGACGACCGTGACCTTGGCCTCGGAGACGTCGTGGGCGACTCCGGAGATGATGGCGTGCTCCACCTGCTGGTCCCCTTGCGGCTCGTTGCTGACCCAGGTGCCGCGCAGTCCGGAGAAGGACGAACGGACGTGGATCGGGATGTTGTAACGGCGTGCGTACTCGACGCAGCGGTGCAGCAGCACCTTGGAACCGGACGCCGCCAGCTCCAGCATGTCCTCGAAGGAGATCCAGTCGATCTTCCGGGCCTTCTTCACGACCCGGGGGTCGGCGGTGAAGACACCGTCCACATCGGTGTAGATCTCACAGACCTCCGCGTCCAGCGCGGCGGCCAGCGCGACGGCGGTCGTGTCCGAGCCGCCGCGGCCGAGGGTCGTGATGTTCTTGCCCTCCTGGCTCACGCCCTGGAACCCGGCGACGATGGCGATGTTGCCCTCGTCGATCGAGGTCCGGATGCGGCCGGGCGTGACATCGATGATGCGCGCTTTGTTGTGGACCGAGTCGGTGATGACACCGGCCTGGCTGCCCGTGAACGACTGGGCCTCGTGGCCCAGGTTCTTGATCGCCATCGCCAGCAGGGCCATGGAGATCCGCTCTCCGGCGGTCAGCAGCATGTCGAACTCACGCCCGGCAGGCATCGGGGATACCTGCTCGGCGAGATCGATCAACTCGTCCGTCGTGTCGCCCATCGCGGACACCACGACAACCACCTGGTTGCCGTTCTTCTTGGCGTCGACGACTCGCTTGGCGACACGCTTGATGCCTTCGGCATCGGCTACGGAGGAGCCTCCGTACTTCTGCACGACAAGGCCCACGTGCGCTCCTCGCTCAATAATGGTGCGGTCGGCTCAGTTTAACGAGCAGTCCGGAATCGACCCGTCGATACCGGATGATGAGATGTCCCGCTCACCACATGGTACGGAGCGCAGTCCCGGACTGCTCGTACCGGACTGTTGCCCACGTCCCCGCACCACACGCCTCTTTGTGTCCCAGGACACAACGGGCACAGCCGCCCCAGGCGCCACGGAACGGCCCTCAGAGGACCGGCCGGAGGCCCAGCGGGCCCGCGATCTCCTCGGCCATCACCCGGCCCGCCTCCTCGGCCAGGTCCCCGTCACCCGGGTCCTGGTCCGTGTCCAGGCCGTCGAGCTCCTGGAGCGGCTGGTTCAGCCGGATGTGGGCGATCAGCGACTGGAGTGCGCGCAGGGACGCCGACGCGGTGGAACCCCAGTTGGAGAAGTACGAGAACTGCCACCACCACATGGCCTCCGCCGTGCGGTCCGCCTCGTAGTGCGCGAGGCCGTGCCCGAGGTCCGTGACCAGGTCGGCCAGGTCGTCGGAGATGCGGTGCGGCACGGGGGCCTTGCGGGGCTCGTACGGGTCGAAGACCTCGGAGTAGACGTCGATGGGCTCCAGGAGCTCCGCGAAGCGCTCACGCAGCCCGTCGGCGTCCGGTTCGGCGCCCAGGTCCGGCTCGTAGCGCTCGTCCGGGAGGATGTCCTCGTACGCGCCGAGCCTCCCGCCGGCCAGCAGGAGCTGGGAGACCTGGAGGAGCAGGACCGGGACCGCCTCTTCGGGTTCCTCGGCCTTGGACACCTCGGTCACCGCGACGATGAACGTCTTGATCTGGTCCGCGATCTGGACGGCGAAATCGTCCGGATCCTGCGTGACGGAGTTCAGCGTGGCGTCAGACATCGAGGGGACCTCCCGTGGGCACGGTCGCGAACGGTGGGTAGAACATAGCGCCGTCACATGTAAAGCCGCGGTCAGACGCCGGATCACACATCGAGCAGCCGCCTCCCCTCGAACGCGCGGCCGAGGGTGACCTCGTCCGCGTACTCCAGGTCGCCGCCCACCGGGAGTCCGCTGGCCAGCCGGGTGACCCGCAGGCCCATCGGCTTGACCATGCGGGCGAGGTACGTCGCGGTGGCCTCGCCCTCCAGGTTGGGGTCCGTCGCCAGGATCAGCTCCGTGATGGAGCCGTCCGCGAGCCGGGCCAGCAGCTCCCTGATGCGCAGGTCGTCGGGGCCGACGCCCTCGATCGGGCTGATCGCGCCGCCGAGCACGTGGTAGCGCCCCCGGAACTCACGGGTCCGCTCGATCGCCACGACGTCCTTGGGTTCCTCGACCACACAGATGACCGTGCGGTCCCGGCGCGCGTCCCGGCAGATGCCGCACTGCTCCTGCTGGGCGACGTTGCCGCAGACCTCGCAGAACCGGACCTTGTCCTTGACCTCGAGGAGGGCGTGGGCCAGACGGCGTACGTCGGTGGGCTCGGCCTGCAGGATGTGGAAGGCGATCCGCTGCGCGCTCTTGGGACCGACGCCGGGCAGCCTGCCCAGCTCGTCGATCAGCTCCTGAACCACGCCTTCGTACAACGGAACGCCTTTCCTCTTCTCCGGCTCGTACCGTATCCGGTACGCCCGGGTAGCTACAGGGTCAGAACGGGAGGCCCGGCATGCCGCCCAGGCCCTGGGCCAGCGGGCCCAGCTTCTGCTGTGCGAGCTGCTGCGCGTTCTCGTTCGCCGCCTGGACCGCGGCGACCACCAGGTCGGCGAGCGTCTCGGTGTCCTCCGGGTCCACCGCGCCCGGGTCGATCACCAGGGCGCGGAGCTCGCCGGACCCGGTCACGGTGGCCTTCACGAGACCACCGCCCGCCTGTCCTTCGACCTCGGTCCTGGCCAGCTCCTCCTGGGCCACGGCAAGATCCTGCTGCATCTTCTGGGCCTGCTGGAGCAGCTGCTGCATGTTGGGCTGGCCACCACCGGGAATCACGGTCACTCCTGGCATTTCGACGACAGATTGTTTCGGTACGCCGAGCCTACGTGTTCGCCGGACGCCGTGCCCCACCCGCAGGGGACCAACTCTTTCGGGTGAGTTCTGAAACGGGCCTGCCGTGCTCCTATACCTGACCAGAGGCCGTACCCACGCGGGAATCCCGCGATTTCGACCCCGCGGCCCACCATTCGGCGGTAGGAAGAGCATGCGTATCCGTACCCGTACGCACTGTGAACGTAACGCAGAGTTACGCGGTGGGGGCCCCGGTCATATGCCGGTATCCGGTCCCCTCCGTGACCGAGAACCGCGCCGATCCGCGTCCATACGCGCCGACCGCAGAGTGCAGAGGAGTGCCCGGGTGAGTCAGCCGGAGATGCAGCCCGAAGGGCCGCACCGCAAGGAACCCGGCGCGGGTTCCGGTGCCGGCACCGGAACCGGACGGTCCGGTTCGCGCTACGCGTCGGGGCCCCGGGACCTGACCGGCCGCGCCTTCCCCCTCGGCGACTGGGGCGAACCCGCCGAACGGCTCGACGAGCTGTACCGCTGGGTCGAGGCCGGAGCGATGGAGACCGCCGACTGGTATCTGCGCGACCGGATCCTCAAGCGGCGCACGGCCAGGCTGCTCCGGCTCGGTACCGCGGCCGGGGTGGTCGCGGGCGCGGCCCTGCCCCTGCTCGACCTGACGGGCGAGATGCACGGGTCGGCGGGCTGGGGCTATCTGTCCCTGCTGCTGGGCGCCGCGTGCATGGCGTGCGACCGGTACTTCGGACTGACCTCCGGCTGGATAAGGAA
This sequence comes from Streptomyces sp. NPDC058008, assembly GCF_042886395.1. NCBI lineage: Bacteria > Bacillati > Actinomycetota > Actinomycetes > Kitasatosporales > Streptomycetaceae > Streptomyces > Streptomyces sp. NPDC058008. The sequence continues at coordinate 9,671 of NZ_JBHVQX010000013.1, read as the reverse complement.
TCTCGCGACGGCACAGGCCGTGCAGCGGCGCCTCCAGGTGCTGCAGTTCGACTGGTCCTCGGAGTGCGTCCGCGAGGTGCTCGGGCCCACCGAGGGCACCGCCAGCGAGGCGGCGGAGCGGTGCCTGGGGGTGCTGCGGCGGTTCTCGGAGGACATCACCGAGCTCGTCCGGATGGAGACGGCGGACTGGATGGTGGAGTTCCGGGCCGGGCCCGCGCCCATGGGGACGCAGTCGCTGGTGACGGGAGGGCCCGGCGGCCGCCCGGAGCCGGGGGCCGTGCCGGGCAGGCTGACGATGCCCGCGGTGGCCCGGCCGAACATGCCGCGCCAGCGCCCGCCGGAGCCGCCCCGCTGAGGCCCGGGCCCGCGCCGGCCCTTCGCCGGGGCCGGGGCCCCGCCCGGAGCTCCGTCATCGAGACACGGCCGCCCGGTGCCACCGGAGCGCCGGGCCGCCCGCCGCCCCGCCGGTGGAGCGGGGCGGCGCGGCGGGTCAGCTGAAGATGATCATCGAGCCCTGCGCGAGGCTGCGGGTGACCGCCGCGTGCAGACCGAGCCAGACGTGCCGCTCCCGGGCGAACGGGCTCTCGTCGTACGGCGCCGGGGAGGCCGGCTCCTCCAGGGTGGTCGGGCCGGCCGGCGGGGCCGGGGCGGCCGGCGGGTTGGCCGGGTCGATGCCGAGCGACGGCGCGACGAACTCCAGCTCGCGCAGCAGGCCGTGGGAGGAACCCAGCGGACCGCCGCCCTCCAGGAGCTGGTCGTCGGAGAGCGGACGGGGGAAGTCCACCGGGACGTACGCTCCGGCGTGGTCGTAGTGCCAGACCAGGTGCGATTCCTGTGCGCTCTGCTCGAACATCTCCAGCAACTGCTCGTAGTCCCCGCCCAGTTCGCCGACGGGTGTGACGGCGAGCCCGCTGAGCTGGAGCAGGTAGGCGCGGCGCAGGTAGTGCAGGGCGTCGTAGTCGAAGCCCGCGACCGGGGCGACGTCCCCGGTGAGCCCTGGCATGTAGGCGTAGACGGGCACGGGCGGCAGCCCCGCCTCGGTCAGCGCCTTGTCGTAGACGGCGATCTCTTCGGCGAACGGATTGTCGGGGCTGTGGCACAGCACATCGACGAGGGGGACCAGCCACAGGTCACAGGCCACGAAGTCTCGCTCTCCAACGGGTTCGTGCGATGGTCGGGACAGCGTAATGCGGCCGGGACCCCCGAGCACAGGGTGCGGGCCCGTCGCAGGGGTGCGTGACCGTTCCGGGCGGGCCGGGCGGCGGACACCGGGGCCCGGAGCGCGGCAGCCGAAGGGCCGGTACGCGTTCAGCCGTGGCCGGGATGCGGGGGGTCGTCGGCGGCCAGCCGGTCCGCCCAGTCCAGCCCGTGCGCGTGGTAGGCGTCCAGCACCGCGCGTACGGCGGGCCCGTCGGCGGCCGTGATCGCCTCCACGAGTTCCTGGTGGCCGTTCCACAGCCAGTCGCACACGTCGGCGTCGCCGCGGAGGTAGGGGACGGCGAAGACCCATGCCTGCATCCGGAGCCGTTGCAGGAAGTCGTTGATGTAGGCGTTGCCGATGACGACGCCGAGTTCCCGCCAGAACCTCAGGTCGTAGCCGATGAGGATGTCGAGGTCGCCGCCACGCGCGGCCCGGGTGGCCTCCTCGGCCCGGCGGCGCACGGAGACGAGGGCGGGCCGGTGGAGGGCGAGCACGTCGGGCACCGAGCCCGTCCCGTCGAAGAGTTCCCGGAACACCCCGTCGATGACCAGGGTCCGGGCCTGCACCATCGCGCGGTAGTCGGCGACCGTGAACTCGCGGACCCGGAAGCCGCGGTGCTGGTCGGATTCGAGCAGCCCCTGCGCGGAGAGGTCGAAGAGCGCTTCCCGCACGGGTGTCGCGGACACCCCGTACTGCTCGGCGATCTGTTTGACGGTGAACTCCGTCCGGGGCCGCATGCGCCCCGCCAGGACCTCGTCGCGCAGTGCGTCGGCGATCTGCTGGCGCAGCGTACTGCGGGTCACGCCTCCGCCGGCACCCATGACGCCCCCTCCCGTTCTCGGCTTGGGTCACCTTAAGCCAGGGCGGGTGCCCGGTTCCGGGCACGGGGGAGGGCGTCGCGTCCGGCGCCGGTCTACACGGTGTGCTCGTCGGCGACCGAGAGGGCCGCGTCCAGGGCCGCGAGGCCCTCCTTCGCCTCGGCCTCGGTGATGTTGCAGGCGGGGACGACATGGGTGCGGTTCATGTTGATGAACGGCCACAGACCGTTCCTCCTGCACGCCGCGCCGAAGGCCGCCATCGGGGCGTTGGCCTCACCGGTCGCGTTGTACGGGACCAGGGGCTCGCGGGTCTCCCGGTCGCGGACCAGTTCGAGCGCCCAGAACGCGCCGAGCCCCCGCACCTCGCCGACCGACGGGTGCCGGTCGGCGAGCTCGCGCAGGCCGGGGCCGAGCACGTGCTCGCCGAGGCGCGCGGCGCTCTCGACGGTCTTCTCCTCCTCCATCACGTTGATCGTCGCGACGGCCGCGGCGCAGGCCAGCGGGTGGCCGGAGTAGGTGAGTCCGCCGGGGTAGGGGCGGGTCTCGAAGGTCGCGGCGATCTCCGCGCCGATGGCGACGCCGCCGAGCGGCACGTAACCGGAGTTGACGCCCTTCGCGAACGTCATCAGGTCCGGCACGACACCGTCGTGGTCGGCGGCGAACCACGTCCCGGTCCGGCCGAATCCGGCCATCACCTCGTCCAGCACGAGGACGATCCCGTACCGGTCGCAGAGCTCGCGGACACCCGCGAGATAGCCGGGCGGCGGCGTCATGATGCCGGCCGTCCCGGGGATGGTCTCCATCACCACGGCCGCGACGGTCGCCGGGCCCTCGAACACGAGGGTGTCCTCCAGGTGCTGGAGCGCGCGGGCGCACTCCTCGGCCTCGGTCGACGCGTGGAAGGGCGAGCGGTAGAGGAACGGCGCCCAGAAGCGGATGACGCCCGCCGAGCCGGTGTCGGACGCCCAGCGGCGTGGGTCGCCGGTGAGGTTGATCGCGGTGGCGGTGGCCCCGTGGTACGAGCGGTAGGCGGAGAACACCTTGGGGCGTCCCGTGTGCAGCCTGGCCATCCGGACGGCGTTCTCGACGGCCTCGGCGCCGCCGTTGGTGAAGAAGATCTTGTCCAGGTCCCCCGGGGTGCGCCCGGCGATGAGGCGGGCCGCCTCGGACCGCGCCTCGATGGCGAAGGCCGGGGCGAACGTGGCCAGCTTGCCGGCCTGTTCCTGGATCGCGGCGACGACGGCGGGGTGCTGGTAGCCGATGTTGGTGAAGACGAGACCGCTGGTGAAGTCCAGGTAGCGGTTGCCGTCGTAGTCCCAGAAGTACGCCCCCTCGGCGCCGGCGACGGCGAGCGGGTCGATCAGGCCCTGGGCGGACCAGGAGTGGAACACGTGCGCGCGGTCGGCGGCCTTCACGGCCGCGCCCGCTGCGGGGTCGGTGTACGGGGCGCGAGGGGCATCGGGGCTCATGCGGCGAGCGTATGCGGCGGCGGGGTCCGTCCTCCATGGCCACTCTGTACGACGTGGGCCGTCCGACTCGGCAGGGTGTCGGGTGCACGCCCGGTACGGCTCCTCCGCGACCCGGCCCCCCGAGCGCCTACGAGGTGCCCGAAGGACGCTCCGGGCGCCGTGGACCCCGCGCTGTTCGGCCGGACCGCGCCCGGGGGTTCCGGCTCGACGGCCGGTCCGTCGCGGACGAGCCGGCCGGACCCGCCGGGCTCACGGCGGCCCGGTGGCAGGTGCTCGGCGCGGTCCTGACCGGGCCGCTCCCCGGCTCCGGGACCGATCGCGCGACGGGGATCACCGGGCAGAGCGTGCGGCGGATCGCCGCTCCGCCGATGGACCGGGGCCTCGCCGGACACGTCGCGAACCCGGCGCACCGCCGGGACGGGCTGCTCCGGCCACCCCGGAGGGCCGGGCCGCGGGGAGCCGGATCGGCCCCGCCCCCGCCGAGTGCGGCGGCGCGGCCGGCCGGGGAACCGGGCGGAGGAGTCCACGCGGACCCTCCAGGTGTGCGGGCGTCGCCCGGCCGCCCCGGGCACCGTGACGGCCCCGGCCGGAGGCCCCAGGGGCTGAGCGGCCCCGGGGCAGCGCCCGCGGCTATTCTCGACCCACGGTCCGACACGGCCGCACGGGGAGGAAGCGCACCATGGAGAAGCTGGGCTCCGGCGATCCGCAACGCATCGGCAGCTACCGCCTGTTGGGGCGTCTGGGCGCCGGCGGGATGGGTCAGGTGTTCCTGGCCCGCTCGGACCGGGGCCGTACCGTCGCCATCAAACTGGTCCGCCCCGAGCTCGCCGAGCAGCAGCGTTTCCGCGACCGTTTCCGGGCGGAGGTGCGCGCCGCGCGGAAGGTCGGCGGCTCCTGGACCGCGCCGGTCCTCGACGCCGGGGTGGACGCCGCGGTCCCGTGGGTGGCCACCGGTTACGTCGCCGGCCCCTCGCTGCACCGCATCGTCTCGGGGCGTCCGGGCGCGCCGGTGACCGACTCGGGGGCGTACGGTCCGCTCCCCGGGCGCTCGGTCCGCATCCTGGGTGCCGGGCTCGCCGCGGCCCTTCACGACATCCACGGCGCCGGGCTGATCCACCGCGACCTGAAACCGTCCAACATCCTGATCACGATCGACGGCCCCCGGGTCATCGACTTCGGTATCGCCCGCGCTCTGGACACCGTGGGCGAGGACGCCCTCACGCGCACCGGCACGATGGTCGGCTCGCCCGGCTTCATGGCGCCCGAGCAGGTGCGGGGCGAGCGCGTGACGGCCGCGTGCGACGTGTTCTGCCTGGGCTCCGTGCTGGCGTACGCGTCGACCGGGCGGCTGCCGTTCGGTACGGCGGACACCGGGATCCACGCGCTGATGTTCCGGATCGCGCAGGAGGACCCGGACCTCACCGGCGTACCCGCCGATCTGGTCGGGCTGATCCAGGACTGCCTGACGAAGGACCCGGCCGCCCGGCCCTCCGCTGACGCCGTACGGGAGCGGCTCGGCGACACGGACACGGCGGAGCCGTGGCTGCCGGGCGCGCTGATCGCCCAGTTGGGCCGGCACGCCGTGGAGCTGCTGGACTCCGAGGACCCGGAGGAGGACGGCCCGGACGGGGAGCGCCCCGCGGACGGCGGTCCGGAGCAGGGCGGTTCGGAGAAGGAGCACCCGGCGGACGGCGCCCGTGCGGTGGCTGCCGCGGCGGACGGCTCCCCGGTGAGCAGGGCCGGAGCCGGGAGCACCGAGGCGGACAGCCCCGGGGTGGCACCCACGCCCCCGGCCCCCGCTCCCACCGCACCGGCCGGCCCGCGGACACCGCCGCCGCCCACGTACGGCTATCCCCAACACCCCACTCCCGCCTACGGATACGGGCCCACTCCCCCGTACGGACCGTCCGTCCGACCGCCCGCCCCCGAGCGCCGCAGGACGGGCTCCACCGCGCTGCTCGTCACCGTCGCGCTGCTCGTCGCGGTGGGGGCCGGCTGGGGGGTCTTCGCCTTCATGGGGAGCGGGGGCGGCGGTGCGAGCGCGTCCTCCTCCGGTTCCGGATCCGGCACCTCCCAGGGCGGCTCGGACCAGGGCGCCGGGAGCTCCGGCGGTACCGTCCCCTCCGGATTCCTGGGCACCTGGTCGGGGACCGTCGACGGCGGGGGCGGAGGATCGGTCCGCGAACTCGTCATCCGCCAGGGCGGGGTGGGTGACGCCGTGCTCTCCCTCACCGCCGAGGGCCCGCTCGACACGGGCGGCTCCTACCACTGCGTGTTCCAGGCCGACCTGGAGAACGAGCCCTCCGACGAAGGGCCCCTGCGCATCGGCCCCTCCCGGGTCACCGAAGGCGAGCCGGCGACGTCGTGCACCCCCGGGGAACCGACCGTCCTGACCCTGCTCTCCGACGGCACCCTGCACCGCGAGATCACCTCCACCGGCAAGAGCCTGACCTACACGAAGGCGGACTGAACGGCTCAGACCGCGAGGTCCACCGCCCGGAAGGCGAGCCACAGGTCGTAGCGCGCGCTCGGCGTCCGGAGCAGCGACCGGCACAGCAGCGCCTCGAGCCGGGTGAGGCGCTTGCGCGCGCCGGGCACGGAGAGGCCCAGTTCCGCGGCGGCCGGGCTCAGCTGGGCCTCGCAGCGCAGCCATGTCCGCAGGGTCTCCTCCCCCGTGGGGCCGGCCTGCGCGAGGGGACGCAGCTGCTGGGCGGCCCAGTCCTGGACGCCGGGGGCGCGGAGCACCGCGTCGAGGTCCCCGGACGCCTCCGGGCGCCCGGAGCGGGGACGGTGCGGCGCAGGGGCCGCCCTGATCCGCAGGGCCAGGTCGACGGCGGCCTGGTCGGAGACGCGGTTCAGGTCCAGGCCGAGGAGTTCGCCGACGAGCTTCAGGCGGGCCGCCAGGGTGTTGCGGTGGATCTTCAGGTGCCGGGTGGCGTGGGAGGAGAACGCCAGCCAGGACGCGACGGTCGCCGAAAGCTCCTGGCTGCCCGGGTCCTGCGAGCGGCGCGGCCGATGGGCCAGGAGGGGTGCGAGCAGGGCGTCGGCCCACCGTGCCCCTGCGGCGCCGACGACCAGCGCGGGCTCCGGGGCCGAGCCGAACCCGGCGTGGCGGCCCGGGAGTCCACGGGCGACGGCGAGGGCGTGGAAGGCCTGCTGGTAGGCGGTCGCCGTGTCGGGCAGCCGCACCTCCTCGCTGACGCCCACGACGCAGTCGTCCACGAGCCCGGCGAGGGCCGGGCCGAGGGTGCGCCCGCTCTCCGGTGCCTCCGCCTCCTCGTCCGCCGGCATGATCAGGATCAGGTGGCGGGCGTAGACCGGGCAGCGCACGATCCAGGTCCGGCCTCCGGAGGCGTCCGCGCAGATCCGGGCCACCTCGTCCCGCTGTCCGCCGGAGCACTCGACGACGCAGACGCGTACGGGGTCGGGCAGCCTCGGCCGCAGGGCACCGGCGACCTGGTGGGCGATGGAGAGCTGGCCGGTCATCAGCAGGTGCAGCACGGCCTCGCGGCCCCGGGACTCCGCGAGATCCACCCGCCGCCGCTTGCGTTCGACGCTCTCCGACGCCCAGGACAGGGCCAGCGGCATCACCGCGTCGGCCATCAGCGTGGCGAGCCCGCCGGGCAGCGGCCCGGGCCCGACGAGGGCGAGGACCGGCCCGTGGCCCCCGGCCGGCCGGTCGAGGGGGAGCAGCAGCGCGCCGCACTCCCCGGTGTCGAGTGCGTACGAGCCGGTGCCCCGGGCGGTCAGCTCCCGCGCGGCACGGGCGGCGATCCCGGCCGCCTCGTGGACCGGCCACCGGGCGTTCCCCGCCACGGCCCGGAGCACCGTGCCGTCCGCGTCCAGGATCCCGGCCCAGCCCTCCGCCCGCCGGGCCAGCCTGCGCAGCAGTTCGGACGAGCCGCCGGTGCGGGCCAACCGGTACATCAGCAGTACCTCGTCGGCCCGATCCCCCGCGCGCACGTGTCCTCCGATCCTCCCGGACGGTCCTCCTGAAACCGGAGTGCACAGTACCGGTCCGGCTGTGCGGTCTGATACCCGTCCGGAACCCCACGGTGCGAATTGAACCTCCCGGCCCGCGGCCCCGCACCCTAGAGTCCCCAGCGTGTTCCGGAACGTCCGGGGGAGTCAGGACTCCGGATACGGGGGACGGACGTCCCGGGGCGTCCGGCGGCGCGGCGGCAGCGGCTCACGGGGGTGGTCGCTGTCGCCGGCCCGCGGCGACTGTCAGTGGTGCCGCCTAGCGTGGTTCGCGACCGTGCCGTACACCGGACGAGGGGCCCTGGCGTGGAATTCCGTATGGAGCGTGGCGCACTGACCGATGCCGTCTCCCGGGCGGCCCGGGTGCTGCCCGCGCGCTCGCCCGTCCCCGTGCTCGGCGGGCTCCTCCTCGAAGCGGACGCCGGCCGGCTCCTGGTCTCGGGGCTGGACTTCGAGGCGTCCGCCCGCGTCGGGGCGGAGGCCCACACCGTCCGGCCCGGGAAGGTGCTGGTGATGGGGCGACGGCTGCTCGACATCTGCAAGGTGCTGCCCGAGGGCCCCGTGGAGTGTGTGGTGGAGGGCTCCCGTCTCACGGTCACGGGAGACGGCTCCCGCTTCGGCCTCTCGGTCCTGCCCCTCGACGACTACCCCGCGCTGCCGCCGCTGCCGGAGCTGCGCGGAGCGGTGGACGCGGCGGAGTTCGCCTCGGCCGTCGCACAGGTGTCGGTGGCCGCGGGGCGGGACGACACCCTGCCGACGCTCACCGGGATCCGGCTCGGACTCGACGGCTCCGCGATGACCCTGGCGGCCACGGACCGCTACCGCTTCGCCGTGCGCACCCTGCCGTTCGACGCGAAGGGGCCCGATGCGACGGCCGACGTCGTGGTGTCGGCCCGCAGGCTCACCGAGATCGCCCGTTCGCTGGGCCGGTCCGGGCAGGTCGATGTCGCGGTGGACGGGGGGTCGGTCGGGTTCGAGCAGGCCGGGACGCGCACGACGGTGCGTCTGCTGGACGGCCGGCTGCCGCGCCACGACAAGCTGTTCGCGATGGCGGACCCGGTGGCCGCCGTGGTGGACCGGGCCCTCCTGGTGGAGGCCGTCAGACGGGTCTCCGTGGTCGCGGACGGCGGCAGTCCGTTGCAGATGACGTTCTCCGGGGGGCCGGACGGTTCGGTCCTGCTCCAGGCGGGTTTCGAGGACGACGTGGCCTCCCAGCGGCTGCCGGCGGCCTTCGACGGCGCCGAGGAGATGACGGTGGCCTTCAACCCGGGGTATCTGATGGACGCCCTGTCCTCCTTCGGGGGCTCGACGGTCCGCGTGAAGCTGATGGGACCGGGGCAGCGGGCCATGATCACGGACGGCGAGGACACCGGACCCGCCACGCACGAGCACCTGCTGATGTCGGTGAAGCCGGCGCTGCTCTGACCACCGGGGCCGCCGGCCGGCATCCGGCTCAGCGGGCCGCTCCCGGGCCGGAGTCCGCCGCTCCCGGCCGCAGGCCACGCCTCGCGGGCCGCGCTTCCCGGCGGGCGCCCGGGGCGGGGCTCACCCGGGGAGCGTCGCCACCTCCCCCACCGCGGCGAGCAGCCAGAGGGGGAACTCAGGATCGGCCTGACCGACGGCGAGGCCGAGCCACCGTGTGCCTCCGGGCACGCGCCAGACCTGCATGCTCCCCGCCAGGTTGCAGAGCTGGCCCATCGGTTCGGGAACGGCGCCCGCGCCCTCGTCGTCCGACTCCAGGAACGGCCAGAGGTCGACGGTCTCCGGCTCGCCCCACCGCTCGCTCAGCACGGTCGCCAGCGCGCTGAACCCGTCCTCGATCTCCTGCTCGGCGGGCTCGACGGTCTCGGGCGAGCGGTCGTCCCAGAAGTCCTGGCTCGCCCGCAGGATCAGCAGGTGGTGTCCGGGGCCGCTGCTGCGCGCGCCGCTGTCCTCGCTCTCCTCCCCCTCGGGGAAGGGGCGGGCGAGGATGCCGTCGATCTGGGCGAGGTGGTCCCCGGTGGTTGTGGGCGGGGTGCCGGAGCTGTCGGTGTTCATGGTGCGTGATCCTGCCAACCACCCCGCGGTGGAGACGAATCGGGGCGGGGACCCCGCGCGGGACGCACGAAACAGGGGCGGGGGGGGCCCCCGGCCCCCCCCCCCCCCACCCCCCCCGGGGGGCGGGGTGAACACCCAAACATAGAGGCCCGGGTGGTGGACCCG
>NZ_JBHVQX010000012.1:192084-210914 GCF_042886395.1 Streptomyces sp. NPDC058008 | reverse complement strand
CTCTCTTAAAAACACCCACTCCTAAAACACGGTACGGCGGGGCCCCCCCACGGGCGCCGAGTTGGTTACCATGTCGTTTTTGGGCGCCGGCCCCCGGCGGCTGGCCGGCCCCCGGCGGCGCTCCCTGGGGACCGGCCGCACCCGGGGGGCCCACCCGGGTGCGGCCGGGTCCTCCGGGGGTGCCTCTCCCGGGTCTTCGACTCCGGGGTCCCTCAGGGGTGAACGGAGCGGCAGGAGGCGGTGAGGCCGGGTCCCGGGCCTGCCGCCGGATTCCCGGACCGGGCGCCGTCGGACGCGACGGCCCCGGTCCGGGCCGCGCACCGAGGCCGGACGCCCGGGCGCTCGTCAGGCATCCCCGGTCCCGTGGTCGGCCGGGCGCGCCAGGGCTCTCGCCGCCCGGCCGACCAGCCGTCCGGAGGGGGCGCGGTGCGGATCGCAGAGCACGGCGGAGAACCGTACGCGCACCCCGGCGACGGCGACGGCGACCGTGACGCGGGGGGTGAGGCGCCCTGCGGGCACCGGGACGCCGGGTGGGTGCCGCGCTCCGGGAACGGCCCGTCCGGAACGGCCTCTTCGCGCCGGCAGCCGATCCGGCCGGTGCTGCCATCATGTGCCGGGAGTCCCCGGTGCGGCTCGGCGTTCGCTCCAGGGTGGCCGGCTACCCGCGACCCGGGCGAAGGAGCGCGCCCGCCGGGCCACCGCGACTCCGTCCGCCCGCCCTCCCCCTCCCGGAGTATCCCTTGAGCAGCGACAACGGCCACACCCTCGACGCGCAGGCGATCCGTTCCTGCTTCCCGGCGCTGAAGGCGGGGACCGCCCGCTTCGACGCGCCGGGCGGCACCCAGACGCCCCAGCAGGTCATCGACGCGATCGCCGACGCCCTCACCCGCCCGCTGGCGAACCGTGGAGCGCTCACGGAGGGCGCGCGCAACGCCGAGACGATCGTGACCGGCGCACGGCAGGCGCTGGCCGACCTGCTCGGTTCCGGGCCCGGGTCGGTGGTGTTCGGGCGCAGCGCCACGCAACTCGTCTACGACCTGGCGCGCACCCTGGCCAAGGACTGGGGTCCGGGGGACGAGGTGGTGGTGTCCCGGCTGGACCACGACTCCAACGTCCGCCCCTGGGTGCAGGCCGCCGAGGCCGTGGGGGCGACGGTCCGGTGGGCCGACTTCGACCCCGCGACAGGGGAACTCGGCGCCGGGCACGTCGAGGCCGTGCTGTCCGGCCGTACCCGGCTCGTCGCCGTCACCGCCGCCTCCAACCTCATCGGTACGCGCCCCGACGTCCCGGCCCTCGCGGAACTGGCGCACCGGGCCGGCGCGCTCCTCCACGTCGACGCGGTGCACTACGCCTCGCACGCCTCGGTCGACCTGGCCGCGCTGGGCGCGGACACCCTGGTCTGCTCGCCGTACAAATTCCTCGGACCGCACCTCGGCGTCCTGACCGGCAGGGCCGAACTGCTCCACAGCCTGCGGCCCGACAAACTGCTCCCGTCCAGCGACGCCGTGCCCGAGCGGTTCGAACTGGGCACCCTGCCCTACGAGCTGCTGGCGGGCGCGACGGCCGCCGTGGACTTCCTCGCCGGCCTCGCGCCCGGTGAAGGCAGCCGGCGGGAGCGTCTGGTGCGCGCGTTCGCGGCACTCACCGCGCACGAGGACCGGCTGCGCCGGCGCATCGAGGAGGGCCTGGCGCGGCTGGACGGCGTCACGGTGTACTCCCGTGCGGCGCTGCGCACCCCGACCACGCTGTTCACGGTGGCGGGCAGGAGCCCCGGGGACGTCTCCCGGCAGCTCGCCGAACGCGGCGTGGACGCACCGGCCGGATCCTTCTACGCGTACGAGGCGTCGCGGCGGCTGGGACTGGGTGAGGAGGGCGGCGTACGGGTCGGTCTCGCGCCCTACACCTGCGACGAGGACGTCGACCGGCTGCTGGACGCGCTCGACGTGCCGCGCGGCTGACCCCCGGTGAGGTGCCGGGGCGGCGGGCGTCCGGGTGGTGGGTGAGGGGCCGGGCCGGCCGGGACTCCCGGCGGATCAGCGCCAGTCGGGTGCGCCGGACACGGGGGACAGGACGCTCTCGATCTTCGTCCGGATCTCCCGCATGACCGCGACGACCCGGGCCTCGTGCTCCGCGCTGAGCCGTTCCACCGGCACCGAACAGCTGATGGCGTCGGTGGCGGGTGAGGTGTAGCGCAGGGCGAAGCCGAAGCCCGCGATGCCCGTCACCGTCTCCTCGCGGTCGATCGCGTAGCCGCGCTCGCGCACCTCGGCGAGGTCGGCCAGCAGCGTGGCGCGTCCGGTGTGCGTGTTCTCCGTACGGGGCGTCAGAGGCCCCTCGGGGAGCGGAAGCTGATCGTCGGGGCGCTCGGCGAGCAGGGCTTTGCCGAGCGCCCCGGCGTGGGCCGGGATACGGCGGCCGACCCGGCTGAGGGTGCGTACGTACTCGTGGGACTCGCGCGTCGCCAGATAGACGACGTGGGCGCCGTCCAGCCGGGCCAGATGGATGGTCTCGCCGAGCGCGTCCGAGGCCTCGTCGAGACAGGGGCGGGCGGCGCGCACATGCGGGTCGCTGTCCAGATAGCTGGTCCCCGTGTGCAGGGCGCGGATGCCGATGCCGTACAGGGAGCCCGTCGTGTCGGTGCGCACCCAGCCGCAGTCGACCAGGGTGCGCAGCAGTTGGTACATGCTGCTGCGCGGTACGCCCAGTTCCTCGGCGAGTTCGTCCAGGCGGGCCGGCCGGTCGCCGCGGGCGGCCAGGAGTTCCAGCAGCGCGACGGTACGGGAAGCCGACTTCACCCCGCGGACCCCGCTGTTCTCCGACATGTCCACATCCTAAATCGGCGCTGTCGCACCCATTGACCGCGCCGCGTTCAGCCGCCTAGCCTCCGTTCTCATACATGCACGCCATCTGCATATGGGGATGGGGTTCCGTGGCGGTTCATCCGCGTCGTCCGGGCCGTGCCCCCACCGTCCAGGCCGACGGCCCCCGCCCGGGTGCGGGCGCCGGCAGCGCGGTTCGACAGCCGCCCGGCCCCGCAGCAGCAGTCCGGGTCCGGCCGTCCGACAGTTCGAAGGGGAACCGACATGCCGCTCGTCGTGGTCGGGATCAGCGTTCTGGTGCTGCTGCTCCTGATGACCCGTATGAAACTCAACGGCTTCGCCGCCCTGTTGCTCGTGGCCGTAGGCGTGGCACTGGTGCGGGGCATCCCGGCGGTCGAGATCCCCGACATCCTCTCGGCGGGCATCGGGGACCAGGTCGGCGACACCATGCTCACCATCGGCCTCGGTGCGATGGTCGGCCGGATCATGGGCGACTCGGGAGCGGCCCAGCGGATCGCCGGCAGGCTGCTCGACGCCTTCGGGCCGCGCGGGGTCCAACTGGCCATGGTGGTCACGTCGATGCTCATCGGCGTGACCATGTTCTACGAGGTCGCCTTCATCATCATCGTGCCCATCGCGTTCACCCTCGTGCGGGTCACCGGGGTGAACCTGCTCTGGGTCGGCCTGCCGATGTCGATCTCCCTGTCCACGATGCACAGCTTCCTTCCGCCGCACCCGGGACCCACCGCCGTGGCCGCGACCTTCCACGCCTCCGTCGGCCACACCCTGTTCTACGGCCTCTTCATCGCCGTGCCCGCCGGTGCGCTCGTCGCGCTCCTGTGGCCGCGTCTGCCGTTCGTCCGGGCGATGAATCCCTCCATGCCCAAGGACCTGGTCAGCGAACGCGAGTTCACCGACGAGGAGATGCCCGGCCTCGGCTGGTCGCTGTGCGTGGCCCTCTTCCCGGTGGTACTGATCGCCGGCGCGGCCGTGGTCGACATGGCCGCCTCCGGCGAGAGCCCCGCCCTGCACGCGGTGGCCTTCATCGGCTCGGCGCCGATCGCGCTCCTGCTGGCCCTGCTCCTCGCGGCCTGGGCGTTCGGACCGCGGATCGGCCGCAGCCTCGCCGACGTCAGCGCGTCCTGCGCCTCCGCGGCCCGGGCGATGGCGATGATCCTCCTCGTCATCGGCGCGGGCGGAGCCTTCAAGAACGTCCTCGTCGAGGGCGGGATATCCGACTACATCAAGGACATCACCGGGGACTGGCCGGTCTCGCCGATCATCCTGGCCTGGCTCATCGCCGCCATCCTGCGCATCGCGCTCGGTTCGGCGACGGTCGCCGTGGTCACCGCCTCCGGCGTGGTGCTCCCGCTCCTGGCGGGCAGCGGAGCCCACCCCGAGATGATGGTGCTCGCCGTCTCGTGCGGATCGATCGCCTTCTCGCACGTCAACGACCCCGGGTTCTGGCTGTTCAAGGAGTACTTCAACCTCTCCGTCATCCAGGCGATCAAGGTCAGGACCGGCTACACGACCGTGCTCGCGGTCCTCGGCCTCGGCGGCGTGCTGGCGGCCGAGTGGACCCTCGACGTCATCGGCCTCTGACCCCGCCCCGGTCCCGCCTTCCCCCGCCCGCCCCCGCACCCGAGGAACCCGACCGCATGAACCAGCCGACCGTCACCCACTTCGCCGTCTACCCCGTCGCGGGCCGCGACTGCATGGAGCTGAACCTCTCCGGCGCCCACGGCCCCTTCTTCACCCGCAACATCGTCGTGCTCACGGACTCCGACGGCCGTACGGGACTGGGGGAGGTGCCCGGAGGCGAGAGGATCACCCGGACCCTGCGGGACTCCGCGTCCCTGGTCGTCGGCGCGAAGGTGGGCGACTACCAGCGCGTCCTGCGCGAGATCGGAAGCCGGTTCGCGGACCGCGACCCGGGCGGACGCGGCGCCCAGACCTACGACCTGCGGACCACGGTGCACGCCGTCACGGCCGTCGAGTCGGCCCTGCTCGACCTGCTGGGCCAGCACCTCGACGTACCGGTCGCGGCCCTGCTGGGGGACGGCCTGCAACGCGGTTCCGTACGGGTGCTGGGCTACCTCTTCCACGTCGGCGACCCGGACCGGACCGACCTGGAGTACGTCCGCGAACCCGGGTCCGGCGTCGACTGGTACCGCATCCGGCACGAGGAGGCCCTCACCCCCGACGCGATCGTCCGCCAGGCCGAGGCAGCCCACGACCTCTACGGCTTCCGGGACTTCAAGCTCAAGGGCGGGGTGCTCGCGGGCGCCGAGGAGGTCCAGGCGGTACGCGCGCTCAAGGAACGCTTCCCCGCGGCGCGCATCACCCTGGACCCCAACGGCGCCTGGTCGCTGCGCGAGGCGGTCGAGCTGTGCGCCCCGCTGGTGGGCACGCTGGCCTACGCCGAGGACCCCTGCGGGGCGGAGGACGGCTACTCGGGACGCGAGATCCTCGCCGAGTTCCGCCGCGCGACGGGACTCCCGACCGCGACCAACATGATCGCCACGGACTGGCGGCAGCTGACCCACGCCCTGGCACTCCGGTCGGTGTCCATCCCGCTGGCCGACCCGCACTTCTGGACCATGCGGGGCTCGGTGCGCGTCGCCCAGCTGTGCAACGACATGGGCCTGACCTGGGGCTGCCACTCCAACAACCACTTCGACATCTCGCTCGCCATGATCACGCACTGCGGTGCCGCGGCCCCCGGCGAGTACAACGCCCTGGACACGCACTGGATCTGGCAGGAGGGACTGGAGCGGCTCACCCTCGAACCGCCGCGCATCACCGGCGGTGAGATCGCCGTCCCCGACGCCCCCGGCCTGGGCGTCGAGATCGACATGGACCGCCTCCACGCCGCCCACGAGCTGTACCGCGAGAAGGCACTGGGGGCACGGGACGACACCGCCGCCATGCGGTACCTGGTACCCGGCTGGACGTTCGACCCCAAACGGCCCTCCCTCGTGCGGTAGGCCCCGTCCGTCGCGGGCGGCGCGGCGGCGGACGCGGACGGGTCGGGACGAACGGGCCACGGGCCGCGCGGACGACCGGGGCCGGCGGGCCGCGCGGGCCGGGCAGGACCACCGTGCGCGCGGCCCGCCGCCGGTCAGGACGAGCGGCCCGCCGCCGCGAGGAGCTTCGCCGTCCAGCCGCGTACCGCCTCGGTGAGTTCCGGGGTGACGAAGGCGAGGAGTGTGTCGTCCAGGGTCCCCTCCGGCCCGACGACCACGCCGGTGCGGCCTTCCAGCGCCGGGTCGGTGGCGGCCGCCAGGGGAGCCCTCGCGGCCGACGCGACCGGAGCCGAGACGCCCTTCAGGATCAGCTCCCAGTGGGGCCGCATCGGCGGAGGGAGGATGTCCATCGTCATCTCCGCCGCGTTGGCGGTCGCCGCGGCACCGGGGTCGGCGGCCAGGACGGAGACGCCCCGGGGCCGGAGGCGCGCGGCGAGCTCGACGGTATGGGCGAGATGAGCCAGCTTGGCCCGCCCCGTCGCCGCCAGACCGTAGTGCGGGCCCGGCGGTTCGGCGTCGTCGAACACGGCCTGCGCCGCGGCGACGGCACCCGAGGTGACGTTCACGACGCGGCTCGGAGCGGCTGCGGCGAGCGGGTCGAGCAGCGCCTCGGTGAGGACGTACGGGGAGAGGTGGTTGAGCACGACGCTCCCCTCGATGCCCTCCGGGCCCTCCCACCGCTCGGTCCACATGCCGCCCACGTTGTTCACCAGAAGGCCCAGGCCGCCCTCACCGGCGAGCCGCTCTCCCAGCCGCCGGGTCTCCGCCAGCGAGGACAGGTCCGCACGGACGAAGCGCCCCGCGCGGCGCCCGGCCGCCCCGTCGACGCGGGACACCGCCGCCTCCCCCCGGGCCGCGTCCCGCCCGACGAGCGTGACGTCCCATCCCTGACGCGCCAGTCCCAGGGCGGTCTCCAGGCCTATGCCTCCGGTCCCGGCGGTCACCACTGCCCTCGGGGCGTGCTCGCTCATGCTGTGCTCCTGTCCTACGTCCGTCCGGGGCGGTGCGCCCCGTCCGTGCCCCAAGGAGACAAGTCCGTTGCCGGTCAGGGAAGTTCCGGTCCGGCATGGCCCGATGCCGCACCGGCATGGCCGCAGATGGGAGGATGCGTCCATGGGTGACGTGGAGATCCGGCAGGTCCACTACTTCATCGCCGTGGCGGAGGAAGGCAACTTCACCCGCGCCGCGCAACGCCTGACGATGACGCAGCCCGCGCTCTCCCGGGCGGTCCTGGCCCTGGAGAAGGCCGTCGGCGCCACACTGCTGCTGCGCACCCCGAAGGGCGTCACACTCACCGCCGCCGGTCGGGCGATGCTCGAGGAGGGCAGATCACTGCTGGCCCAGGCGGGCAACGTGACCTCGCGGGTACGCCGGGCCGCCGAGCAGCAGGCCGCCGTGACGGTCACCGGACCCGGCTGCGACGCGGACCTGCTCGACGCGATGATCCGGTCGTACAACGAAGCGGGCCCGCCGAACCCCGTCCGGATGGCCGTCGGCACCGTCGACGACCACCTCGCCCGGCTGCGGTCGGGGCAGGCGGACATCGCCCTCGTCCGCGCCCCGCTGCGCGAGCACGGACTGAACGGTGTGGTGCTGCGCCGCGAAGGCGTCCGCGTGCTGATGGGCGCCCGGCACCGGCTGGCGGGTACGGACCCCCTGCGCGTCGCCGACCTCGCCGGTGAACCCCTGCTCGACTGGCAGGGTCCGGGCGGCCGGCTCAGCGACCCCGGCCTCTGGCCGGACGGACTGCCCGGCACACCGGGGCCCCGGGTGAGCGACGGTCTGCAGATGCTGGCGGTGGTCCGGCTCGGGCAGGCGGTCGCGCTCGCGGGCCTGCCGCCGGACGGCGCCGGACCGCCGGAGGGAACCGTCAGCACCCGGCTGGAGGACGGGCCCGCCGTGCCCCTGCGGCTGGTCTGGCCGAAGGACCGGACGACCCCGGACGTCCGGCGCTTCGTCAGGCACACCCTCGACACGTTCCGGACGCGTGCGCCGGCCGGAGCCGTCAGCCGGGACGGCGGTCCGTCCGCACGCTCCACCTGCCCTCGAAGCGGCTGAGGCGCACCGGGTGGTCGAAACACGTGCTGATCCGCTCGCCGGTCAGCACCTCGTCGACAGGACCCGAGGCCAGGCACCGCCCGTCACGCAGCAGCATCACATGCGTCGTTCCCGGAGGAAGCTCCTCCAGATGGTGCGTGACCAGGACCGACGCGAGCTCCGGCGAACTCCGCTGAAGGGTGTCGAGCCGCTCGATCAGCTGCTCACGGCCCGCGACGTCCAGACCGGTCGCCGGTTCGTCCAGGAGCAGCAGCCGGGGCCGGGGCATGAGCGCCCGCGCGATCAGGGCCCGGCCCCGTTCGCCCTGGGACAGGGTCGGCCACCGCGCCTCCCGCCGCCCGGCGAGGCCGAGCAGGGCGATGAGGCTGTCGGCCAGGTCCAGTTGTCCGGCCGTCGGCGTCCAGCGGGGCAGGGGCTCGATGCTGTTGGTCAGCCCCGTCAGGACGACGTCCCGCACCCTCAGCGGTGAGCGCAGGGCGTGGCGCGGGTCGACATGACCGACGTACGTGCGCAGCTGGCGCAGGTCGACGCGCCCCAGCTCGTGGCCCAGGACCTCGACCCTGCCGCGGGTGGGATGGGCGAGAGCTCCGAGAAGGCTGAGCAGCGTGCTCTTGCCCGCGCCGTTCGCGCCGAGCAGCGCCCAGTGCTCGCCGGCCCGCACGGTCAGCGACACCTCGCTCAGGATCGGGTTCCCGTCGCGTACGAGGTCCACCTCGCGTACGCGGAGCACCGGTGGCGACTCCGTCACCGGGCTCACGCTCCGCTCCGGCCGGTGCCGGCCGGTGCCCGGCCGCAGGCCCGCAGGCCCAGGGGCACCCGCGGGGGGACAGGTACGGGACGGCGCGGGAGTCCGGAGCGGCCGGCCCGGAGTGGTGCCGCCCCGTCGTGCGGCATCGCGCCCGGGCGCCGGAGCCCTGGGTCCCGGGCCGGCGCGCCCGCCGGGAGGCCGTTCGGCCAGGAGCGCGCGTCCGGGAACGGCCCGGTGCGGGAGGAGAAGGGTGTCATCGCGGGAGAACCGCTTTCGGTCAGCCATCGGATGACCGGCACAGCCCGACACCCGCTGCGGGGGCCGGTCAGCCGTGTGTCAGGTCCCGCAGCGGCGGACGAGGAGAAGGAGCTCGTTCCGCAGCATGCCGGTACGGTAGCGGGCATCAACTCCTCAGACAACCTGAGGACTGCGCCGAGGAGTGGACACCCATGCCGCTGGGCCCCCTGAGACCCTCACCCCTGGTCGAGCAGGCCACCGGGCACCTGCGCGAACAGATCACCGGGGGCGCCTGGCCCGTGGGCACGAAACTCCCCGGAGAGACGACACTGGCCGCGACCCTGGGCGTGGGGAGGTCCACGGTCCGTGAGGCGCTGCGCGCACTCGCCGGGGCGGGGCTGGTGCGGGCACGGCAGGGAGCCGGAGTCTTCGTCATCGCCGCCGAGCCCGAGGAGGACTGGAGCACACAGCTGCGCCGCGCGGCCGTCACCGACGTCTACGAGGTGCGCACCGGCATCGAGATCGAGGCCGCGCGACTGGCCGCACGGCGCCGGACGGACGAGGACCTCGCGGCGCTCGCCGAGGCCCTGGCCGGACGCCGGGCCGCCGCGGGCGACGACGACGCCGCCTTCGTCGACGCCGACATCGCCCTGCACACCGCCGTGGTCGCCGCCGCGCACAACCCCGTGCTCTCGGCACTGTTCACCGCGTTCGTCCCCACGCTGCGCCGGGGGCTGGTCGACATGCTCGAACTGCTCGGCCTGCGCTCCGGGGACCCGAATCACGGCGATGAGCGACATGCCGCGCTGGTGGACGCCGTCGTGCGCGGGGACAGCGACGCGGCGGCCCGTGTGCTGCGCGAGGAACTGGAAGGGACGCTCGCGCGGCTCGCCTCGCTCTAGCGGGAGGTGCCGCGGTCGCCGCCGAAGGGGCCGCCTCCCCGTGCCCGCCGTCGTCCCCGTGCCCGCCGTCCCCTGGTCCCGCATCCTCCGAACAGAGGGCCCGGGTGGCTCCAGACGCCCGAATTCATACCCCCCTGGGGTATGAATTCGTAGGTCGCCGAGACTTGCCATGCATACGGGTGGGGGGTATACCTGGACGGGGAAGGGATACCCGTGAGGGGTATGCTGGCACCGATCTGAGGAGGAGCGGGAAATGACTGCCACCACACCGGGCGCCGCCCGGGTCGAGCTCGCCATCGGCGGCATGACCTGCGCCTCGTGCGCGGCCCGGGTCGAGAAGAAGCTCAACCGCATGGAGGGGGTCGAGGCCACCGTCAACTACGCCACCGAGAAGGCGCGGGTCGCCTTCGCCGAGGACGTCTCGGTCGACGACCTGATCGCCACGGTCGAAGCCACCGGCTACACGGCCCGGCGGCCGGCCCCGCCCCGCCCCGAACCGGGCGCCCCCGACGCGACCGCCGACGGCCGCGGCGAGGACGAACGCCCCGACGCCGAGCTGACGTCCCTGCGCCAGCGGCTCGTCACCGCGGTCCTGCTCGCCGCGCCGGTCATCGCGATGGCGATGATCCCGGCCCTCCAGTTCGAGTACTGGCAGTGGCTCTCCCTCACGCTCGCCGCGCCGGTCGTCACGTACGCGGCCTGGCCCTTCCACCGCGCGGCCTGGACCAACGCCCGGCACGGCGCGGCCACCATGGACACCCTGATCTCGCTCGGGACGTCGGCCGCGTTCCTGTGGTCGTTGTGGGCGCTCTTCTTCGGGACGGCGGGGATGCCGGGCATGACGCATCCCTTCGAGTTCACGATCGGCCGCAGTGACGGGTCCGGGAACATCTACCTGGAGGCCGCCGCCGGTGTCACGGCCTTCATCCTGGCCGGCCGCTACTTCGAGGCCCGCTCCAAGCGCAAGGCGGGTGCCGCGCTCAGGGCGCTCATGGAACTGGGCGCCAAGGAGGTCACCGTGCTCCGCGAGGGCCGGGAGACCACCCTGCCCACCGCCGCCCTCCAGGTGGGGGACCGCTTCCTGGTCCGCCCGGGGGAGAAGATCGCCACGGACGGGACCGTGGTGGAGGGTTCGTCCGCCGTCGACGTGTCGGCCCTCACCGGCGAGTCCGTGCCCATCGAGGTGGCCGCCGGTGACTCCGTCACGGGCGCGACCCTCAACGCCGGCGGCCGTCTCGTCGTCGAGGCCACCAGGGTCGGCGCCGACACCCAGCTGGCCCGGACCGCCGCACTCGTGGAGGAGGCCCAGAACGGCAAGGCCGCCGCCCAGCGCCTCGCCGACCGCATCTCCGCCGTGTTCGTACCGGTGGTCATCGTGCTGGCCCTCGCGACGCTCGGCATCTGGCTCGGCTCGGGCGCCGGACCGACCGCCGCCTTCACCGCCGCCGTCGCCGTGCTGATCATCGCCTGCCCCTGCGCGCTCGGCCTGGCCACACCCACCGCCCTCCTGGTCGGCACCGGGCGCGGGGCCCAGCTCGGCATCCTCATCAAGGGACCGGAGGTCCTGGAGAACACCCGCAGGGCCGACACGATCCTCCTGGACAAGACCGGCACCGTCACCACGGGGCGCATGACCCTGCTGAAGGTGCACACCGCCGGCTCCACGGACGAGACCGAAGTGCTGCGCCTCGCGGGTGCACTGGAACACTCCTCCGAACACCCGATCGCCCGGGCCGTCGCGGAGGGCGCCGCGACGAAGGCGGGCCCGCTGCCCGCCCCCGAGGACTTCACCAACGTTCCCGGTCTCGGTGTCCAGGGCGTCGTGGAGGGCCGCGCCGTGCTCGTCGGCCGCGAGAAGCTGCTGGACGCATGGTCCATCGGGCTTCCCGAGGAGCTCAGGGCCGCCAAGGACGCGGCCGAGAAGGAGGGGAGGACCGTCATCACGGTCGCCTGGGACGGCGAGGCCCGCGCGGTCCTGGAGGTCGCCGACGCCGTCAAGGAGACCAGCGCCGAAGCGGTCCGGCGGCTGCGCGCACTCGGACTCACCCCCGTCCTGCTCACCGGGGACAACCGGTTGGTCGCCGAATCCGTCGCGGCCCAGGTCGGCATCGACGAGGTCATCGCCGAGGTCATGCCGCAGGACAAGGCCGAGGTCGTCAGGAAGCTCCAGGCCGAGGGGCGCAGCGTCGCCATGGTCGGCGACGGCGTCAACGACGCCGCCGCACTCGCCCAGGCGGACCTGGGCCTGTCCATGGGGACCGGCACGGACGCCGCCATCGAGGCAGGCGACCTGACGCTCGTCCGTGGCGACCTGCGGGTGGCCGCCGACGCGATCCGGCTCGCCCGCCGGACGCTGGGCACGATCCGGTCGAATCTGTTCTGGGCCTTCGCCTACAACGTCGCGGCCATCCCGCTCGCCGCGGCCGGTCTGCTCAACCCGATGATCGCCGGGGCTGCCATGGCCTTCTCGTCGGTCTTCGTCGTCGGCAACAGCCTCCGCCTGCGCGGATTCCGCCCCATCGGCTGAGACGGCGCGCCCCCGGCCCCGCGTTCCCCGCCCGGACGCGGGGCCGAGGCGCGTGCCCCGACGCCCCCGGGAAGCCGGGTTTGCGTCCGGCGGACGGGAGCGGCAGGGTTCGGAGGTGTGGCCACCCTGCTGATCGTCCATCACACACCGTCCCCCAACTGCCAGGCGCTGTTCGAGGCGGTCGTCTCCGGCGCGACGGCGGAGGACATCGAAGGCGTACGCGTCGTGAGGCGGGCCGCGCTCTCCGCCACGGCGTCCGACGTACTCGCCGCCGACGGCTATCTGCTCGGCACCCCGGCCAACCTCGGGTACATGTCCGGCGCCCTGAAGCACTTCTTCGACCAGGTCTACTACCCGTGCCTGGACACGACGAAGGGCCGGCCGTTCGGCTACTACGTGCACGGCGGCAACGACGTCACCGGAGCCGTACGCGGCATCGAGACGATCACGACGGGCCTCGGATGGCGCCGCGTGGCCGACGCGGTGGGCGTCACCGGCGAACCGGGCAGGGCCGACACCGAGGCGTGCTGGGAACTGGGAGCGACGGTCGCCGCCGGACTGATGGACTGACCGACGCCGCCCCCGACGGGATCCGCCTGTCGCCCGTTGCCTGCCGCCGGTCGTCCGCCCGTCGTACGCCGTGGACCGGACCGGGGCCGGGGAGCCCGCCGTCGTCCGTGCCCCCGGCTGTGACCTCCCCGGTGTCCGGCGGCGCGTCAGGTGCGGTCGATGTGCACGCTGGTCGACTTCACACGGGCCGTGGCCTGCATGCCGACCTCCAGCCCCAGCTCCTCGACGGCCTCCCGGGTCAGCAGCGACACGAGGCGGTGCGGTCCGGCCTGGATCTCGACCTGCGCGGCGACGTCACCGAGCTTCACCGCGGTGACGATGCCGGCGAAGGCGTTGCGCGCCGAGGTGTACGGAGTCTCCTCCTCGCCCGGCCCCGTCTGGGCGACCTCGACGGAGAACGCGGCCAGGTCCCGGCCGTCGATGAGCCGGCGCCCGCTCTCGTCACGCCGGGTGGCGACCCGCCCGGCGTCCGCCCAGCGGCGGGCGGTGTCAGGGCTGACGCCGAGAAGACGTGCCGCCTGCCCGATGGTATAGAGCTGCATGTGCGGCATGATACGTAAAAAGGTCTGGCATGTGCAATGTTTTCAGGCGTATCGCCTTGCTGGTGCGACCTGCCGCGCGATGCTGGCGATGGTGCTCTCCGCGCCCGTGGACGGTGAGGGCGAGCATACCGGCGGCGGCATCGCCGAAGCCGCGTACGACGGGACGACGACACGCGCGGCGACGGGGTGACGCCCCGCCGGATTCGCGCCAACCCCGCGCCGTCGGCCGCGCCCGGCACCCCGCTCGCCAGGCCCGCGCGAGTGCACGCGGCGGCGCCGGCCGGAAGCGGATCCGCCCCGCCCGCATGCCGATCACCGCAGGTGGCAGGGGTTCCACAGGCGGCGGGCGGGTGTGCTGCAAGGGGGGTGCGATCATCTCGGCCATTCTTAAATCAGTTGCTTGACTCAATGGATGGTGAGCGATTGCCTGTATCCCGAGACGCCTTCGAGCGAGGAGCCGGCTGATGGAGCGCACGGTGCGGGCCGAGCAGGTCAGCGAGACCAGGGAGCGGATCCTGCGCGCCGCCGAGCGGCTCTTCGCCGAACGCGGCGTCTACGCGGTGTCCAACCGCCGGGTCAGCGAGGCCGCGCGGCAGGGCAACAACGCCGCGGTCGGCTACCACTTCGGCACGAAGGCCGACCTGGTCCGTGCGATCGCCCGGAAGCACAGCCGGCAGATCGAGGAGGCCAGGGAGCGTCAGCTCGCGGGTATCCAGGACCCCTCGGACATAGCGGAGTGGGTGGCCTGCCTGGTGCGGCCCACCACCGAGCACCTGGCCACGCTGGGCAGCCCCACCTGGTTCGCACGGTTCTGCGCCCAGGCCATGACCGACCCCGCGCTGCAGGACATCATGGCCGAGGAGTCGCTCGCCTGCCCGCCGACGCTGCGGGCCCTCGACGGGCTCAACCTCTGCCTGCCCGACCTGCCGCCCGAGGTCCATATCGAGCGCGCCGCGATGGCGCGCAACCTGGTCCTGCACACCTGTGCCGAGCGTGAACGGGCCCTCGCGGCGAACACCGCCACCTCCCGCACCAGCTGGCACGACACCGCCACCGGCCTGATCGACGCGGTCGTCGGACTGTGGACCGCGCCGGTCACACCCTGCCGCTGACGACCCCTCCGCGCCACGCCCATCCCCCCACAGGTGCATCGACGGCCCCCTCGACCCGGGCCGCCGTAGCCCGGACAGAGGCTCCATGACTCCCTCCCGCCCCCGCCAGGCCTGCGCGTACGCCGTGGAACGGCCCGGCTGCGGACCCTGGACGCGTACGCGGTCCGGTCCGCCGGGTTCCGTTCCGGCGCCCCCGCGCTCCGCGCCGCCGCCGTAGCCACCCGACCTCGGCCGGACAACCCGCCGCAACAGCAGCGGACGGCGTTCGCCTCCGTTTGCCCCGGCGTACCGCGGGCGCCCTCCGCCAGGACCGGCGGCCCCGCTCACCGACCCCTCGAAACCGCCCGCGCCTGTCAACGGCCGGCGGCACGTCAGCAACCCGCACGACGAAGTGAGGAAGCGATGACCAGCACGGTAGGTACGGAAGGTCCGCAGAGCACGTCGGCCCCGGAATTCCCGATGTCCCGGGCGGCGGGCTGCCCCTTCGATCCGCCACCCGCACTGAAGGCCGAGCAGGAACAGGGCCCGCTCAGGAAGGTCCGGCTGTGGGACGGCTCCACCCCCTGGCTGGTGACCCGCTACGCCGATCAGCGCACCCTCCTCGCCGACCCGAGGGTCAGTGCCGACATCACCCGCCCCGGGTACCCCAGCCCCGCCCCGCTGCGGGGCTCGACCTTCAGCTTCATCCTCATGGACGACCCCGAGCACGCGCGGCAGCGGCGGATGGTGACCGCCCCCTTCACGATCAAACGGATCGAGGCGCTGCGGCCGGCCGTCCAGAAGATCGTGGACGGACTGATCGACGAGATGCTGTCCGGGCCTCCGCGGACCGATCTCGTCCAGACGTTCGCGCTGCCCGTCCCGTCGCTCGTCATCTGCGCACTGCTCGGAGTGCCCTACAGCGACCACGACTTCTTCCAGGAGAACAGCAGGGCCCTCATCAGCCGCACCCTGCCCCCCGAGCAACGGAACGCGGCCCACGACAAGCTGATCGGCTATCTGGACGAGCTGATGGGCCACAAGATCGCCCGGCCCGCAGACGACCTGCTGTCAGGACTCGGCACCCGGGTCGAGGCGGGCGAGCTGTCCCGCCGGGAAGCGGCCGAGATGGGCGTGCTCCTGCTGCTCGCCGGACACGAGACCACGGCGAACATGATCGCTCTGGGCACCCTCGCCCTCCTCCAGAACCCCGACCAGCTCGCCCTGCTCCGCGACACCGAGGACCCGAAAACGGTCGCCGGCGCGGTGGAGGAACTGCTGCGCTACCTCAACATCACGCACACCGGCCGCCGCCGTGTGGCACGGGAGGACATCGAGATCGCGGGCGAGGTCATCCGGGCCGGCGAGGGCATCATCGTGCCCAACGACATCGGCAACCGCGACCCCGAGGTCTTCGCCGACCCGGACCGGCTCGACCTCCGGCGTGACGCACGGCGCCACGTCGCCTTCGGCTTCGGCGTGCACCAGTGCCTGGGGCAGCCGCTGGCCCGCATGGAACTACAGGTCGTCTACAGCACGCTCTACCGGCGCATCCCCACCCTCCGGCTGGACGCGCCCCTGGAGGAGCTGTCGTTCAAGCACGACGTGTCCGTCTACGGCGTGCACGCCCTTCCGGTGGCCTGGTGACCCCTCGTCCCCTCATCCGCCCCGCAGTGACACCGACCACGAAGGAGTGCTCATGAAGGTGATCCTCGACCAGGACAAGTGCGTGGCGTCCGGGCAGTGCGTGATCGCCGCCGACGACGTCTTCGACCAGGACGACGACGGCATCGCCGTACTGCTCGACGCCGAGCCGGACCAGGCCCGGGCGGACGACGTCCAGCAGGCCGCTGCCGTCTGTCCGGCACTCGCCATCCGTATCCAGGGCTGACGCACGGGTCGGGCGGGGGCCGCGAGCCGCGCCGGTCCACGCCCGACCGCACCTCCTACGGGACGGGGCGGTGCCGGCCCGTGGTGGCGCGGACCGTCCGGCCCCCGCCTCAGGCGGGTGATCAGGTCCCGAGCCCGGGTACGGCACGGTCTGCGGCATCCGGGCGAAGGGGTCTGCGCAGGAGCCCGGAAGTGCCTCACGGCAGGGGATGCGGTCACGGAGGACCGGCCGCGACCCTCTCGCCGTGGGGCACTTCTCGCATGTCCGGGACGGGTGCTGTGCCGCTGAGGCCCCGGGGCTGGCCGTAGCGGAGCCGCGCCCGCTCGTGGCGGCCCACGCGCCCCGCCCCGCCCCGTGCACGGCGTGATCCGGGCCCTGCCCCTTCCTCGGGGGTCGAGGGCAGGACGGTACGACCGAGGCCGGTGTACGGACACCTCTCGCGCGGCACGGACACCGAGGCGGGCCCCCCTTCCCGGGCTCGCCCCGCCCTCAGCCGTCGCCCCGCCCTGCCCCCAGCCGTCGTCCTGCCCCCGCCGTCGCCCCGCAGCAGGACGGCGCACCTCACGTGCTCAAGGGCCTATGGCCTGGGGCGCCTCCCGGCCCGTCCGGCCGTCTCAGTGCGGCTTCCAGCTGAGCTTGCCGCCGCCCACCCACCGGACCGAGGCCGGGTCGTCGAGGTCATGGACGATGATCCCCACCGTCGCGGCGGCGATCAGCACGTCCGTCATCGCGGTCGCGTTCCCGATGACCTCGCCGTCGATCTCCACGGTGCGGAAGGGCGGGTCCCCGGGCTGCACGGGCAGCACGGTGATCCGTGGGGCCGGGTGGTGCGGGCTCTCAGTCATGGGCGGATCGGTTCCACGTGGGCCCTCCGGGTATGCCTGAGCACCCACCACATGGCCCTTATGCCCGTTTTAGGGCGCTTTTGGAATTTAATCCCGTAATCCATAAAAGGCCATTTCGTGTGACCTGAGCCCCTTCGCGCTGGAGCAAATCGCCCGAATCGGACTCCGTGACCAGGGTCACCTTATGTGGACCGGACGCCCGGATGCGGAGGCCGGTTCCCTTCTGCGCCAAGAGGGGCGAGCGGCGCGGTGTGGGGTGGATTACATGAATTCCCGTGAATTGATCTTGCGAATGAATTGTGATCACCGAAGCAGGCTTGTTCCTTTCCCTATTTCTCGCCTACGGTCACCATCACTCCGGGCGGAACGCCGAATCCTGCCGCCGCCCGGTTACCCGACCACTTCTCGTACGGCAGGAGCGGGGGACCCAGGTAAGTGCCGATCCGGTATCCGGAGCGGCTCGGGGTGAAGTCGCATTCGTATGCGGCCGGGCATCTCCAGCTCGAACCCGACAGCTCACTTCGCAGGCGACGGAGAGGAATTCAGCATGCCCGAAAACGGTAAGCACCGTAGCTTCAGGACCCGTTCGCTGACCCGCGGCATCATCGCCGTGAGCACCGGCGGAGCCGCTCTGGCCCTCCCCGTGATCGGCGCGACGAGCGCCTTCGCGGCCCCGGCCCAGCCGGTCGCCGTCGAAAAGGCGGCGACGTCTACTGCCGTGACCGGCAAGGGAATTGCCGCGCAGAAGTCCGAGTCCGCGACCTATTCCGTGATCTTGGGTGACACCCTCGCCAAGATCGCACGCGAGCATTCCGTCAGCGGTGGCTGGAAGGCTCTGTACGAGGACAACCAGAAGGCTGTCGGCGGAAATCCGGACCTGATTCACCCGGGCCTGAAGCTGACCATCGGCGCCAAGGCCGAGAACAAGTCCGCGGACAAGGCCGGGAAGGCCGAATCCAAGGCCTCCGCCTCGTCCGACCGCGCCGAGGGAAGCGCCGACCGCGCCGACCGTTCGGAGCGGGCCGGAACCTCCATAGCCGAGGACGCCGTCCCCGCTGCCCAGGCCGTTCCGGCCGCCGAGCCGGTCACCTACACGAACGACCTCGACGGCTGGATCAAGGAGTCGCTCGCCGTCATGGCCGAGCACGGCATCCCCGGCACCTACGAGGGCATCCACCGCAACATCATCCGCGAGTCCTCGGGCAACCCCCAGGCCATCAACAACTGGGACTCCAACGCCGCCGCGGGCATCCCGTCCAAGGGCCTGCTCCAGGTGATCGACCCGACCTTCCAGGCCTACCACGTGCCCGGTACGTCCATGGACAGCTACGACCCGGTCGCGAACATCACCGCCGCGTGCAACTACGCCGCGGACAAGTACGGCTCGATCGACAACGTCTTCTCGGCCTACTGAGTCCTCCCCGAGGCCGGACCGCCGACGCACGCGCGTGTGACGGCGGACGGGTGACGGAGTGACAGGACCGGCGGGTGGTGGGGGGGGGGGGGGGGCCCCCCCCCCCCCCCCGGGGGCCGGGCCCGCGCCGGGCGCCGCCCCGCGCCCCCCCCCGGGCCCG
>NZ_JBHVQX010000012.1:113632-192074 GCF_042886395.1 Streptomyces sp. NPDC058008 | reverse complement strand
TCCCCTGGTTGGCCGGGGTTTGTTAGGCGTTGGGTTTTTTTTTTTGTCTGCGGGGGGGTGTGGGGGGTGGTGGGGCGTATCCCCGCACCACCCGTTTCCGCATGTCCGCAGCCGTCCGTCCCCCAAGGCCGCGCCGCGGCGCCGCAGCGGTCCCCGAAGTCCGGCGACAGGCCCGGCGGAGCCCGGGTGACTGGTCTCGTACAGGTTCGTCGTCCATACTGCCCGCCGTGGAGCAGCGCATAGATTCGAACACCCAGCCCGAGTTCGCCGCGGGGACAGACCCGGCGTACATCCCCGGCCTGACGGCCCCTGCCCCCGCGCGGACGGAGGCGGAAGAGGAGAAGGCGGCACCCGAGGAGAGCCGGGAGGAGGAGGTCGCGGACACGGCCGGCGAGGAAGCGGCCGAGGAGGCCGTGGACGACGCCGGGGAGCCGGAGGCCGACGCGGCTCCGGACGTCGCCGACGCGGTCCCGGCGGAACGCGACGGCGCGGACGGTCCCGTCTTCGAGGTCAGTGACCGGCGCGGATCCATCCGGGTGGACGCCGACGGCGTCCGTTTCACCCTCGACGACCAGGAGGCGGAGTTCGACTGGACCGAGATCGGCGCGGTCGAGGTCACGACCGGCCGCTTCGGGCGCCGGTTCACCGTGACCGTCCACCTGTCGAGCCGCCGGTGGTTCAACGCCGAGGTCGAGGCCGGGGCCCGGAGCGACCTGAAGGTGTGGACGGCGGAACTCGACGAGGCGCTCGACGCCTACTTCGAAGAGGCCTGACCTCCGGGGTCACGCCGCGTACCGGGCCGCCCGTCGGCCCGGTACGCGGCATGCCCTGACGGGTTCAGGCCCCGGCGGCCGGGTCCAGCACCACCGACCGGGTGAGGTGGCGCGGCAGGTCGGGGTCGAGGCCCCGGGCCGTGGCGCGGGCGACAGCCAGCCGCTGCACCCGGACCAGGTCGGCCAGCGGGTCCAGGCCGCTCTCCACCCAACGGGCCCCGGTGGCCCGCACCTGGTCCCGCAGCCCCTCGGGCGCGGTACCGAACATCCAGGTCGCCGTGCCCTCGGTGGCGATGCTGATGGGGCCGTGGCGGTACTCCATCGCCGGGTACGACTCCGTCCAGGACAGCGACGCCTCCTTCATCTTCAGCGCCGCCTCGTTGGCGAGGCCGATCGTCCACCCGCGCCCCAGGAAGCTGAACTGGGAGCAGTCCAGCAGGCCTTCGGGCAGCGGCTCCGCCAGGGCGGTCTCGGCGTCCCGGACGACCTCCTCCGTGTGCAGCCCGAGATGGGCGCGGAACAGGGTCAGCGCGGTCGTCGCGAACCGCGTCTGGACGACGGACCGTTCGTCGGCGAAGTCGAGGACGACGACCTCGTCGGCGGCGTCCATCACCGGGGTCCGCGGGTCCGCGGTCACCGCGATGGTGCGTGTGGTGCCCCGCAGCCGGGTCAGCAGGTCGAGCACCTCGGTCGTCGTCCCCGAACGCGTCAGCGTGACGACCCGGTCGTACGCGCGCCCGAAGGGGAACTCCGAGGCGGCGTAGGCGTCGGACTCGCCCTGCCCGCTGTCCTCGCGGAGCGAGGCGTACGCCTGCGCCATGTAGTAGGACGTCCCGCAGCCGACGACGGCGATGCGCTCACCGGCGGCGGGCAGGTCCCCCTTCCGGTCGGCAGCTACCTCCGCTGCGCGGCCCCAGCACTCCGGCTGTCCGGCTGTCTCGGTCTCGACATGCGACATGTCCGCGCTCCGCTTCCGCTGCTGCTCGCACCCGATGGGTGCGATGGGTGAAATCGACGTCTACTTGTTCGGTTCTGCATGTTACGCGGCTCAATCGAGCAAGAACAAGCAAAGTGCTGGCATCTTTGTGATCATTACGGCGATCGTTTTCAGCCATGCTCGGTGGGTAGTCGGCTCAATCCGGTTCCGTCGCCCCGGCGTGGGTAACCGTCGCCGGGTGTGAACGCGGCGGCTGATATCCAGCACTTCGGGCGAAAAATCCTCCGTGGGACAGGTCCGCGGCGACCCCGGACGGTCACCGGCGCGCGTCCGGGGGTTCGGAGCGGAGGCGATTTCACGTCATCAGGCATACGCATTGGCCGAGTTCGAACGCGCGCCCGGATCCAGGTCGGCATAATCGCCCCATGTCGATCACGGGTGCGGACGTCGTTGACCTCGGCAGGGGCTTGCACGCCTGGCTGCCGCCGAAGCGTGGCTGGGGCCTGGCCAACTGCGGCCTCCTCGTGTCGCCACGCGGTGGGCTGTGGATCGACACCCCCTACGACCCGTTCCTGGCCGGCCAGTTCCTGGCCGAGAGCCGCAAGCGGCTCCCCGACGGCGCGGACATCGGCAGGGTGATCGTCACCCACGCCAACGGGGACCACTTCTGGGGTGCCGGAGTGCTTCCGGACGCGGAGATCATCGCGACCCGGGAGGCCCGGGAACACCTCCACTACGACCCCACCCCGCAGCAGCAGCACGCCCTGGTGGCCGGGAGCGACCCCACCACACCCCTCGGCGCCTACCTCGGACGGCACTTCGGCGTCTTCGACTGGTCCGCCACCGAGACGGTGCGGCCGACCACCTACTTCACCGGAGAGCTCGAACTGACCCTGGGGGAGTACACGGTCCAGGTGTCCTCCCTGCCGCCCGCGCACACGGGGGGCGACCTGATCGTGTACCTGCCGGCCCAGCGCGCCGTGTTCAGCGGTGATGTGATCTTCTCGTCCTCCCCGGAGCAGCCCGGGGACCACCCGGTGCACTGGGCCGGGCCCCTCGGCAACGTGATCGACGCCTGCGAACGCGTCCTGGCCACCGGCGCCGAGGTCATCGTGCCCGGCCACGGACCGGTGCTCGACCCCGCCGGAGTGCGCGAGCACATGGGCTACCTCGCATACGTACGCGAACGCGCCCACGCCCTGCACGCCGCGGGTGTGCCCGCCGGTGAGGCGGCCCGCAGGGTGATCCGCGAGGGCCGCTACCCGGCGCTCGGCCTGCCCGAGCGGCTCGTCGTGACCATCGGCAGCGAGTACCGGCACCTGGACGGCTCGGAACTCCCCGGCGTCCTCCAGGTGATGGCCGAGGTGGCCGAAGTGGCCCAGGAGACCGAGGCCGTGTGTACCGGCGGACCGGCGTGACGGCCGGCAGACGGACGGCCCGCCCCCGGGCGGGCTTGCGGCCGTTCCCCACGACAGAGACGCGGTGACGCCGTGCTGGCATGGATCGTGGCCCTGATCGCCGTCGTGGTGGCGACCTCGTCGGCAGCACGCGCCTACCAGGCCAGGCGGGAGGCGTACGGCGCCGCGGCACGCGCGGAGCTGACCGAGCGCCAGGCCAGGGCCGCCGAGGCCCGCACCCTCGCCCTCACCGAGGAGATCCGCCAGCTCGCCCGGAAGCGGATACCCGCGGCGGCCACCGCGCTGTCCCACCGGTCGGCGCCCGTCCCGGGACTCCTGGAGGCCGACGGGATCGAGGGGGACGCCGCCCGCCTGCTCACCGAGGCCGTACAGGCCGCGCGCACCGCGGTCCTGGAGGAGCGGGGCCGCGTCGACGCGGCGGCACGGGCGGCCATGCGCGGAACCTCGGCCAAGATCCAGTCCCTGCTCAACCAGTCGCAGCACCTGCTGCACGAGCTCCAGCACGAGTACGACGACCCGCGGATCCTGCAACTCGACTTCCGCAACGAACTGGCGCTGCGGCGCACCCAGGCCACGGCCGTGCTCTGCGACGCCTGGCCCGGCCTCGCCCGCCAGAACTCCTCACTCGTCGAGGTCGTCCTCGGCGCCCAGTCCCGGGTCGCGGGCTACGAGCGGATCAAGGTCGCCAACCACCTGCGCCAGGAGCGCCTCGCCCTGGTCGCCCGGGCCGCCGAACCCCTCGCCATCGCGCTCGCCGAGCTGCTGGCCAACGCGACGGCGTACTCGCACCCCGACACGGAGGTGCCGGTGACGGTCCAGCAGACCGCCGGGCGCGGGGCGCTGATCCTGGTCGACGACGCCGGCATCGGCATGGACGACGACGCCCTGAAGCGGGCCCGCGCACTGCTCTCGGGCCCCTCCGAAGTGCTCCTCACCGAGCTGGGTGACCCGCCGCGGACCGGCTTCGCCGTGGTGGGGCGGCTCATCGCGCGGTACGGCTTCAGCTGCCACATCGAGTCCTCGCCGTACGGCGGGATGCGCACGATGCTCCGTATCCCGGCCCATCTGCTGACCGTGATGGACGACGACCGGACGCTGTCCGTGCTCGCGCCCACACCGGTGCACGCGCGCGGGACCGTTCCCGAAGCCCCCGCCCCCGCCGAGCCCACCGCGAAGGAGCCGGCCGCGCCCCCGCCCGAGGGTTCCGTGGCCCCGCCCGCCGGCGGGGACGAGGAGCCGCCCGCCGGGCTGCCCACCCGGCGGCGCAGGTCCCGGCGGACGGCCGGACCGGAGGCGCCGGCGGCCCGGCCGCAGGAGGCGGCGGAGGAGCCCGCGCCCCGCACGCCCGAGCAGGCCGGTGCGGCCTGGGCCGCCCTCCAGGAAGGCACCGTCAGCGGCAGGAAGGCGCTCCGGCGCCCGGAGCGGCCGCCCACAGCATCCCCATCGGACGACCAAGGAGACGACGAGACGTGAGCACCACCCCCACCGCCGGTGATCTCGCCTGGGTGCTGACCCCTCTGCTGGAGCTGCCCGGCGTACAGCACGCCGTGGTCGCCACCGGTGACGGGCTCGTCGAGGGCGCCTCGCCCGGCCTGGACCGGGCCTCCGCCGAGCGTGTCGCCGCGATGACCGCCACCCTGCACGCGGCCGCCCGCGCCTTCACCACGGCCTTCACGGAGGCCGGATCGCCCCGACTGGCGCAGACCGTCGTGGAGTCCGACCTCGGTTTCGCCGTCGTCGTCCCGGCGGGCAGGAACACCACGCTGGCCCTGTTCGCCGCCCCCGACGCCCACCTGGGGAACATCGCCTACCAGATGCAGGTGCAGGTCACCGCGCTGACCCGGGCCATGCACGCCCCCACCCGCCAACCGGATGCTGTCACCCGGCCATGACCCCCGGCCCAGGGCGCCGCCTGATCCCCGCCTACCTGGTCACCGGTGGACGTTCCACACCCACCGGCCCCGCGCTCGACCGGCTCACCGTGCTCATCCGCACGGACTCCGCGGTGCCGTCGGACACCGGTTCGGAACAGCGCAGGCTGTGCGAGCTCCTGGAGCCGGGAGCCCTCACCGTCGTCGAGTGCGCCGCCCACCTGGACCTGCCGGTCAGCGCCACGGTCTTCCTGGCCACGGACCTCGTGGCCGCGGGACACCTGCACGCTCGACCACCGATCCCCAGCGCCGGTGAGATCGACCGGTCGCTCGTCGAGAGGCTGCTCGTTGGACTCCGTTCCCTCCACTGACCGGAGCGGCGTCGGCTATCTGCCGAGCGCCGCCGAGACCCTGATGAAACTCGTCGTCACGGGTCCCTTCGGCGTGGGCAAGACGACCCTGATCCGCACGCTGTCGGAGATCCCGACCCTCCACACGGAGGAGGCGATGACGC
Organism: Streptomyces sp. NPDC058008; assembly: GCF_042886395.1. Taxonomy (NCBI): domain Bacteria; kingdom Bacillati; phylum Actinomycetota; class Actinomycetes; order Kitasatosporales; family Streptomycetaceae; genus Streptomyces; species Streptomyces sp. NPDC058008. The sequence goes on along the minus strand of NZ_JBHVQX010000012.1, from coordinate 186,561 downwards.
AGTCCAGCACGGGACTCGACGACACCGCCGGTCTCCCGGAGAAGACCACCACCACGGTCGCCATCGACTTCGGCCGGCTGACCGTCCAGGACGACCTGGTGCTCTACATGTTCGGCACACCCGGGCAGGAGCGGTTCTTCCCCCTCTGGGAGGACATCGCGCGCGGTGCGCTCGGCGCCCTCGTCATGGTCGACACCCGCCGGCTCGAGGACTCGTTCGCCGTCATGGACATGGTGGAGGAGCAGGGACTCCCGTACGCCGTGGCCGTGAACCGCTTCCCCGACGCCCCCGCCCACCCGGACGAGGTCCTGCGCAAGCACCTCGACCTCGACCCCCGCACCCCGCTGGTCCAGTGCGACGCCCGTGAGCGCCGGGGCAGTATCGACGCCCTCATCGCGCTCGCCGAACACGCGCTGACCTGTCTGCCCGCGCCCCTGGAACCGTCATGACACCTCCCGCGACCGGCGTCCCGCCCGACGCCCCCTCGCTCCTCGAACCGCTCCCGCTGTACGGCGCGGGCTTCGCCGCCGACCCCCACGGCCACTACCGGACCCTGCGGGCCCAGGGGCCCCTGGCCAGGGTCCGCATCGCCCCGGACGTGGACGCGATGCTGGTGACCGACTACCACGCGGCCGTCGACCTGCTGCGCGACACCGAGACCTTCACCAAGGACCCGCGTGTCTGGCAGCGGGGCGTGCCGCAGGACTCACCCGTCCTGCCCGTCCTCGGGCACCGGCCCACCGCCCTGTTCACCGACGGCGCCGTCCACGCCCGCTACCGCGACGCGATCAACGACACGCTCGCCCTGATCGAACCCCACCTGCTGCGCGCGGAGGTCGCCCGGGTCGCGCAGGGGCTCATCGCCGGCTTCTCGGCCACCGGCACCGGTGACCTCATCGCCCAGTACGCCCGCAGGCTGCCCCTGCACGTCTTCACCGCGTCCTTCGGCGTGGCCCCCGAGGACACCGAGCGGGTGGTGCGCGGGACCGCCGGCATGATGGACCCCGAGGCGGACGCGACCGCGGCCCACGACGACCTCGTCGGCGTCGTCGCCTCCCTCGTGGCCGAGCGCCGGCGCAGACCGGGCCGCGACCTCACCTCGTACCTGCTCGCCCATCCGGCGGGCCTCGACGACGACGAGACGGTGCGTCAGATCACGTTGATCATGAGCGTGGGTCACGATCCGACCACCAATCTGATCGGCAACGCGCTGCTGCGCATGCTCAGCGACCCCCGGTACAGGGGCTCGCTGCACGGGGGCGCCATGACCGCGCGCGAGGCGGTCGACGACGTGCTCTGGCGCGACCCTCCGCTGGCCAACATGGGCGCGCACTTCCCGCGCCACGACACCGAGTTCCACGGTGTCCCGCTCCGTGCCGGACAGCTCGTCCTCGTCTCCTTCGCCGCGGCCAACACGCAGTCACCGCCGTCCGTTTCGGACCGCGCCGTGCGTTCGGGCGACGGTGCCCACCTGGCCTGGTCGACGGGTCCCCACCGGTGCCCGGCCAAGCAGCCCGCGCTGCTGATGGCGATGACCGCGATCGAGCAGCTCACCAGCCAGCTCTGCGACCTGGAACTCGCCGTCGAACCCGGCGCCCTGGTGTGGCGGCCGGGCCCCTTCCACCGCGCCCCCGCTCATCTCCCGGTGCGTTTCACCCCGCTCGACATGGCGCCCGAACCGGACGACACGGGCGTACCGGACGCCGCCCGTCAGGTTCCGAACCGTGTCGGTGGTACGCCGAACGGGTGAGGGGCGAGAGAATTGCCCGATGAACAGCGAGCGCAGCCGGCGCACAGCCAACCGGCATACGGACGGGGTGGTTCTGTGAGCAGGTACGACAGGTACGACCGATACGACGCCACCGACGAACAGTGGGAAGGGCTCGCCCAGGTCGTACCCCTGAGGGGCCGCAACGAATGGCCCTCGCGGGTCGACCACCGGTCGGTCCCCGACCAGCGGGAGGCGGCCGAGCAGCGCCGCCTGGTCGTGCTCAGGGTGCAGGTGTTCGCGGACGCGCGCGAGGTCGCCGAGTACCTGGTGGCGCAGATCCCGGTCCTGCTGGACCTGACCGGCGCCGAGAACGACGTTGCCAAGCGGATCCTGGACTTCAGCAGCGGCGTGGTCTTCGGGCTGGGCAGCGGGATGCACCGGGTGGACCGCAACGTCTTCCTGCTCGCACCGGTCGGCATGGAGGTCGAGGGGGTCACCGCGGCGGGCGTACCCCAATCGTAGGAAGGCCGTCCGGGCGGAACCTTTCGCCGCTCCGGGGCGTGCGTACGGTCCGCTCATGACTGTGATCCCCTCGGGGCGGACGGCTCCGCCGCCGCCAGGCGCGGCCCGTCCCGCGCGCCCCTTCGTCGGTGAACTCCGGCTCGGCGCCTTCGCCTCGCACCGCCGCACCGTCGTCCCGCTCGGGCCGCTCACCCTGCTCGCCGGGGCGAGCGGCAGCGGCAAGTCGAGCGCGCTCGGCGGGTACGAGGCCCTTGCCCGGCTGGCCGCCGGAGATCCGCTGGAGGACGTCTTCCCGGACCCGGCGGCCTGGGTGCCGGAACGGGCGGAGGCCGACGCGCAGGGGCGGCGCGGATTCCGGCTCGGCTGCACGGTGGAGGGCCCGGTCGGCCCGGTGGGGCTGGAACTCGCCGTGCAGGCCGAGCCCGCGCTCCGCATCGTCGGTGAGCGGCTGACGGGCTGCGGGGAGACCCTGCTGGCCACGGCGCTGCGGAATCCGCGGCGTTCGCACGTCGAGGCCGCCTGGCACACCGCGGGGGCGGTGCCGGTGACACGCGCCCCTTTCCCGGACGACCGGCTCGGCACGGCGCTGCTGCCGTTGCGGGTCGCGGGTACGACGGACGGGCAGCTCAGGGTGCTGGCCGCCGCCGAACAGGTCGTGGTGGGGCTGCGGTCCGGCTTCGTCTGCGATCCCGAGCCCCGGCGGATGCGGGCTGCGGTACCGGCGGGGGAGGGGCAGCTGACCTCGTGCTGCGGCAACCTCGCCGACGTCCTGTACCGCACCCGCGGTCAGTGCGCCCAGCGGCACGCCCGGCTGGTCGCCGGCCTGGACTCCGGCTGCGCGGGACGCGTGACGGGACTCACCGCCGAGCGTCTGGCGGACGGGACGGTGCGCGCACTGGCGGGCCGGGGACCGGGACGCAGCACACCCGTCGGCCGACTCGGCGACGGAGAGCTCCGTTACCTCGCCCTCGCTCTGGTCCTGTTGACCGGCCCCCAGGTACGGGTGGCGGATCCGGTGGCGGAGGTGCCGTCGGCCATGCAGGCCCTGACCGTACTGGCCGACGGCCTCGACCGTGCCCTGGACCGACGGCAGACCGCGGAACTGCTGGCACTGGCCGCGTCGGTCTGCGCCGAGGGGCACCTGCGCCTGCTGGGGACGGTCGGGGAGTCGGCCGCGGCGGCGGCACGGGGGACGGCCGGCGCGACGGTGGTAGACCTGACACCGTGACGGATCTGGATGTAGCACAACTGCAGCGGCGGCTGGCCGACTTCGCGGCCTCACGGGCCTGGGAGCCCTACCACACGCCCAAGAACCTCTGCGCCGCCCTGAGCGTGGAGGCCTCCGAGCTGCTGGAGATCTTCCAGTGGCTGACACCGGAGCAGTCGGCGGGAGTGATGGAGGACGAGGAGACGGCGTTCCGCGTCACGGACGAGGTCGCGGACGTCCTGGCCTATCTGCTCCAGTTCTGCGAGGTGCTGGGCATCGACCCGCTGGCGGCCCTCGCGGCCAAGATGGACCGGAACGAGACACGCTTTCCGGTCCCCGACTCCACCAAGTCGACGGATCGTCACTCTTCGGAGTGATCGACTTATACACAATCAGCTTCCTGTCCACAGATTTCCGATTTCCTCTGGCATTCGTGTGCCACCACCCTCACTGTGGGTAATGAAGAGGTGAGCGGGTTCTTTCTACGGCTGGTCTCGGTGACGGGGGAATCGCATGGAAGCGGAGCGGCTGATCATGGTGGTCCGGAGCGCGCTGGCGGAGAGCCGGGACGTGCCGGCCGTCATGGCGGAGGCCTGGCAGGCCCAGGCACTGGCCCGTGCGGTCGGCGGGCGGCTGGCGGGGTGCGGACCGGTGGAGTTACGGGCGGAGGCACGCGGACTGAGTGAGACGGGCGCACCGGGCGGCGTCCTGCTCGACCACCCGATGGTTCCGGCCGGAGGAGTGAGGGCGTCGCAGCTCACCGAAGTGGCGCATGTGCCGGGGACGTTGGCCGCCCTCGCGCTGCTCCTCGGGGAGGTGGGCATCGCGCTCGTGGGCGTCGCCTGCGGGACGGAGGAGGAGGGGCTCTACTGGCAGTGCATCGAGGCGATAGACGCCGTCGACGAGTCGGTGGACCGGGTCCAGGGCATGCTGCGACGGCTCGCGGAGCACGCGTACGAGCACCCGGGCGAAGGCGGGCGCGAGCAGGAGCCGGACCGGGAGCGCGACGGCCCGTTCGGGATGGTCCACGGGCCCGTGGGGTTCGTCGCCGGGCCGCCGTGAGCCGGGGACGGCGGTGCCGAGGGCCCGACTCGCGGCGGGGCCCAGGACCGGGCATGACCTGCGGCGCGCCCGCCGGGGACCGGACGGGCGGGGAAGCCCGGGCCGCCCGCCGCGGGACCGTTCGCGGGGCGTCCGTCGCGGGGGTGGCCGCAGGGCGGACGGGGTGAGGCGGCCGCGAAGGTGCAGGATGGAGACATGGATCTTCGAATCTTCACCGAGCCCCAGCAAGGGGCGAGCTACGACACCCTGCTCACCGTCGCCAAGGCCACCGAGGACCTCGGCTTCGACGCCTTCTACCGGTCGGACCACTATCTGCGCATGGGCTCCGGGGACGGGCTGCCCGGCCCGACCGACGCGTGGATCACGCTGGCCGGACTGGCCCGCGAGACCAAGCGGATCCGCCTCGGCACGCTGATGACCGCAGGCACCTTCCGTCTTCCCGGGGTGCTGGCCATCCAGGTCGCCCAGGTCGACCAGATGTCCGGCGGCCGGGTCGAACTGGGCCTGGGCGCGGGCTGGTTCGAGGAGGAGCACAAGGCGTACGGCATCCCGTTCCCGAAGGAGAAGTTCGGCCGGCTGGAGGAGCAGCTGGCGATCGTCACGGGCCTGTGGGAGACGGAGACCGGCAAGACGTTCAGCTACGACGGGACGTACTACCAGCTCACCGACTCGCCGGCGCTGCCGAAGCCCGCCCAGGCGAAGGTGCCGGTCCTGATCGGCGGACACGGAGCGGTCCGCACCCCGCGGCTGGCCGCCCGGTACGCCGACGAGTTCAACATCCCCTTCGCGTCCATCGAGGACAGCGAGAAGCAGTTCGGCCGGGTCAGGGACGCCGCCGTGGCGGCCGGCCGGGCCCCTGACGACCTGGTGTACTCCAACGCCCTGGTGGTGTGCGTCGGGAAGAACGACGCGGAGGTGGCGCGGCGCGCGTCCGCCATCGGACGGGAGGTCGAGGAGATCAAGGCCAACGGACTGGCGGGCTCGCCCGCCGAGGTGGTCGACAAGATCGGCCGTTACGCGGCCATCGGCTCGTCACGGATCTACCTCCAGGTCCTGGACCTCGACGACCTGGAGCACCTGGACCTGATCTCCGCGCAGGTCCAGTCGCAGCTGGGCTGACGGCTGAGCCCGCTCGCCGGAGGCGTCTGCCCCGGTGCGCCGTGGCTGCTGAGGTTCGGGTCTTCCCGCCACCGAGCCCGGTGGCGCGGCGCCCCGACCGGCGGGCCACCGCCCGGCCGGCGGCGGGGGACGTGCCGGACCGGTGGCGGATGGGCGTCCGGGGAAGGACGCCGGACCGGCGGCGACCGGACGGCAAGGGCCGGTCACTTCGGCCGGACGGCGACGACCGGCTACGAGGGCCGGACGACAGCGGCCGGGTACGAGGGCGGGACGGCGACGGCCGGGTGCTCGCTCGGACGGCAAGGGCCGGGTGCCCGCTCGGACGGCAAGGGCCGCAGGCTTGGGCCGGACGACAGCGACGACAGCAAGGAGCAGGTGTGTACACAGCCCGGACGACGGACGGCTCCACGGCCCGGCCCGGCCGTACGCTCGGCGACGCGCTCGCCGAGGGGACGGTCCTGCTGGACGGAGGGCTCTCCAACCAGCTGGAGGCGCAGGGCTGCGACCTGTCCGATGCCCTGTGGTCGGCCCGGCTGCTGAGCGACGAGCCGCAGCAGATCGAGGCCGCCCACACGGCCTACGCCCGGGCCGGTGCGCAGGTGCTCATCACCGCCAGCTACCAGGCGACCTTCGAAGGGTTCGCGCGGCACGGGATCGGGCGGGCCCGGGCGGCGGAGCTGATGTCGGGCAGCGTGGAGTCGGCACGCCGTGCCGGTGCGGCGACGGGGCGGGAGCTCTGGGTCGCCGCCTCGGTCGGGCCCTACGGCGCGATGCTCGCGGACGGCAGTGAGTACCGCGGCCGGTACGGACTGACCGTCCGGGAACTGGTGCGCTTCCACCGTCCCCGGGCTGAGACGCTGGCCGCGGCCGGGCCCGATGTGCTGGCCCTGGAGACGGTGCCCGACATGGACGAGGCCGAGGCACTGTTGCGGGTGGTCCAGGAGCTCGGGGTGCCGGTCTGGCTCTCGTACAGCGTGGCGGGGGACCGGACCAGGGCGGGGCAGCCCCTGGCGGAGGCGTTCGGGCTCGTCGCCGGGATCGACCAGGTGGTGGCCGTGGGGGTCAACTGCTGTGATCCCGCCGACGCGGACCGTGCGGTGGAGGTGGCCTCGGCGGCCACCGGTAAGCCGGTCGTCGTCTATCCGAACAGCGGGGAGGAGTGGGACGCCGACGGCCGGGGCTGGAACGGCAGGGGCACGTTCGAGCCGGACAGGCTGCGGGACTGGCAGCGGGCGGGCGCGCGGCTGGTCGGCGGATGCTGCCGGGTCGGGCCCTCCGACATCGCGGCGCTGGCCTCCCGGCTCACGATGCCGGAAGCGTGAAAATGCCTGGTGGGAGGCAGATCGCCGGACCATACTCGGATGTGTGTTCCTGACTATCGGCACGACCGGCACCCCTGAGCGTCCCGCCACCGATCTCGGTTACCTGCTGCACAAGCACCCCGGGAAGGCGCAGACGTTCTCCACCTCGCACGGGACGGCGCACGTCTTCTACCCCGAGGCGTCCGCGGAACGCTGTACTGCGGCGCTGCTGCTCGAAGTGGACCCGGTGGCGCTGGTCAGACGCGGCAAGGGCAAGGGCCGGGGCGGAGCCCCCGACGCCGCGCTCGCGCAGTACGTCAACGACCGGCCGTACGCGGCGTCGTCGCTGCTCTCGGTCGCGATGACGACGGTGTTCAAGTCCGCGCTGAACGGGGCCTGCCGGGCGATGCCCGAGCGCGCGCGGGAAACGCTCCCGCTGCGGATCGAGGTGCCCGCGCTGCCCGCACGCGGAGGTGCCGAGCTGGTGCACAAGATCTTCGGGCCGCTCGGCTGGACACGGGTGGACGCCGTGGCCGTACCACTGGACGAGCGGTTCCCGGAGTGGGGCGACTCGCGCTACGTACGGCTGGTGCTGGAGGGAGAGCTGCGGCTCGCGGACGCCCTGCGGCAGCTGTATGTCCTGCTGCCGGTGCTGGACGATGCCAAGCACTACTGGGTCGCACCCGACGAGGTGGACAAGTTGCTGCGGGCCGGCGAGGGCTGGCTGGCGGACCATCCCGAGCAGAAGCTGATCACCAGCCGCTACCTCTCCCGCCGTTGGGGGCTCACCCGGCAGGCGACGGAGCGGCTGGAGCTGGTGCGGCTGGCGGAGTCGGACGACCTGGAGGTGGAGAGCGTCGACAACGCGGTGGACGAGACCACCGACACGGAGGAGCGCCCGGTGCCGCTCGCCGGGCAGCGGCGGGCGGCGGTGCTGGAGGCCCTGCGTGCCGCCGGGGCGAGCCGGGTGCTCGACCTGGGTTGCGGCCAGGGGCAGTTGGTCCAGGCGCTGCTCGAGGACGTGCGGTTCACGGAGATCGTCGGGGTCGACGTGTCGATGCGTGCGCTGACCGTGGCCGCCCGCAGGCTGAAGCTGGACCGGATGGGCGAGCGGCAGGCCGGACGGGTCACCCTCCGCCAGGGCGCCCTCACCTACACCGACAAACAGCTGAAGGGGTACGACGCCGCGGTGCTGAGCGAGGTGATCGAGCACCTCGACCTGCCGAGGCTCCCCGCCCTGGAGTACGCGGTGTTCGGCTCCGCCCGCCCCCGTACCGTGCTGGTGACGACCCCCAACGTCGAGTACAACGTCCGCTGGGAGACGCTTCCCGCCGGTCACGCGCGCCACGGGGACCACCGCTTCGAGTGGACCAGGGCGGAGTTCCGCGCCTGGGCGGAGCGGGTGGCCGCACGCCACGGCTACGCGGTGGAGTTCGTATCCGTGGGACCGGACGACCTCGAGGTCGGGCCTCCCACCCAGATGGCTGTGTTCACGATGACGGCGGCTGACGGGAAGACAGCCGAGCGAGGGAAGACGGCCGCCGGCGCGAAAACGGCCGCCGCCGGATCGACGGCGGACGGGCCCACGGGCAACGGGCCCACGGGCAACGGGCCCCCGGGCAACGGGAGCACGGGCAACGGGTCCACGGGCAACGGGTCCACGGGCAAAGAGGCCGTGGGCGACAAGGCGGTGGGCGACAAGGCGGTGGGCGACAAGGCGGTGGGCGACAAGGCGGTGGGATATGTGGCCGTGGGCAACGGGTCCACTGACGACACGACGATCCGCAACGGACCTGCCGACGACGGATCGGCAGGCAACGAACCAGCTCCTCATACCCCCGCCGACAGCGGACCGGCTCACAAAGCCGCCGCCGACAGCGGACCGGCTCACAACAATGCCCTCGCCAACGGCGAACAGACCCGTAACGCCCCCGCCGACGGCGGACCGGCCCGCAGTGCCCCCGCGGGTGACGGACAGACCCCTCACGCCCCCGCCGGTGATGGACCGGCGCCCAATGGACCTGTCGGTGGCGGGCGACCGGCAGCTGGCACGACGACCGCCCGTGAGACGACGAAGGAGGGGAGGTCCGCATGACCGGTACCTCTCGCACACTGCCCGTGACCGATCTGTCCCTCGTCGTCCTCATCGGCGCCAGCGGGTCGGGCAAGTCCACCTTCGCGCGCAAGCACTTCAAGCCGACGGAGATCGTGTCGTCGGACTTCTGCCGGGGGCTCGTCGCCGACGACGAGAACGACCAGAGCGCCAGCGGTGACGCCTTCGACGTGCTGCACTACATCGCCGGCAAGCGCCTCGCGGCCGGCCGGCTCACCGTCGTCGACGCGACGAACGTGCAGTCGGAGAGCCGCAAGCAGCTCGTCCGGCTCGCCCGGGAGCACGACGTGCTGCCCGTCGCCATCGTGCTCGACCTGCCGGAAGAGGTCTGCCAGGCACGCAACGCCACCCGCCCCGACCGTGCGGGCATGCCCCGCCACGTCGTCCAGCGCCACCGCCGTGAGCTGCGGCGTTCGCTGCGCGGACTGGAGCGCGAGGGCTTCCGCACGGTGCACGTCCTGCGCACGGAGGAGGAGGTCGGCTCCGCCGAAGTCGTCCTGAAACGCCGCTACAACGACCTCCGCCGCCTCACCGGCCCGTTCGACATCATCGGCGACGTCCACGGCTGCAGCTCGGAGCTGGACACCCTGCTCGGCAAGCTGGGGTATGTGGGCGGCGCCCACCCCGAGGGGCGTACGGCCGTGTTCGTGGGCGACCTCGTGGACCGGGGTCCCGACAGCCCCGGTGTGCTGCGCCGCGTCATGTCCATGGTGGCGTCGGGCGACGCGCTGTGCGTTGCCGGCAACCACGAGAACAAGCTCGGCCGTTACCTCAAGGGGCGCGGGGTCCAGCACAGCCACGGCCTCGCCGAGACCGTCGAGCAGCTCGGGCGGGAGGACGCCGGGCACCCGGAGTTCCGGGGGGAGGTCGCGGAGTTCGTCGACGGACTGGTCAGCCACTACGTCCTGGACGAGGGCAAGCTGGTCGTCTGCCACGCGGGGCTGCCGGAGAAGTACCACGGGCGCACCTCGGGCCGGGTCCGTTCGCACGCGCTGTACGGGGAGACGACCGGCGAGACCGACGAGTTCGGCCTGCCCGTGCGCTACCCGTGGGCCGAGGACTACCGGGGCGCCGCCGCCGTGGTCTACGGCCACACGCCGGTGCCCGCCGCCTCCTGGGTGAACAACACCCTCTGCCTGGACACCGGGGCCGTGTTCGGCGGGAAGATGACCGCCCTGCGCTGGCCCGAGCGCGAGATCGTCGACGTACCGGCCGAGCGGGTCTGGTACGAGCCGGTGAGGCCGTTGACCACCGAGGCCCCCGGGGGCCGGGAGGGCCGGCCGCTCGACCTCGCCGACGTACAGGGCCGCCGGGTCGTGGAGACCCGGCACATGGGACGCGTCGCGGTGCGTGAGGAGAACGCGGCTGCGGCGCTCGAGGTGATGAGCCGCTTCGCCGTCGACCCCAGACTGCTCACCTACCTCCCGCCGACGATGGCCCCGACCGCGGCGTCCCACGAGAAGGGCTTCCTGGAGCACCCGGCCGAGGCCTTCGCGCAGTACCGCGCGGACGGCGTCGGCAAGGTCGTCTGCGAGGAGAAGCACATGGGCTCGCGCGCCGTGGCGCTGGTCTGCCGCGACGCCGCCACCGCCCGCGAGAGCTTCGGTACCGGAGACACCTCCCGCACCGCCGACGGTGCCGGGGGCCCCACCGGTGCCCTGTACACCCGTACCGGGCGGCCGTTCCTGGACGACACGGCGCTCACCGAAGTGGTGCTCGGCCGGCTGCGTGCGGCCGTGACCGCCGCCGGGCTCTGGGAGGAGTGGGACACCGACTGGGTGGTGCTCGACGCCGAGCTGATGCCCTGGTCCCTCAAGGCCGCCGGACTGCTCCGCTCGCAGTACGCGGCGGTGGGCGCGGCCGCCGGAGCGGTCCTGCCCGCGGTGGAGGAGGCCCTGGCCGCGGCGGCCTCGCGGGGCGTCGACGTCGGTGCCACGGCTGGCCGCCAGCGGCAGCGCGCCGAGGACGCCGCCGCCTTCACCGAGGCGTACCGCCGCTACTGCTGGAGCACCGAAGGGCTCGACGGCGTACGGCTCGCACCGTTCCAGATCCTCGCGGTGCGCGGCCGCTCGCTCGCCACCGTCCCGCACGACGCGCAACTGGCGTGGCTGGACCGTCTCGTCGAGCACGACCCGACGGGGCTGCTCCAGGTCACCCGGCGCCTCGTCGTCGACACGGGGGACGAGGCGTCCGTGCGCGCGGGCATCGACTGGTGGCTGGAGATGACGGGCCGGGGCGGCGAGGGCATGGTCGTCAAGCCGCTCGGCGCCCTCGTCCGCGACGCCGGGGGCAGGCTCGTCCAGCCCGGGATCAAGGTGCGCGGCCGGGAGTACCTGCGGATCATCTACGGCCCCGAGTACACGCGGCCGGAGAATCTGGAGCGGCTGCGCTCCCGGTTCCTCGGCCACAAGCGGTCGCTGGCCCTGCGGGAGTACGCCCTGGGCCTGGAGGCGCTGGACCGGCTGGCCGACGGTGAGCCGCTGTGGCGGATCCACGAGGCGGTCTTCGCGGTGCTGGCCCTGGAGTCGGAGCCGGTGGACCCCCGCCTGTAGGACGGCCGGAATCGGACGGCGGTTCGCAGGGTGAACGGCGTCCCGTGTGGTGAGGATGAAGGCATGGGATTCCATGTCGATTCCGAGGCCGGGCGGCTGCGCCGCGTCATCCTGCACCGCCCCGATCTGGAGCTGAAGCGGCTCACCCCCAGCAACAAGGACGCGCTCCTGTTCGACGACGTGCTGTGGGTACGCCGCGCCAGGGAGGAGCACGACAGCTTCGCCGACGTGCTGCGCGACCGGGGCGTGGAGGTGCACCTGTTCGGTGATCTGCTCAGGGAGTCCCTCGACATCCCGGTGGCGAGGCGGCTCGTCCTGGACCGGGTGTTCGCGGAGAAGGAGTACGGCCCGCTGGCCACCGAGCACCTGCGGGCCGCCTTCGAGGAGCTGTCCGCCGCGGAGCTGACCGAGGCCCTGGTCGGCGGGATGACGAAGCGGGAGTTCCTGGAGGGCCACGCCGAACCGACCTCTGTCCGCTTCCACGTCATGGATCTGGACGACTTCCTGCTCAGCCCCCTGCCCAACCACATCTTCACGAGGGACACCTCGGCCTGGATCTACGACGGCGTCTCCATCAACGCGATGCGCTGGCCCGCCAGACAGCGCGAGACCGTGCACTTCGAGGCGATCTACCGGCACCACCCCCTCTTCACCGGCCCCGAGGCGGGCGTCTTCCACCACTGGTCGGAAGGCCAGGACGACTATCCGTCCACCATCGAGGGCGGCGACGTCCTCGTCATCGGGCAGGGCGCGGTCCTCATCGGGATGAGCGAGCGCACCACCCCCCAGGCCGTGGAGATGCTCGCCCGAGGGCTCTTCGACGCCGGGTCCGCGCGGACGATCGTGGCGCTCGACATGCCCAAGCGGCGGGCGTTCATGCACCTCGACACGGTGATGACGATGGTCGACGGGGACACGTTCACCAAGTACGCCGGACTCGGCATGCTCCGTTCCTACACGATCGAGCCCGGCAGCGGCCCCCGTGAGCTGAAGGTCACCGACCATCCGCCCGAGCACATGCACCGGGCCATCGCCGCCGCGCTCGGGCTGGACGCGATCCGGGTGCTCACCGCGACCCAGGACGTGCACGCGGCCGAGCGCGAGCAGTGGGACGACGGGTGCAACGTGCTGGCCGTGGAGCCCGGCGTCGTCATCGCGTACGAGCGCAACGCCACCACCAACACCTACCTCCGCAAGGAGGGCATCGAGGTCATCGAGATCCGGGGCAGTGAGCTGGGGCGGGGCAGGGGCGGTCCGCGCTGCATGAGCTGTCCCGTGGTGCGCGATGCCGTATGAGCCGGTCAGGGGCGTCCCCGCGCGGGGGCCCGCGGAGGCGCGGACAGGGGGAGACGCGGGTCACCCGGCGGGGGAGCCGCACGATGCGCCTGTATAGCAATGCGGCCTTTCGTATAGACTTCCAGGATTATCGTTCGCACGCCCTCAGCCCGACCCAGGAGCACTCACCATGGCCATAGACCTCACGGGCCGCCACTTCCTCAAGGAGCTGGACTTCACGGCTGAGGAGTTCCGCGGCCTGGTCGCCCTGTCCGCGGAGCTCAAGGCCGCCAAGAAGGCGGGCGCCGAGGTGCAGCGGCTGCGCGGCAGGAACATCGCGCTGATCTTCGAGAAGACCTCGACCCGTACGCGGTGCGCCTTCGAGGTGGCCGCCGCCGACCAGGGGGCGTCCACGACGTATCTCGACCCCTCGGGTTCCCAGATCGGGCACAAGGAGTCGGTGAAGGACACCGCCCGGGTGCTCGGCCGGATGTTCGACGGCATCGAGTACCGGGGTGACAGCCAGCAGGCGGTCGAGGAGCTGGCGGCGTACGGCGGTGTGCCGGTCTACAACGGGCTCACCGACGACTGGCACCCCACCCAGATGCTCGCCGACGTCCTCACGATGACCGAGCACAGCGCGAAGCCCCTGGAGGAGACCACCTTCGCCTACCTCGGGGACGCCCGCTTCAACATGGGCAACTCCTACCTGGTCACCGGCGCCCTGCTCGGCATGGACGTCCGGATCGTCGCGCCCGCCGCCTACTGGCCGGCGCAGGAGGTCGTGGACCGGGCGCACGAGCTCGCGAAGTCCAGCGGCGCCCGCATCACGCTCACCGAGGACATCGCCGAAGGCGTCCGGGGTGCCGGCTTCGTCGTCACCGACGTGTGGGTCTCCATGGGTGAGCCCAAGGACGTCTGGGACGAGCGCATCGCCTCCCTCTCGCCGTACGCCGTGACCATGGACGTCCTGCGCGCCACCGGCAACGACGACGTCAAGTTCCTGCACTGCCTCCCCGCCTTCCACGACCTCGGCACGAAGGTGGCGAGGGAGATCCACGAGCGGCACGGGCTCACGGAGCTGGAGGTCACCGACGAGGTCTTCGAGTCCCCGCACTCCGTCGTCTTCGACGAGGCCGAGAACCGGATGCACACGATCAAGGCGGTACTCGTCGCGACGCTGGCGGGCGGCGCGCAGGGCGCATGAACATACGCCCGATTGGGTGAACATGCGTGCAAGTGGCTAAGATGGTGCTACTTGGTGGGGTTCGGGCTCGCACGTCCGGACCCCTTTTCATGTGCCCGGTCCGGAGCACACGCCCAGGTCGAGCCCCCCACAGGCTCCTTCCCCCGCACCGCCAGAGAAGAGATCCGTCCCCCCATGAGTCCCGCGCCCTCCACCCCTTCACGCCCTCCGCGCAGGAGCGGGGCGCGCGTCAAGAGCCCCGAGTCGCTGCTCGCCGAGTCCGGAGCCGACCTGGAGGGGCACGGCCTGCGGCGCAGCATGGGGCTCTTCCAGCTCGTCTGCTTCGGTGTCGGCGCGATCGTCGGCACCGGGATCTTCGTCGGGCTGTCCGACAGCGTCGCCGAGGCGGGCCCGGCCGTGGTGGTCTCCTTCGTCCTCGCCGCCGTCACCTGCATTTTCACCGCCTTCTCGTTCGCGGAGCTCGGCGGCGCCATCCCGGTCTCCGGCAGCTCCTACTCCTTCGCCTACGCCACGCTCGGGGAGCGGGTCGCCTTCCTCGTCGGCTGGTGCCTGCTGCTGGAGTACGGCGTCTCGGTCTCGGCCGTGGCGGTCGGGTGGAGCCAGTACGTCAACGAGCTGCTGGACAGCCTCATCGGCTGGAACCTCCCGGCGGCGCTCTCCTCCGGACCCGGGGACGGCGGCGTCGTCAACCTGCCGGCGATCGTCGTGGTGATGATGGCGGCCACGCTGCTGGTGCGCGGCGTCAGGGAGAGCGCGGGGGCCACGGCGGCCATGGCGGTGCTGAAGATCGGCATCCTCATCGCGTTCTGCGCCATCGCCTTCACCGCGTTCGAGGACGGGCACCTCTCGCCCTTCGCCTCCGACGGCATGGCCGGGATCACCGCCGGCGCGTCGGTGGCGTTCTTCTCGTACATCGGCTTCGACGCCATCACCACCGCCGGCGAGGAGGTCAAGAACCCCCGCCGCAACATCCCGACGGCGATCCTGATCTGCATCGGCGTGGTCACGCTGCTCTACTGCGCGGTCGCCCTCGGCGCCATCGGCGCGCTGGGCGCGGACGCCGTCTCCGACAAGCCGGCCGCCCTCTCACTGGTCGTGAACCAGGTCACCGGATCGAGCGTCGGCGGGGGGATCATCGCCTTCGGCGCGGTCGTGGCCATCGCGTCCGTCGTCCTCGCGGTGATGTACGGCCAGACCCGCATCCTGATGTCGATGTCCCGTGACGGCCTGATCCCCCGGGTCTTCGAGCGGGTCTCACCGAAGACCCGTACGCCGGTCGCCAACACCTGGATCGTCGCGGTGCTCTTCGCGGTCCCCGCCGCGTTCGCGTCCCTCGACGTCGTGGTGAACCTGACGACCATCGGCACCCTCGCCACCATGGCGGTGGTCAACATCGCCGTCATCGCGCTGCGCCGCGGGCACCCGGGACTGAAGCGCTCCTTCCGGGTGCCGCTCTACCCGCTCAGCCCGGTTCTCGGCGTCGGCTTCTGCCTGTACCTGATGTACGGGACGGGATGGACGACCTGGGTGCAGTTCGCGGCCTTCCTCGCGGTGGGCGCCCTGGTGTACGCGGGATACGGCCGCAGCCGCTCGCGGCTCGTCAGGGAACCGCGGGAGCCGGCGGCAGCGGGCCCGACCGGAGGGTGAACCAGACCGCCTTGCCGTGTTCGGTGGGGCGGTGTCCGCAGGCGGAGCTGAGGGCGCGGATCAGGATCAGCCCCCGGCCGTGCTCCTGCCACGGATCGGCCGTGGTGCCGGGCAGCAGACCGGACAGGTCGCCCGGTGAGTCCGGGTCGTGGTCGTGGACCTCCACCTGGCAGCCCGACGCCAGCAGCTCGACCACCAGCTCGATGGGCCCCGAGCCGTCGGTGTGCTCCACGGCGTTGGCGACCAGCTCGGCCGTCAGCAGTTCGGCGGTGTCGCTGTCCGCGGGCGCGTCCACGTCCGCCAGGGCCGCACGGACGAGCGCGCGCGCGATGGGCACGGCGGCGGTGGAGTGGGGCAGGGTGATGCGCCACGAGGGGGACGGCTGCGCGGGGACGTCGGGCGGCAAGGCGGGATTTTCCGTTCAGGAGCGAGACATCCGGCGGCGAACCCCGGTCCCGGGCGGCTGCGTCCGGGACCGCGTTCTCCGTACCGGAGGGTACGGGGTCCGTACCAGGACTTCCTACGTTCAACCATACGAAGCGCGACGCCCCGGACATAGAGGCGGCCGACCGGCACACGAGGGACCTTCGCCACAGTGACGGCCCCGCGGTATCGCGTACTCCTGACGGAAGTCACGAAGGGGTGATAACTTCGAAGCGCATCAGCAGCAGCCCGACGGCTGGAGGGGACCCTCCCATGAGCCCGTTCACCGGCTCCGCCCCGCGCACGGAACGCTGGGAGCATCTGCGCCTGACGACGGACGGCGGCGTGGCCACCGTCACGCTGGCCCGCCCCGAGAAGCTCAACGCCCTCACCTTCGGCGCCTACGCCGACCTGCGCGACCTGCTGGCCGAGCTCTCCCGCGAAGGCTCCGTGCGCGCCCTGGTGCTCGCCGGCGAGGGACGCGGATTCTGCTCCGGCGGCGACGTGGACGAGATCATCGGCGCCACCCTCGCGATGGACACCGCGCAGCTCCTGGACTTCAACCGGATGACCGGGCAGGTCGTACGCGCCCTGCGGGAGTGCCCCTTCCCCGTCGTCGCCGCCGTCCACGGGGTGGCCGCCGGGGCCGGGGCGGTCCTCGCCCTGGCCGCGGACTTCCGGATCGCCGCCCCGTCCGCGCGGTTCGCCTTCCTCTTCACCGCCGTCGGCCTGTCCGGCGGGGACATGGGCGCCGCCTACCTCCTGCCCCGGGTCGTCGGCCTCGGCCACGCCACCCGCATCCTCATGCTCGGCGAGCCCGTCCGCGCCCCCGAGGCGGAGCGCATCGGACTGATCAGCGAGCTGACCGCCGAGGGTGAGGCCGACGGCCGGGCCGCGGCCCTCGCCCGACGGCTCGCCGACGGGCCCGCCCTGGCCCTGGCCCGGACGAAGGCCCTCCTGACCGCGGAGCTCGACATGCCGCTCGCCGCCTCGGTGGAGATGGACGCCTCCACCCAGGCCCTCCTGATGAACGGCGAGGACTACGCCGAGTTCCACGCCGCCTTCACCGAGAAACGGCCGCCGAAGTGGCGGGGCAGGTGACGCGATGCCCTCGCACACGGAGCGGATCGCGGTCATCGGCGGAGGCCCCGGCGGGCTCTACGCCGCCGCGCTCCTCAAGCGGCTGGACCCCGGCCGCGAGATCACCGTGTGGGAGCGCAACGCACCGGACGACACCTTCGGCTTCGGCGTGGTCCTCTCCGACGAGACGCTCGGCGGCATCGAGCACGCCGACCCCGTCGTGTACCGGGCGCTGAGCGACGCGTTCGTCCGCTGGGACACCATCGACGTCGTGCACCGGGGCGTCACCCAGACCTCGGGCGGCCACGGCTTCGCCGCGCTGGGGCGCCGTACGCTGTTGCGGATCCTGCACGAGCGCTGCGCCTCCCTCGGCGTGCGCCTCCGCTTCCGGACCGGGGCCCCGCCCGCGGCGGAGCTCGCCACCGGCCACGACCTCGTCATCGCCGCCGACGGGGTGCACAGCACCACCCGCACCGCCCACGCCCGCCACTTCCGGCCCACCGTCACCGGCCACCGCAACCGCTACATCTGGCTCGCCGCTGACTTCGCGTTCGACGCCTTCCGCTTCGAGACCGCCGAGACCGCGTACGGCGTGATGCAGCTGCACGCCTACCCCTTCGCCCGCCCCTCGCACTCCGGGCAGCCGGACAGCCCCGGCGCCTCCACCGTCATCGTCGAGATGCGCGAAGAGGTCTGGCGCGCCGCCGGCCTCGACGCCTGCGGCACCGCCGGGTCGGCGGAACGCTGCGCCGAGGTCTTCGCCAACGCCCTGGGCGGCCGGCCGCTGCGCTCCAACAAGTCCTCCTGGCTCACCTTCGCCACCGTCAGCAACGAGCGCTGGTGGCACGGCCGCACCGTCCTCATCGGCGACGCCGCCCACACCGCCCACTTCTCCATCGGCTCGGGCACCAAGCTCGCCGTCGAGGACGCCCTGGCGCTGGCCGCCTGCGTCGGCGAACAGCCCGACCTGCCCACCGCCCTCGCCGCGTACGAGGCCGAGCGCCGCCCCGTCGTCCGCTCCACCCAGCGCGCCGCCGCGGCCAGCCTGCGCTGGTTCGAGGAACTCCCGCAGTACGTCGGCCAGCCGCCCCGGCGGTTCGCCTTCAACCTCCTGACCCGCAGCCGCCGCGTCACCCATGACAACCTGCGGCTGCGCGACCCCGGTTTCACCGGCTCGGTCGAGGAGGAGTTCGGCTGCCCGCCCGGCACCCCGCCGATGTTCACCCCGCTCCGGCTGCGCGGCCTCGAACTCCGCAACCGCGTCGTCGTCTCGCCCATGGACATGTACTCCGCCGTCGACGGAGTGCCCGGCGACTTCCACCTCGTCCACCTCGGCGCCCGCGCGCTCGGCGGCGCGGGGCTCGTCATGACCGAGATGGTCTGCGTCAGCCCCGAGGGCCGCATCACCCCCGGATGCACCGGCCTGTGGACCGACGAGCAGGCCGAGGCCTGGGGGAGGACCACGCGCTTCGTCCACGAGGCCGCTCCCGGCACCGCGATCGGCGTCCAGCTGGGCCACTCCGGCCGCAAGGGCTCGACCCGGCTGATGTGGGAGGGCATCGACCAGCCGCTCGACGACGGCAACTGGCCGCTCAGCGCCGCCTCACCCCTCCCGTACGCGCCAGACGTCAGCCAGGTCCCCCGGCCGCTGGACAGGCCCGGCATGGACACCGTCCGGGACCGGTTCACCGAGGCCGCCCGACGGGCGGCCCGCTGCGGATTCGACCTCCTGGAACTGCACTGCGCCCACGGCTACCTCCTCTCCGGCTTCCTCTCCCCGCTCACCAACCTGCGCACCGACGCCTACGGCGGGACCCTGGAGAACCGGCTCCGCTTCCCCTTGGAGGTCTTCGACGCGGTCCGCGCCGCCTGGCCGGGGGACCGGCCCATGACCGTACGGATCTCCGCGACGGACTGGGCCCGGGGCGGCACGAGCGACGAGGACGCCCTCGCGGTGGCCCGCGCCTTCGCCGCCCACGGCGCGGACGCCATCGACGTCTCCACCGGCCAGGTCGTCCCCGAGGAGCGCCCCGAGTACGGCCGCTCGTACCAGACCCCGTTCGCCGACCGGATCCGCAACCGGCTGGACGTCCCCGTCATCGCCGTCGGCGCCATCTCCTCCTGGGACGACGTCAACTCGCTGCTGCTCGCAGGCCGGGCCGACCTCTGCGCCCTGGCCCGCCCCCACCTCTACGACCCGCACTGGACGCTGCACGCGGCGGCCGAGCAGGGCTACGCCGGCCCGGGTGCCACCTGGCCGCTCCCGTACCGCGCGGGCAGCCGCACCCCGCCGACCGGCCGTACCGACGCCCCGAAACCCCGGCTCACGCTCGACTGAGCGTCAGCCACGCCCGGCGGGACGGGGCATGCGGGCGCGCCGCCAGGTCCGTCACTCCGGCTCCGCGGTGATCAGCAGGCGGTCGGAGACCGGTTCGTAGCCGATGCGCGGGTACACGCCGTTGCTCGTCGGATTCGCGAGGTCGGTGAAGAGCAGGACCTCCCGGGCCCCCTGCTCGCGCGCCACGCGTCCGGCCTCCGCCGTCACCGCCGCCGCGTACCCGCGGCCCCGGTGCTCCGGCGGCGTGAAGACGGTCGACACCCGCACCGTGTCCGCGATCCGGCGCGAGACGCCCGCCATCGACACCGGCTCCCCGCCCGCCTCCCAGAGGGTCAGCCCGCCGTGCTCCGTGCGCTCGTCCACGATCCGCTCCGCCCGGTCGCCCGGCTGGCCCGTCTCCTCGCCGAAGGCGCGCATCCAGCCGACCAGCAGCGCCCGGTCGGCCGTGGTGGCGGGCCGTGCCGCTCCCGCCGGTGCGGGCGACGGCGGCACCGGGGTGCCCAGGCGGTACAGCCGGTGCTCCTCCTCGACACGGTGACGTGGCCAGCGGGCGGCCAGGACCGCCGCCGCGTCACGGTCCGCGTTGATGCCCGGCAGCGCGAGGGCGTCGGCCAGCGCGCCGACCGCCTCCGGCGCCGCCCGGCCCAGGACCGGCAGGAAGGGAGGCGTCCACACCAGTGCCCCGGCCACCTCCCCGTCCGCCCCGCGCCACCACCCCAGCACCGGAGGCTCCGTGCCGTAGGCGCGCGGCCCGCTCTCCCGGAGGGTCGCGGTGACCGTCAGCAGCAGGGTGTTCCCGGCAGGCCGGGCGGCCAGCGACGCTCCGGCCGCCTCCGTGAAGGCGCCGACGTCATCGGTGAAGGTCCAGGTCATGCCCCTCATCCTGGCCGCTCCGCCGCTCCGGGGTCACCCCGGTTTCCCCGGACTCCCGGCGGACGCCTTTCGCACGGGACGGCCCCGCCGGGCGCCGCGTGATCACTCCGGAGCGCCGGCGTCGCGCAGCAGGAAGCGTTGCAGCTTTCCCGTCGCGGTCCTCGGCAGCGCGGGCAGGAACTCGATGGCACGCGGGCACTTGTGCGGCGCGAGCCCAGCCTTCACGTAGGTGCGCAGGTCGTCGGCCGACAGGTCCGCGCCCTGTCTCGGTACGACGTACGCGGCCACGATCTGCCCGCGCAGCTCGTCCGGGCGGCCCACCACCGCCGCCTCGGCCACGTCCGGGTGGCGCAGGAGGGCCTCCTCGACCTCGGGGCCCGCGATGTTGTACCCGGCCGAGATGATCATGTCGTCGGCGCGGGCGACGTAGCGGAAGTAGCCGTCCGGCTCGCGGACGTAGGTGTCTCCGGTGATGTTCCAGCCGTGGCGCACGTAGATCCGCTGGCGTTCGTCGGCGAGGTAACGGCAGCCGACCGGACCGCGCACGGCCAGCAGGCCCGGCCGGCCGTCGGGCAGCTCCTCGCCGTCGTCGTCCACCACCCGCGCCCGCCAGCCGGGCACGGGGACGCCCGTGGTGCCCGGCCGGGCCGCCCCGTCGGCGGCGGAGATGAAGATGTGCAGCAGCTCGGTGGCCCCGATGCCGTTGATGATGCGCAGCCCCGTCCGCTCGTACCAGGACCGCCAGGTCGTGGCGGGGAGGTTCTCCCCGGCCGACACGCACCGGCGCAGCGCGGACAGGTCGTGGCCGTCGAGGGCGTCGAGCATCAGGCGGTACGCGGTCGGCGCGGTGAACAGCACGGAGACCCGGTGGGCCGCGAGCGCGGGCAGCAGCTGTCCCGGCCCGGACCGCTCCAGCAGCAGGGACGAGGCCCCGGCCCGCAGCGGGAAGATGACCAGCCCGCCGAGCCCGAAGGTGAAGCCGAGCGGCGGGCTGCCCGCGAACACGTCGTCGGGGCGGGGCCGCAGGACGTGCCGGGCGAAGGTGTCGGCGACGGCCAGCACGTCCCGGTGGGCGTGCATGCACCCTTTGGGCCGCCCGGTGGTGCCCGAGGTGAAGGCGATGAGCGCGATGTCGTCGGCGGCGGTGTCCACCGCCCGGTAGGGACCCGGCCGGGCCGCGGCGAGCCCGGTGAGATCATCGGCGGAACCGCCCCCGTACGTCGTGACGCGCAGCCCCGGCACCCCGGCCGCGGTCAGGTCGTCCACCGACCTGATGTCGCACAGCGCGTGCCCGACGCGGGCCATCGAGCAGATCGTGGCGAGCTCCGCCGCCCGCTGCTGCGCCAGCACCGTCACGGCGATCCCGCCGGCCTTCATCACGGCGAGCCAGCAGGCCGCGAGCCAGGCCGTGGTGGGGCCGCGCAGCAGCACGCGGTTGCCGGGGACGACGCCCAGATCGTGCGTCAGGACCTGGGCGATCCGGTCCACCCGGTCCCGCAGCTCCCCGTAGCTCAGGGCGGAGCCGTCGGGGTGGCGGAAGGCGGGACGGTCAGGTCCCAGCCGGTCGGTGGTGCGGTCGAGCAGCTCGTACCCGCAGTTCAGCCGGTCCGGATACGCCAGTTCAGGGAGGTCGAAGACCAGCTCGGGCCGGTCCTCGGCGGGCGGGAGATGGTCGCGCGCGAAGGTGTCGGTGTGCGCGCTCGCGGTACCTGACGGCTTCATGAAGCATCGCCCCCTTGTCGCCCCTGGAGCGTATCGTTCGGGTGACGGTAGTCAACGGTCCGCGATACGTCGTGACAAGAGAGGCGCCGGTATGACGGCATTCTCCCTCGATCCCGGTCGAACCGCATGGTGCGACGAGCTGTACGCCATCGCCCGTGAGGAGCTGCGCCCGCTCGCGGAACAGGGCGAGCCGGGCCGCGTCAACCGCCCGCTCGTCGCCGCGCTCGGCGGGCTGGGGCTCCTGGACCGGCTTCTGGACTCGGGCGCGCTCGATCTCTGTCTGCTGCGCGAGTCGCTGGCGCGCGGCTGCACCGAGGCGGAGACGGCACTCGCACTCCAGGGCCTCGGATCGGTCCCCGTCCGCCGGGCGGGGACCGGGGCCCAGCGGGCGCGCTGGCTCCCGGAGGTGCGCGCCGGCCGCGCCGTGGCCGCCTTCGCACTCAGCGAGCCGGGTGCCGGATCCGACGCGGCGGCGCTCGCCCTCGCCGCGCGGCCCGCCCCCGGCGGCCGGGGCCGACGGCTCACCGGCGAGAAGTGCTGGATCTCCAACGCCCCCGAGGCCGACTTCTACACGGTCTTCGCCAGGACCGGCGAGGGCGCCGGAGCCCGTGGTGTCACCGCGTTCCTCGTGCCCGCCGACCGTCCGGGGCTCACCGGGGAGGCCCTGGACATGCTCTCCCCGCACCCCGTCGGGGCATTGAGCTTCGACGGGGTACCCGTGACCGACGACGACGTGCTCGGTGAGCCGGGCCGGGGGTTCCGGGTCGCCATGGACACCCTGAACCTCTTCCGGCCCAGTGTCGGGGCGTTCGCCGTCGGCATGGCGCGCGCGGCGCTCGACGCCACCCTGGAACACACCGCGCACCGCGACGCGTTCGGGGCCCCGCTCAAGGAACTCCAGGCCGTCGCGCACCAGGTCGCCGAGATGGCCACCCGCACCGAGGCCGCCCGGCTCCTGGTGTACGCGGCCGCCGCCGCCCACGACGCGGGCGAGCCGGGCGTGCCCCGGCGCGCGGCCATGGCCAAGCTGTACGCCACCGAGACCGCGCAGTACGTCGTCGACGCGGCAGTCCAGCTCCACGGCGCCCGCGCCCTGCGCCGCGGCCATCTGCTCGAACACCTCTACCGGGAGGTCCGTGCGCCCCGGATCTACGAGGGCGCCACCGAGGTGCAGCGCACCATCATCGCCAAGGAGCTGTACGCGGCACAGGAGGGCCCCGCATGAACCCCATCACCCGGATCAACCCCTCCGAACTCTCCCCGCCCACCGGCTTCTCGCACGCCGTCACGGCCGCCGGCGGCAGGCTCGTCTTCCTGGCCGGGCAGACCGCGCTGGACGGCGACGGCAACGTCGTCGGCGCCACCCTGCCGGAACAGTTCGAGACAGCCCTCGGCAATCTGCTGACCGCCCTGCGCGCGGCGGGCGGAGCACCGTCCGCCCTGGCGAGGGTCACCGTGTACGCCACCGATGTGGCCGACTACCGCGCCCACGCCCGTGAACTGGGCGCCGTCTGGCGGCGGCTGGCGGGGCGTGAGTACCCGGCCATGGCCGTCGTCGGAGCGGCCCGGCTGTGGGACGAGCAGGCGATGGTCGAGATCGACGGCATCGCCGTACTGGACTGAGCCCGTCCCGCCCGCGAGGGCCCCGAAGGCCGCCTGGACCGGTGGCGGGGACAGGGCGCGGTGCGCCCTCCGGCCGCACCGCCCCGGCCGTCCTCGGGGGCCGTCACCGCCGGTGAGGACCACTCCCGGGGCGGTCGCTGTGCGAGGAGGGCCGTTCACCGGCGACCGCCTCTCGTCCCGTGGTGCCCACGGAACGGCACCTGCCCGGTCCTGCCGGGGGCGTCCGTCGTGCCCGGGTAGCGGGGTGCGCGCTCCGGAGTCAGGCTGGGAGTGCGGGGACAGTCGGGTCGTGCGCAGGGAGGCGACGACGGTGACCGGTGGGCCGGTTCCGCACCCGGTGAACAGGTCGCCCGAGGGCGACGGCATCACGGTGCGTGACGAGGCGCACTGCCGGCTGCGCGTCACCGAGGACGTCCGGGGCATGGCCGGCGAGGTGCCCGACGAGCCGGCCCATCTGTCCCTGAACGCCGACCGGGTGTTCCGGACCGCATCCGTGCCCGGAGGCGGTGTGCCGGAAGGGGCGCATGTCATCCCGTGTGACCACCGGCGAACCGGGCAGGCGCCGTTCCGTGAGCACTACGGAACGAGAGGCGGCCGCCGGCGACGCGGACCGGAACCAGCGGGGCGGGCGTCACGCGGCGCGCCGGTCGAGTGAACGGGGCCGGGGGATATATCTGTATTCGGTGCCCTTTGTTCCGGAACACCCGTCGTGATCGTACTCATCCTCTGTCACTTCGCACTGGCGGCGTGCGCCCGTCCCCTCGTGCGCCGGCTCGGCCGGTACGCCTTCGCCGTGCTCGCCCTGCCGCCCGCCGCCACCACGGTGTGGGCGTTCACCGAGTGGAGCGGCGCGGCGGCCGGACGGTCCGTCACCTGGTCGTGGGAGTGGATCGGCACGTACGACGTGTCCGTCGCCCTGCGCCTGGACGCGCTCGCCGAGCTGATGGTGCTGCTCGCCGCCGGGGTGGGCACGCTCGTCCTGCTGTACTGCGTGTCCTACTTCGGTGACGACTCGCCCCGGCTCGCCTCCTTCGCCGGGAACTTCCTGGCCTTCGCGGGCGCCATGCTCGCCCTCGTCCTCGCCGACGACCTGATCTCGCTCTACGTGTTCTGGGAACTGACCACCGTCTTCTCCTACCTGCTGATCGGGCACACCAGCGAGCGCAAGCAGAACCGCCGGTCCGCCCTCCAGGCACTGACCGTCACCACGCTGGGCGGTCTGGCCATGCTGGTCGGCTTCCTGATCCTCGGTCAGGCGGCGGGCACCTACCGGATCTCCGCGATCGTCGCGCACCCGCCCGAGGCGACCCTCGCGGTCTCCGTGGCCGTCGTCCTCATCCTGTGCGGGGCCCTGTCCAAGTCGGCGATCTGGCCGTTCAGCCTCTGGCTGCCGAACGCCATGGCCGCTCCCACCCCCGTCAGCGCCTATCTGCACGCCGCGGCGATGGTCAAGGCCGGCGTCTACCTCGTGGCACGGCTCGCCCCCGCCTTCGCCGACGTCCCGGTCTGGCGGCCCGTCGTCCTCGTGCTGGGAGGAGCGACCATGCTCCTCGGAGGCTGGCGCGCCCTGCGCCTCCACGACCTCAAGCTCGTGCTCGCCTACGGCACCGTCAGCCAGCTCGGCTTCCTCACCGTCCTCGCCGGGGCGGGGAACCGCGACGCCGCCCTCGCCGCGTGCGCCATGATCCTGGCGCACGCCCTCTTCAAGGCCGCGCTGTTCCTCGTCACCGGCATCGTGGACCACGCGACCGGCACCCGGGACCTGCGCGTGCTCTCCGGACTCGGCCGCACCATGCCCCACGTCTGCGCGGTGGCGGTGCTCGCGGCGGCCTCCATGGCCGCCCTGCCGCCGTTCCTCGGGTTCGCCGCCAAGGAGGCCGCCCTCGACGCGCTGCTGCGCGGCGACACCACCGACCGCTGGGTACTGGCCGTCACCGTGGCCGGCTCGGTGCTGACCGTCGCCTACACCCTGCGCTTCGTATGGGGAGGGTTCGCCCGCAAACGCGGCGTCGCCGACACCCCCGCCCACCACGTCGGCGCCGCCCTCTTGGCCCCGCCCGCGGTCCTCGCCGTCGCCGGGCTGGTCCTCGGCCCCGGCATCGGATGGACCGACCCCCTGTTCGCCGCGTACGCCGACGTCTTCCCCGCCCCCGCGCACCCCTACCACCTCGCGCTCTGGCACGGCTTCGGCACGGTCCTGCTCCTGTCCGCCCTGACCTGGGCCGGTGGCGCCGTGCTCTTCGCGGGACGCGCGACGGTCACCAGGATCTCCCGGCGCGTCGCCTGGCCCACCGCGGACAGCGTCTTCGGACACCTCCTCCTCGGCCTGGAACGGGTCGCCCTCCAGATCACCGGCTTCGTCCAGCGAGGCTCCCTCTCCGGCTACCTGGCCATCACCATGCTGGTGATGCTCACCGGCCAGCTCGCGGTCCTCGTCACGGACCGCCCCTGGGAAGGAGCGGTCGCACCCCGGGTGTGGGACGTCCCGCTCCAGGGCGCGGTGGCCGTGCTCACCTGCGCCGCCGCCCTGTCCTGCCTGACCGTCAGCCGCCGGATGAAGGCCGTCGTCCTGGCGGGTCTCACCGGGTACGGGGCGGCACTCCTCTTCGTCGTGCAGGGCGCCCCCGACCTGGCGCTCACCCAGTTCTGCGTGGAGACCGTGTCGATGATCGTGTTCGTGCTGGTCCTGCGCCGGCTGCCGGTGCGCTTCGAGGAGTCGATCGGCACCTGGCGACGGGCCCTGCGCATCCCGGTCGCGCTGGCCGCCGCGGCGACGGTCGGCGTGGCGGTCTGGGCGGCGGGCGCCGCGCGCGTCGCCGAACCCGCGGGCGCCGCGATGGTCGAGGAGGTCGCCCATCACGGTCTCAAGGACGTCGTGGCCACCATCCTGGTCGACCTGCGGGCCTGGGACACGATGGGCGAGTCCGCCGTGCTCGCGGCGGCGGCGATCGGGGTGACCAGCCTCATCTACCTGCACCGCCGCGGCGAGAAGTCCATGGACCGGGAGGAACTGCGGGGAGAGACCGCCTGGGCCCTGTCCGGGCAGCGGCTCACCGGCCTGCCGCACGGTGACGACACCGCGCCCGAACGCAGCTGGCTGGCCGCCGGGTCCACCCTCGCGCCCGAACACCGTTCCGTCGTCTTCGAGGTGGTGGGCCGGCTGCTCTTCCATCCCATCCTGGTGCTCTCCCTGTACCTGCTGTTCTGCGCGGAGAACATGCCGGGCGGCGGCTTCGTCGCCGGACTCGTCGCGGGACTCGCCCTCATCACCCGCTACCTGGCGGGCGGCAGATTCGAGCTCGCCGAGGCCGCGCCGCTCCAGCCGGGCCTCTTCACCGGGCTCGGACTGTTCGTGTCCACCGCGGTCGCCCTGGGCGGACTCGCCGACGGGACCGTCCTGCACGCCTGGACCTACCACGGGCACCTGCCCCTGTTCGGCGACTACCACCTGAGCACCTCGGTCCTCTTCGACTTCGGTGTCTACCTGCTGGTACTCGGCGTGGTCCTCGACATCGTGCGGGCCCTCGGGGCCAAGGTCGACCGGCAGATCGAACGGGCGGCGGGCGCACTGGCCCCCGCCGCCGGGAACGGGACGGGGGAGACGAACCGATGACCATGAGCGTCTCGCTCCTCGCCACGGCCGTCGTCCTCTGCGCGGTCGGCGGCATCCTCATGCTCACCCGGCCGCTCACCCGCATCCTGCTGGGCGCGGTGATCGCGGGCAACGGCATCAACCTGCTGGTCCTCTCCTCGACCGGCTCCGCGGGCGCCGCCCCCCTGCTCTACGGGGTGCCGCTGCGCCGGGTCACCGACCCGCTGCCCCAGGCCATCGCCCTCACCGCGATCGTCATCACCCTCGCCACCACGGCCTTCCTGCTCGCGATGGCCTACCGCAGCTACCAGCTCACCGGCACGGACGAGGTCCACGACGACCTGGAGGACCGGCGCATCTTCCTGCGCGCCGAGGTGCTGGGGGAGCGGGCCGAACTCCGCGAGGAGTACCGGGCGGAGCCCGGGCGCACCCGCAAGGACCGCGCCCGCTACCGCCAGGAACACCGCCGGCTGCGCGCCAGGCTGCGTGCCGACCGCGCCCTCCAGGCCCGGGGCCGCGACGCGAGCGGCGACCTGTGGCACGACGTACTGGGCGCCGACCCGGAGGACTACGTGAAGAACGACAGGGACGACGACCGAGGAGCCGCCGGATGAACGCGCTCGTTCCGCTGCCGGTCCTGCTGCCGCTCTGCGCCACCGGACTGAGCCTCGCCTTCGGCATCCGGCTCGCGCGCTTCCAGCGCTTCATCAGCGTCGCCGTACTGACCGCGGTCCTCGGGCTCTCGGTCACCCTGATGATCGCCGCGGACCGTCAGGGCCCCCTCTCCGTCCACCTCGGCGACTTCGCCCCGCCGCTCGGCATCACGCTCGTCGCCGACCGGCTGTCCGGGCTCATGCTGACCGTCTCCTCGGCCGTCACCCTCGCCGTCCTCGTCTACTCGCTGGGCCAGGGCATGGCGGACCGGGACAAGGAGACGCCCGTCGCGGTCTTCCACCCCGCCTACCTCATCCTGGTCGCCGGGGTCTCCCTCACCTTCATCGCGGGCGACCTCGTCAACCTGTACGTCGGCTTCGAGATCATGCTGGTCGCCAGCTTCGTCCTGCTCACGCTCGGCGGGACCGGACCCCGGATCCGGGCCGGCTCCACGTACGTGATCATCTCGCTGTTCTCCTCGATGCTGTTCCTGACGGCCATCGCCATGACCTACGCCGCCACCGGCACGACGAACTTCGCCCAGCTCGCGATCCGGCTGCCCGACCTCCCCCTCGGGGTGCAGACCCTCGTCCAGGCCATGCTGCTGACCGTCTTCGCCATCAAGGCCGCCGTCTTCCCGCTGGCCGCGTGGCTCCCCGACTCCTACCCGACCGCGCCCGCGCCCGTCACCGCCGTCTTCGCCGGCCTGCTGACGAAGGTCGGCATCTACTGCATGCTGCGCACCGAGACGCTGCTCTTCCCCGGAAACCGGCTCGGCGACCTGCTCATGGCCGTCGCCCTCGCCTCGATGATCGTGGGCATCCTCGGCGCCGTCGCCCAGACCGACCTGAAGCGGCTGTTCTCCTTCACCCTGATCAGCCACATCGGCTACATGGTCTTCGGGATCGGCCTCGCCACCCGTGACGCGTACGGCGGTGCCATCTTCTACGTCGCCCACCACATCACCGTCCAGACGACCCTCTTCCTCGTCGCGGGCCTGATCGAACGCCGCGGCGGAACCAACGAACTCACCCGGCTCGGCGGCCTGGCCAGGGCGGCCCCGCTGCTCGCGGTCCTCTTCTTCGTCCCCGCGATGAACTTCGCGGGCATCCCGCCGCTCTCCGGCTTCATCGGGAAACTCGGGCTGATGCGCGCGGGCGTCGCGGACGGCAGCGTCTGGGCCTGGATCCTCGTCGCGGGCGCGACGGTGACGAGCCTGCTCACCCTGTACGTGATGGCCAAGATCTGGAACCTGGCCTTCTGGCGCACCGAGCCACCGGGGCAGGCGGCCTACGGCACCGTCCTGGAGACCGCCGACGACAGCGACGACGACGACACCGACGCGGGACCCGACCGCATCCCCGGGACCGGCGACGAAGGGGTCGGGCCCGCCCCGGCCGGCCGGGCCGTGGCCGCCACCATCGCCGGGCAGGCCGTCACCACGACGATCCGCCCGCCCCGGGCCATGACGGCCGCCACCGCCGGCGCCGTCGTGTTCAGCCTCGCCTTCACGGTCCTGGCCGGTCCGCTGGCGGCCTTCACCGACCGTTCGGCGGCCGAACTCATCGCCCGCACGCCCTATGTGAAGGAGGTGCTCGGCCCGTGAGGCACCTGATCACCCTGTCGCACCACAACCCCGAACTACCCCCCTTCAGCGTCCAGTTCGCCGGCCGCAGGCGCCGCGTGCTCGACCTGCCGCTGATCGCCTGGCTCACCCTGATCTGGGTCCTGCTGTGGTCCAGCCTGAGCTGGGCCAACGTCGTCACCGGAGCGGTCGTCGCGGTGGCCGTGTGCCTGGCGTTCCCGCTGCCGCAGGTCGATCTGGGGCTGCGGCTGCACCCCTGGGGCATCCTGCGGCTGGCCGGCTACCTGCTCTACGACATGTACACCTCGGGAGTGAAGGTGACCCGGCAGATCTTCGCCGACCGCCCGCACCGGCCCGCCGTCATCGGCGTACCCCTGCGCTGCCGCAGCGACCTGATGCTCGCCGCGACCGCCGTCACCGTGTCCAACGTGCCCGGCGGCTCCGTCATCGAGGTGCGCAGGGCCACCGCCACGCTGTTCCTGCACGTCCTGGACGCCGACAGACCGGCGGAGCTGGAGGCGGCGCGTGCGTCCGTCTGGAAGCTGGAGGAGCTGACGGTCCGCGCGTTCGGCACCTCCGACGAGATCAGGCGGGTCTCCGGACCGCCCCCGGCGGTCGCCGGGTCCGACGGCGGGGAGGAGGAGGCATGAGCGGCCCCGAGACCGTGGACCGTGTGCTGCTGACCGCCGCCGTCGTGTTCGTCGTCGTGGCGGGCGCGCTGCTGCTCTTCCGGATCAGCCGCGGGCCCTCCATGCTGGACCGGGCCATCGCCCTCGACGTGGCCGCCGCCGTGATCATCGCCGGCCTGGGCGCCAAGTCCGCCATCGCCCGTGACCCGTTCTACTTCCCGGTCATGCTGGTGCTCGCCTTCCTCGGCTTCACCGGTTCGGTGGGCATCGCCCGCTTCATCGCCGTACGGGACAAGCCGCTGTCCCGGCGCGGGGCCGCGGGCAAGGAGGGGCGGAGATGAACGTGTGGGTCCAGGTCACGGACACGGCCGGGGCGGTACTGGTGTTCCTCGGCGCGGCCATCTGCCTCCTCGGGGTGATCGGCATGCTGAAGCTGTCCGACGTCCTCTCGCGCAGCCACGCGGCGACCAAGCCGCAGACCCTCGGGCTGCTCCTGGTGCTCGCCGGGGTCGCGCTCAGACTGCGCAGCGGCATGGACCTGGCGACGCTGGCGCTCATCGGCTTCTTCCAGCTGATGACGGGCCCGGTGGCCTCCCACCTGGTGGCCCGGTCGGCGTACCGGACGGGGCAGGTCGAGCGAGGCGAACTGCTCTTCGACGACCTGGACGCGCAGCTCACCGAGCCGGTCCAGGAGAGCGGCGAGCGGCCGGGCACGGACGAGGAGCCCGGCCGGAGCTGAGGGCGTCCCTCCCCGGCGGCGGAGCGGTCCGGTGCGCCCCTCCGGTCCGGGGGCGCCCCTCGGGCCCGGTCGTCTCGCCCCGGCCCGGCAAGGAGCCCGCGCCCCGGTGACCGACGCTCCGGCCGGAGCGTCGGTCACCGGCCGTACGACGGGAGCCGCCCGGCCCGGCGCACCTGATCCGTTCCGTATTCCCTCGCCCGGCCCGTCGTTTCTGCGATGATGCGCCGGGGGACCACCGGGCGCTGGGGGGCGTATGTCGGGAACGGGTACGGTGCTGCGCGAACTGCGCGGCGCGCAGAAGTCGTCCAAGGGTGTCTCGCTCTACTCGCGGTACGTGAACCGGCCGGCCGGGCGCCTGCTCGCGGCAGGTGCCTTCCGAGTAGGTCTGACACCCAATCAAGTCACCTGTGTAAGCGCACTGTTCACCTTCGCGACGATTGCCGCGGTCGCGCTCGTGGAGCCGTCGTGGTGGCTCGGAGCGGCTGTCTGGGCGGGGCTGGCCGTCGGCTTCGCCTTCGACTCGGCGGACGGGCAGCTCGCCCGGCTGACCGGGCGCGGCGGGCCGGACGGCGAGTGGCTCGACCACGTGGTGGACTGCGCGAAGATGGTCCTCGTCCACAGCGCCGTACTGGTCTCGTTCCAGCGCTTCGACGGCGCGCCCGGGTTGGGCCTGCTCCTGCTGCCGCTCGGCTTCCTGTTCGTCGCCGTGCTCACCTTCTGCGCGGGGCTGCTCCGTGAACAGCTCGGCAGGGCGGCGGCCCGCACCGGCCCGGACGCCCCGGGCCCCCCGGCCCCGGTGTCCCGGACCAGGGCCCTGGCGCTGCTCCCCGCGGACTACGGGATCTTCTGCCTGGTCTTCGCACTGCTCGGCGCACCCGGTGCCTTCCGCGCCGGGTACGCCGTGCTCGCCGCCGTGCACGCCGTGTTCCTGGTGGCGTTCCTGGTCAAGTGGTTCAGGGAGCTGAGAGCGCTCCGGGCCGGCTGACGAGCACGTCCAGCGCCCGGCGCAGCTGGGTGCTGGACGTGTGCACCGTGTACGGGAAGTAGACGACCTCCACCCCGACCGCGGCGAAGTCCCGCTCCAGGCGCTCGCCCTTCTCCGTGCCCCGCCAGTCGTCACCCTTGAAGATGACGTCGAAACGGACCTGCTGCCAGGTCTCGACCTTGTCCGGAACGGTCTCCACGAACGCGGCGTCCACGTACCGCACGCTGCGGACGATCTCCAGCCGCTCGGGCAGCGGGATCACGGGTGTGTGGCCCTTGGCCCGCGCGGCCATCTCGTCGGAGACGACACCGGCCACCAGGTAGTCGCACTGGCTGCGGGCGTGCCGCAGGATGTTCAGGTGGCCGACGTGGAACAGGTCGTACACCCCCGGCGCGTAGCCGACCCTGTGCTGCACCATCCGTTCTCTCCCCCCACGGCGGAACTGGTGCAACGACCTTACTGTGAAGAACACTTGGGCATCCCGTGAACGGATAAGCTCGAAGGAGAGGCTGTTCCGGGGGGAAGGCGATCATCCGTTGTCCGCTGCTGAGCACCAGAGGCCGTTCGAGAACCGCAGACTTCTCGTCGTCTCCACCAACTACGCCCCCGAGGTGACGGGCATCGGGCCGTACGCCACCCAGCTCGCCGAGCACTGGGCGGCGTCCGGGGCCAGGACCGAGGTCCTCACCGGCATGCCGCACTACCCCGCCTGGCGCGTGGACGAGCGGTACCGGGGGGTGTGGCGGAGGGTGGAGAGCCGCGAGGGGGTGCGTGTGCACCGGCGCCGCCACTACGTGCCGCCCCGTCAGACGGCTCTGCGGCGCGCGGTCTTCGAGGCGTCCGTGCTCGCCCACGGGATCCTCGCGCCACCGCCCGGCCGCCCCGACGCGGTGGTCTCCCAGATGCCCAGCCTCGCGGGCGGGGTGATCGCCGCACGGCTGGCGCGCCGCCACCGCGTCCCGCACATACCCGTCGTCCAGGACCTGATGGGAGCCGCCGCCGCGCAGAGCGGCATCCGCGGCGGAGGCCGGGCGGCCGCCGTCGCGGCGCGGGCCGAGCGGCACGCGCTGCGCGGCGCGGCCCTCGTCGGTGTCATCCACGAGAGCTTCGTGGAAGGCGTCACCGCCCTCGGGGTCGACCCCGGGCGCATCCGCCTCGTTCCCAACTGGACCCATGTCAGGCCCCCTTCGGCCGACCGCGCCGCCACCCGGGCCCGGCTCGGCTGGGCCGCGGACACCCCCGTGGTGCTGCACTCGGGGAACATGGGCCTCAAACAGGGGCTCGACGTCCTGGTCGGCCTGGCACGGCTGGCCCCCGACGTCCGGGTCGTCCTGATGGGCGACGGGAACCAGCGCGACGGACTGCGCGAGCGGGCGGCGGAGCTGCCCAACCTCGACTTCCTCCCGCCCGCCGGCGCGGACGACTTCACCGACGTGCTCGCCGCCGCCGACGTGCTCGCCGTGACCCAGCGGGCCTCCGTGCTCGACATGAGCGTGCCGTCCAAGCTCACCTCGTACTTCGTCACCGGACGCCCCGTCGTCGCCTCCGTGGCCGACTCGGGGGGCACCGCCGAGGAGGTGCGCCGCTCGGGCGCGGGAGTCCTCGTGGCCCCCGAGGACCCGGGCGCGCTCCTGGCCGCCGTACGCCGGCTGGGCGCCGACCCCGCGGCGGCCGACGCACTGGGCGCGCACGGTCCGCGCTACGTCGCACAGCACCTGAGCAGGGAGGCCGGCCTCGCCCGCTTCGACGCCCTGCTCGCCGAGGCACTCGGGGACGCACACGCCGGGGCCGGCCGGACCGGGGACACACGAGGGGGAGCACGCCGATGACGCACCAGATCCGTCCGCCCGACGACCAGGACGAACCGGCGCTGCTGCGCGACCAGTTCCGCCAGCTCCTGCGCTACCGCGCCCTGCTCGCCGCAGGCGTTGTCGCGGGCCTGATCGGCGGTGGATTCCTGGCCCTCAGCGGCGACGACACCTACGCGGCCACCGGCGAGGTGCAGGTGCGCTCCGCGACCGCCGACCCGTTCGCCACCGGAGCCTCCGCCGACAAGGGCATCAACATCGGTTCGGAACGGCAGACCGCGGTCAGCGACACCGTCGGCGACCTCGCCGCGGGAACCCTGCTCAAGAAGGGCGACGACGTCACCTCCCGCACCCTGCTCGCGGGCCTCCAGGTCACCAACCCGCCCAACACCCTCACCCTCCGCTTCTCCTACACCGGTGCCACGCCCGAGCAGGCCAGGGACCGTGCCGAAGCCCTGGCCAACGCCTATCTGGCGCACCGCAAGGCGCGTACCGAGGAAAGCATCGAGAACATGGCGAACGGCTACCGCGCCCAGCTCGCGCCCCTGGAGGAGAAGCGCGACCTGCTGGAGGAGCGGACCGGGGTCGGCGCCGCGGACGACGTCAGCAGCGCCCGCGCCAACATCATCGTCTCCATCTCCGAGCTGAGCCGGAAGATCTCCGAGCTCAAGGCGCTCGACACCACCCCGGGCTACCTCAACAAGAAGCCCGTCGCCCCCACCCGACCCGCCGGAGCCGGCCTGCCGCTGCTCCTCGGACTGGGCGCGGTGGTCGGCCTCGCCCTCGGGCTGCTGCTGTCCTGGGTACGGCTCGTCTTCGACCCCGCCGTACGCTCCCCCCGCGAGCTCGTCCGCTCCCTCGGGGCCCCGCTGCTCGGCACGCTGCCCAGGGAACGCGGGGCGGCGGGCAGCCTGCTCGCGATCGGCCGCAGCGGTTCGCGGCTCGCCGAGGAGTACCGCGCGGTGGCCTTCCGGCTGGCCTACGACCCCTCGTTCGCCGAGAGACGACGGCTCCTGGTCACCGCCCCGCGCGGGGACAACGCCGCCGCGGCCGCCGCCGCGGTCAACCTGGCCGCCGCCTTCGCCGAGATGGGCCGCGACGTGCTGCTCGTGGAGGCCGACCTGCGCACCCCGTCCCTCGCCCGCGACCTGGGACCCGCGGCCCACGAGGTCAGGCCGCCGCGCTGGGCCGCGGACGAGCGCGACCGCACCTGGCCGGCGGGCGGCCGGTCCAACGTGGACGTGCCGGGCTCGGGGGCGTTCGCCCTGGTGGCGGGGACCCCCGCGGACAACGTGCCGCGCGCACTGACCTCCGCGTCCGTCGGGCGGATCGTGGCCGAGGCCGACCGCCCCGGCGCCGTGGTCATCGTCCTCGCCCCACCCGTGCTCTCGTACGCCGACGCGGTCGCCCTCGTCGACCGGGTCGAGGGCGTCATGATCGTCTGCGACCCCCGCGAGGTGCACCGCAGCGACCTGGAACGCATCCGCGAGATCATCGGGGCCTCCGGCGGATCGGTCCTCGGCGCCCTGCTCCACAGCGCCCGGGGCCGCCGCGGCCGTGCGGAGCGCCGGCACGGGGCCGGGCGGCGCCGCGGCGGACCGGGCGGCCCGGCCCTCGAAGCGGACGCGCCGGAGCTCACCCGCAACCCCGACGAGACCATGGGGCTGCGCTCCGTCACCCTGCCGGGGGCGCGCCGGTGAGAGCCCGCACCGCGATCCTCTGCTCGGTCGCGGACCAGGGCGTGGCCGCGCTCACCAACATCCTGGTGCTCGTGGCCGCCGCACGGCTCTCCACCGTCGCCGACTTCGCCCGCTTCTCCGCCGTCTACCTCGTCTTCACGGTGCTGCTGGGCGTCGCCGGCGCGTACACCGGCCAGCCGCTCGTCCTGCGGCGGGGGGCGGGCGAGGACGTCCGGGGCGCCTGCCGCTCGGCCGTCGTGTTCACCGCCGGGGCGTCGGCCGCCCTCGGCGCACTGCTCGCCGCCGTCTGCCTGTTCGTCCCGGGCGACACCGCCCGCGCCCTGGTGGTGCTGGGCGCCGTCCTGCCCGTCGTGCTGGGACAGGACGCCCTGCGATACGCCTTCTCCACCCTCCAGCTGCCTCATCTCGCCCTGATCTCGGACCTGTCGAGGCTCACCTGTGTGCTCGCCGCCCTCTCCCACCAGGAGTACGGGGCGACCCCCGCCCGGCTGATCGCGGTCTGGGGACTGTCGGCGCTGCCCGCCCTCGCCCTGTCCGCCGGGCTGCTGCACCGCCGGACGGCCGGGTCCCCGCTGCTGCTGCGCCCCATGCTGCGGCGCGGTCACCTCGGTCAGCGCTTCGTCGTCGAGTTCGGCGTCGGCAACGCGACCGGCCAGCTCTCCGTACTCGGCCTCGGCGCCGTCGCCGACCCGCTCCTGGTCGGCGCCCTGCGCGGGGCGACCACCCTGTTCGGACCCCTCAACGTCCTGTTCACCTCCGCCACCTCCTTCGGCCCGCCGCTCCTCGGCCGCATCGGCGACGAGCGGCGCCGGGTGCGGGCCACCGCCGTCCTCGCCGGCGTCCTCGCCGCCACCGCCGCGCTCTGGGCGACCGTGCTGGCCCTGCTGCCCGAGCGGGCGGGACGCGGCCTCCTCGGCGACACCTGGCCGACGGCCGCCGCCCTGCTCCCCGCGACCGGCAGCCAGTACGCGGCGATGGCCGCCGGCACCTGCGGACTGCTCGCCCTGCGGATGCTCGACCCGCGCACCACGCTGAGCATCCAGGTGGTCTTCTCGCTCACCTCCGTCGCCCTCATGGCCGGGGGCTACGCCCTCGGCGGTGTCCCCGGGGCCGCCTGGGGGCTGTGCCTCGGGTCGCTCTGCAAGGCCGCCGCCACCTGGACCCGCGTCGCCCGGCTGCGCCGCAAGGACCCGGCCGGGAAGGCCGTCAGCGCCGGCGCGCTGCCCTCCGCTCCCTGAACGTGGTCACCAGCATCAGGCACAGGACGCCGATCGCGAGCTTCCCCGCCGCCTGGAGCAGCGGGCCGCGCAGCAGGATGAAGGTGTACCCGGCGATCAGCGGCGCCGCGATGGCCAGCACACTGCCGGGACCGGGACCGGCCCGGGTGACGGCCAGCGCGTACCTGCGGTCGGTGCGGGCCGCCGCGTAGCCGATCAGGGCGAGACCGCCGATCATGCCCGAGGCGCCGAAGTCGACCCAGAACTCGGTCCACAGCGGGGCCGAGAGGTTGGTCATCCGCAGCCCCATCCACTGCCCGACCCGTACCCCGGTGTCCTCCGGCTTCCCGCTCCACACCGCGCGCGGCACGAAGAACAGGGCCGAGCCCGCGAGCTGGCGGCCGTAGGTGTGCTCCCGGGTGTCGACCCACGAGATGGTGTTGGCGAACATCACCATCTGGTCGTAGTCCTTGGTCACCAGCGGCTCGAAGACCGAGGCGGACTGCGCGGACCGCTGTGCTCCGTCGTCGTACCGGAACTTGTCCGCGTACGGGAACACCACCAGCGCCCCCACCACCCCCGTCGCCAGCACCGTGCGGTAGACCGCCGCACTGCTGGGGAGCGCGGTGAACACGAACGCCATCAGTACCGTCAGGAACCAGTAACGGGCGTTCGATACAGGGTTGTTCACCACCAGGTTGACCGCCGCGAGCGCCACCCACACCAGGGCCGTCGACGGGGAGCGCCTCGCCCGGCGCGAGGTCACCAGGCGCCTGGTGAAGAAGAGGAACGCCAGCAGCACGGGTACGGTGCCGAAACCCTTGAGGAACGCCGAGCCCACGTTGGACCCCTCCGCGACGACCCCGCTCGCCACCACGGTCTCGTTGATCTCCTGCCGGCTGGAGAAGAAGACCGCCGGCCCGCCCAGCTTCATCACGTAGAACGCGCTCGCCGCGAACGCCACCAGCACCAGCAGCCGCAGCCGCAGCGGATGGGCCACGGCCGGTCCTGCGCCCGTGCTGCGCGCGGGGGCCGTACGCCGCCGCAGCGGCCGGCGCGACGCCAGCAGTGCGCCCAGGTCGTAGGCGGCACACCCCACCAGGACCATCGCGGTGGCCGTGATCAGGTCCTGGCGCGGTCCCACCATCGGCGTCGGCGTCTGCCCGATCACCACCTGGGCGAACGGCGCCACGCCCATCGCGATGTACACGAACATCCAGAACACGCCCTGGAGCAAACGCCGCCGGGTGGAGAGGATCATCGTCGCCAGCCTGGCCCCCGCATAACAGGTCAGCACCAGCTGGAGCCAGTACGCGGTGTCCCGGACCCCGCTGCCGGGCTGGGCCGCGATCACCGCGGGGAGGAAGCACACCAGGCCGAGGACGAGCGGCACCGACAGGGCCCGCGACAGCATCGACCAGGCGATCGGCGGCTCGGGCACGCCGTCCCGCGCCCGTGCGGACTCCGGAGGCACGCCCGCGCGGGCGGTCGGCTCCTGCGTCGACGTGTGCACCGACGTCACCCCCCCCCGGGATCTGTGGACCGCTGAACACCTTAACGAATCAGCCCACTTGAGGGGGCGCGATGACTACCCTGTGAATTATTGGCCGCAGCCGAGGGGGACTCCGGTGAAGATCCTGCATGTCGTCACACTCCACACTCCGGACCATGCGTTCGGCGGGCCTACCCGGGTGGCGCTCAACCTCTCCAAGGTCCAGCGGGCGAACGGCGACGACGCCCGCGTCATCGCGCTCGGCGACGGCTTTCCCGGGGACGAACTGCCCGGCCACGTCGAGGGAGTTCCCGTCCGCCTCTTCCAGGCACGCCATCTGCTCCCGATGTTCGAGGTCAGCGGCATCACCTCCGCCGCGCTGCTGCGCACCGCACGCCGCATGATGCGCGGTGCCGACCTCGTGCACGTCCATCTGATGCGGGACCTGGTGACTCTGCCGACGGCGCTCCTCGCCCTCGCGACCCGTACACCCCTGGTCGTCCAGACCCACGGCATGATCGACCCCACCGAGAAGAAGGCCGCCCAGCTCACCGACGTCCTCGGGGTCCGCAAGGTGCTGCGCGAGGCCGGCGCCGTCCTGCACCTCACCGAGATGGAGCGGGTCGACGTGAACGCCGTCGCGGCTCCCGTACCGCTCACCCGTACCGTACGGCTGGTCAACGGCGTCCGCCCGCAGGAGCGCAAGCCCGCCCGCGACCCCGGCCGCCCGCCGACTGTGCTGTACCTCGCCCGCATCCAGGAGCGCAAGCGGCCCGAGGACTTCATCGCCGCGATGCCGCACGTCCTCGCCCGCCACCCGGAGGCCCGCTTCGTGCTGGCCGGCCCGGACACCGGCGCGCTGGCCGGCACCCTGGCCCTCGCCCGGAAGCTCGGTGTCACGGACTCGCTCGACCATGTGGGCCCGCTGGAGCACGACGAGGTCATCGCCGCCGGACGCGAGGCCGACGTGTACGTGCTGCCGGCGATCGAGGAGCCGTTCCCGGTCTCGGTCCTGGAGGCGATGTCGGTCGGCACCCCGGTCGTCATCACCCGCACCTGCGGGCAGGGCCCCGATGTGTCGGGGGCCGGTGCGGGCCGGGTCATCGACAGCCGGGTCGGCGAGGACGCGGCCAACGCCCGCAAGGTCGCCGACGCGATCCTGGAGCTGCTGGAGCCGGAGGCCGCGGAGCGGGCGGGCAAGGCCGCCTGGCAGCTGGTCAACGACCAGTTCACCATCGAGGCCGTGTCCGCCACCCTCCGGCAGACCTACGAGGACGTGGTCCGCCGGAGCGTGTGACGGCTCAACCGGTCTTGCCCTCGCGGGACTTCAGTGCGATCTGCCAGCGGTAGAAGCTCATGGCGAGCGCGAAGTCCAGTCCCGCCCGCCCGTCGAGGAAGCCCCGCCGGTAGACGTACATGTAGGCGAAGGACACCAGCGGCTTGAACGGTGCCTTGTGGAAGAGCTGCCCCTGACGGGACTTCACCTTCCGCACCTGCTCCTTGACCTCCGGGTGGTGCTCCAGCCACGCCTCCCAGTCCGAGTAGCGGTTGTGCCGCTCGAACCAGGCGGTCACGGGGTCCAGATCCTGGTGCTCGATGGGGTTGCGCAGTGTCCCGGCCGTCGCCGCGAGCGGCTGGTAGTGCCCCTCGACCTCCCCGATCCCGGGCGCCGCCAGATCGCCGACCTCCGGGTAGGCGCACCGGGTCCGGTCGGTCAGGGACCGCTTGCGGATGGTGTAGCCGTGCCGCAGCCGCTTCCCCGAGAACCAGTAGCCCAGCGGTATGTCGTACGCGGCCGGCTTCCGGCTGTCCGGGTCGGCGAAGATCCCGCGCAGTTCCGCCAGCAGTCCCGGGCTGAGCCGCTCGTCGCCGTCGAGCAGCAGGATCCAGTCCAGGTCGGTGCGGACGTTCTCCAGACACCACTGCTTCTTGCGCGGATGCCCGCCGTCCCAGGTGTACGTGACGACCTCGGCCCCGCACTCCCGCGCCGTCCTCGCCGTGCCGTCGGTGCTGTGGGAGTCCACCACGACGACCGCCTCGAAGTGGCCCAGGACCGACTTCACCGCCTCGGCGATGTTCAGCCCCTCGTTCTTCGTCGGGATGGCGACGGCGATGGGCAGCTTGTTCATCGGTTCTCCCCTCGGGGCAGCCAGGCGTAGCAGCCTGTGGAGGTGAAGGTGCGGGCGGACTCCGGGACGGTGATCTCCACCCGCTCTCCCGCGGCCGGGGAGCCGGAGCCGAGCTCCTTGCCGCCGGCCCCGGTGAGCCGCCAGCCGCACGTCGTGGTGGGGGAGACGGCCCGGTACCGGCCCGGCCTGATCTCCGCGCCCTCGTAGGTGCCGTCGGCGTAACCGAGCGACGCCTCGTCGAGGAGGTCCTGGTGCTGGGGGCAGAGGTGGGTGACGGCCGGGCCGGCGTTCGTGATCTCGCCGGAGACGATCGACCCGACGGCGATGTCCCGGTCGGCCTTCACCAGGTACCGGAGCCTGTCGCAGGTCTCCTGCCCGGTCTGGAGCACCGCGGCCGGGTCCATCCCCTTGGGCACGCGGCCGGTCAGGTACTCCTCCTGCTTCTTCGTGAGGGACCCGGTGGCCGGGGTGATGTCCCCGGCAGGCGCCTCAGGGCCGGCGTCGGACTTCCGGGGCTGCGGGGCCGGGGTGCCGGCCGCCGGCCCGGCCACGGGGAGCGTGGGGGAGGCCGCGGCGGACGGTGCGCTGCCCGCCGCGGCCTCCCCGCCCCCGTCGCCGGACCCGGCGGACGAGCCGCAGGCGGCCAGCACCGCCGTCGCGAGGGCGACGGCGGCACCGGCCAGGAACGGATGTCTCATGCACCCGTCCTCAGGGCGTAGTGGGCGCTGACCTGGGATGCGCTCAGCGCGGTCGGGTAGACGGCGGTCTCGTCGATGAGACCGGCGAAGAAGTTGCTGGTCGGGCGGTTCGGCCAGCTGTTGAGGTTGTCCCCGCCGACCCGCCAGTAACCGGGGTAGTTCTCGCTGGTGGTGTAGAGGATGCTGGAGGCCCGGAGCTGTCCGTCCACGTACAGCGCCATGCCGCCGGTGCCCTGGGTGGCGACGACGTGGTGCCAGTTGCCGTCGTTGTAGGCCCCCGTGGTGGTCACCGTGCGGTAGCCGCCGCTGTAGATGCCGAAGACCAGGCGCCCGTTGTTCGCCATGTAGACCTGCTTGTCGTAGCGGCTGCTGTTCTGCATGGTCAGGTTGCCGAACCCGATCACCTTGCCGCCCCGGGTCGTGGTCGTCCTGATCCAGGTCTCCACGGAGAAACGGGTGGGCGAGGCGTGCAGCTTGTTGCTGTACGCGTACTGGCCGGCGCCGTCGAACCCGATGGCGGTCGAGTCGCCCGCGATGGCGGCCGGGGTCTGCCGGTAGGACGGCGCGTTCCGCAGGAAACCGTTGTCCAGCCCGCTCGTGGTGTCCGCCGCGAAGGTCGAGGTGCCCTCGTCGTAACGCCAGTAGAGGGAGGCGCCGTCGGACAGCACCCGTGCCGGGTAGCCCTGCGTCGAGGCGGCCACGGTGGCCGACTGCGCGGGCGACTTGGCGCTGGTGTTGGTGCCGTCGCTCGCGGTGACGCGGTACGAGTGCGTCTCGCCGACCGCGACGTCGGTGTCCGTCCACTTCAGCTGCGGACGGTTCCAGAAGACCGAGTAGCCCGTCACCGTGTGCACGGGAGTCGCCGCGCCGTCCTTGTAGATCCGGTAGGTCAGCACCCCGTCGTCGGTGTCGAAGCTGGTCTGCCAGTTGACGTCGATCCGCCCCGGGGCGACCGTGGAGAGACTGACGTTGGGCACCCAGGGCGCCCCGGTGTCCGGACCGTCGGCGAACCGGGTCAGCCCCTGCTGGCCGGAGCCGTTGACGGTGGTGAACTCCCCGCCGACCCACAGGTAGTGGTGGCCGCCCTTGTCGGTCTGCGTCATCACCCGCGGCCCCACCGGTTCACCGATGCCGTCGTTCGTGTCGGGGAACCACGGCAGCAGCGCCGGGTCGTCGACGGACTGGGCCAGCAGGTGCTTGCGCGGCTGGTCGGGGAATCCGCCCATGCTGGCGCAGTCGTGGGCGTGGCTCCCGCTGTACAGCACGCCCGAGTGGACCAGGACGGCCTGGGTGGCGCCCAGGCAGGTGTCCCGCCAGCGCTGCTGGTAGTCGTCGAGGTCGATCGCGATCCGGCCGTCGAACACACCGCCGCCGGTACCCTCGTTGGCGGTGTAGAGCCCGGTCGCGTCCGTCGTGAGGTCCTGCACCGTCGAGGTGTTGGGGATGAACCCCGGGTAGCTCTTGGTGACCGCCCCCGTGGTGGCGTCGACCACGGCCAGGGCGTGCGACGAGGTGCCGTTGACGGTGAAGAAGTCACCGCCGAGGGCCACGTGCCGCCCGTCCGGTGTCACCTGCACGGCCCGTGCCACCTCGTCGGCGTCGGCCGTCCACGGCAGCAGGCCCGCGCTCGTGGTGACCGCGGCGAACTTGTTCCTCGTCTGCCCGCCGACGCTGTTGAAGTCACCGGCCAGGTAGACGGTGTCCGCGGTGACGTCCAGGGCCCGTACCGTCGCCGAGACGGAGATCTTGAAGTTCTGGCGAGGAGTGCAGGTCGCGGTGTCGACGGCCACGATGTTGCTGACGCCCACCCCGTTGACCGAGCCGAACTGCCCCCCGGCGTACAGCGTCGTGCCGTCCGGGGAGAGCGCGAGGGCACGCACCGTCGCCGTCCCCGAGGACAGCGTGAACGACAGGCTGCACCCCGTCGGCGCGCCCGTCGCGGTGTCGAACGCCGCGAAGTTGACCGCGGACTGCTCCGAGGTGCCCGCCGCCGCCCCCGGCGGGCGGATGGTGGAGAAGGTGCCGCCCGCGTAGACGACGCCGTCCGCCGCGGCCATGGACCAGACGATGCCGTTGGTCTGCCACGTGGTCAGGTTGTCCGCGGTGATGGAGACCGGCGGCGTCAGGGCCCCCGCCGGGGAGGCCCCGGCCGCTGTCGCGGTCAGGGCTCCGGCGAACAGGCAGAGTGCGGCGGACGCGGCCCGCACACGGCCGCTCCCCCCAGGTCTCCGCCCCGTGCTTGCGTTCATCATTCATCTCCGAAGGTGAGGAAGAGCTGCGGCCCGCGGGCCGCGGTTGCCTCGCCCGACCGGACGCGGAGACGGTCCGTCCCGCTGCTGGTCAGGGCGAGTGAGGAGACGGGGCCGAGGGCCCCGCCCGGTGCGGACGCGTCCGGTTCCGCCGGGTGACCGGGGGAGACCGGGGACGCGCCGGTGATGGTCCCCGGCACGGACGTGGAGAGCGCCCGCCGGGTGTCATGGGTGACCGCCGACCCGGTCCGCGCGCCGGTGGCCGGCACGCTGCTGTGGCTGTCGGCCGGACCCGCCGTGCGCTCCGGCGGGGTACGGGAGGCGGGCCGCGCGCCGCCCGGCACCCGGCCGGCCGGAGCGGCCGGCCGGGTGGAGCGGGGGCGGCCCGGTCCGGTGCGGCAGGCCGGGGCGGGGCCGGGCGCGCCGGCGGCCGGGGCGGGCACCGGGGCGCACACCCCCGCCCGGCCGCGCCCGGGCCTCCCCGGCCCTGTCACCGGTCCACCCGGACCGCGGACCCCGCGAGCTGGTCGGAGAGCAGCCGGATGTCGGCGTCCACCATGATCCGTGCCAGCTCCCGCGACTTCACCCGCGGCTTCCAGCCCAGCAGTTCCTCCGCCTTGGACGCGTCACCGATCAGGGCGTCGACCTCACTGGGACGCTCGTACTTCGGGTCG
This sequence comes from Streptomyces sp. NPDC058008, assembly GCF_042886395.1. Classification (NCBI taxonomy): domain Bacteria; kingdom Bacillati; phylum Actinomycetota; class Actinomycetes; order Kitasatosporales; family Streptomycetaceae; genus Streptomyces; species Streptomyces sp. NPDC058008. The sequence goes on along the minus strand of NZ_JBHVQX010000012.1, from coordinate 142,635 downwards.
TAGCGGACGTGCTCCGCCCAGTCCAGGCCGGCGTGCTCGAAGGCGTACTCGAGGAACCGGCGGACGCTGACGCCCTCGCCGGTGGCGACCACGTAGTCGTCGGGGGTCTCGCACTGGAGCATCCGCCACATGGCCTCCACGTACTCGGGTGCGTAGCCCCAGTCACGTACGGCGTCGAGGTTGCCCAGGTGCAGGCGGTCCTGGAGTCCCGCCTTGATCCTGGCCACCCCGCGGGTGATCTTGCGGGTCACGAAGGTCTCGCCGCGGCGCGGGGACTCGTGGTTGAACAGGATCCCGTTGGCGGCGAACATGCCGTACGCCTCACGGTAGTTGACCGTCGCCCAGTACGAGTAGACCTTGGCCACGCTGTACGGGCTGCGCGGGTGGAACGGCGTCTTCTCGTTCTGCGGGGGCGGACTCGCGCCGAACATCTCGGACGACGACGCCTGGTAGACCCTGGTCTCGATACCGCTGGCCCGCACCGCCTCCAGCAGCCGCACCGTGCCCAGCCCCGTGACGTCCCCGGTGTACAGCGGAGCGTCGAAGGACACCCGGACGTGCGACTGGGCGCCCAGGTTGTAGACCTCGTCGGGCCGGATGTCCCGCAGCAGGTTCACCAGCGCGACACCGTCGGAGAGGTCGGCGTGGTGGAGCAGGAAGGAACGGTCGGCTTCCTCCGGCCCCTGGTAGATGTGGTCGATCCGCTCGGTGTTGAAGCTCGACGAACGGCGTATCAGGCCGTGGACCGTGTACCCCTTCTCGAGCAGCAGCTCCGACAGGTACGAGCCGTCCTGTCCGGTCACGCCGGTGATGAGTGCGGTCTTCGCCATGACGTCCCCCCTTCTGTGGTCGCCCCTGGGGCGGTTCGTGTCACCGAAATTTCTGGATCCGAGTGGAATGCGGCAAAAGGTCACCCGGGTGTCGTGCTGCTGGCAGAATCCGAGCCATGACGACTGACAGCCCCGTCCCGGCCCAGGAATCCGCCACCCCCCTGCTGCGCCCCGGCGCCCGCATATTCGTCGCGGGCCACCGCGGTCTCGTCGGCTCGGCACTGGTACGCCGCCTCACCGCCGACGGCCACGAGGTGATCACCCGCGGCCGGGAGGCGCTGGACCTGCGCGAGGCCGCGCCGACCGAGGCGTTCCTGCGGGAGACCCGCCCGGACGCGGTGGTGCTGGCCGCCGCCAAGGTGGGCGGGATCATGGCCAACAGCACGCGGCCGGTGCAGTTCCTGGAGGACAACCTCCGCATCCAGCTCGCCGTCGTGGCCGGCGCCCACGCCGCCGGGGTCGGGCGGCTCCTCCTCCTCGGCTCGTCGTGCATCTACCCCAAGCACGCACCGCAGCCGATCCCCGAGGACGCGTTGCTCACGGGCCCCCTGGAGCCGACCAACGAGGCCTACGCGCTGGCCAAGATCGCCGGAATCGTCCAGGTCCAGTCCTACCGCCGGCAGTACGGCGCGTCCTACATCAGCGCCATGCCGACCAATCTCTACGGCCCCGGGGACAACTTCGACCTGGAGACCTCGCACGTCCTGCCCGCCCTGATCCGCCGCTTCCACGAGGCGAAGCGGGACGGCGCGGACGAGGTCACCCTGTGGGGCTCGGGCAGTCCCCGGCGGGAGTTCCTCCACGTCGACGACCTCGCCGCCGCCTGTGTGCGGCTGCTGGAGGTGTACGACGGTGACGAGCCGGTCAACGTCGGCTGCGGGGAGGACCTCACGATCCGGGAACTCGCCGAGACCATCCGCGAGGTGACGGAGTATCAGGGACGCATCGGGTGGGACACCACGAAGCCCGACGGCACTCCGCGCAAGCTCCTCGACGTGTCCCGGCTCTCCTCCCTCGGCTTCAAGCCGCAGATCCCCCTGCGGGACGGCATCGCCCGCACCTACGCCTGGTGGCTCGGCCGTCACGCCCCGCGGGGCTGACCGTCCGGCCGGACGGCCGCGGCCCGTCCCGATCCCGTGCACGCGGCCCCCCTCGCGACCCCCCACCACGTCTCAGTACGCTCCCCGGCCGTCGGTGACGGCGCGTACCGTCCGGGCGAGCAGCCCCATGTCGGTCGCCACCGACCAGTTGTCGACGTACCAGAGGTCCAGCGAGACCGTCTCCTGCCAGGAGAGGTCCGACCGCCCGCTGACCTGCCACAGGCCGGTGAGGCCCGGCCGCACCGCCAGGCGCCGCAGCTCCCGTTCGTCGTAGCGCGACACCTCGTCCGGCAGGGGCGGACGCGGTCCTACCAGGGACATGTCACCTCGTAACACGTTGAGGAGCTGCGGGAGTTCGTCCAGGGAGGTGCGGCGCAGGGCGTGGCCGATCCGTGTCACCCGGGGGTCGCGGCGCATCTTGAACATCGGCCCCTCGCTCTCGTTCGCCGCCGTCAGCTGCTCCCTGCGGGACTCCGCGTCCGCCACCATCGTGCGGAACTTCCACATGGTGAAGGGCCGGTTGTGCCGCCCGTGGCGGGTCTGGCGGTGGAACACCGGGCCGGGTGAGGAGAGCCGCACCGCCAGCGCCACGCCGAAGAACAGCGGGGCGAGCACCAGCAGGCCGAGCGCGGCACCGGACCGGTCCAGGACGTTCTTGAGCGCCGCCTGCGGGCCGTGCCGCAGCGGCGGTGCCACGTGCAGCAGCGTCAGCCCCGCCGCGGAGGCCGGCCGCACCCGGGCCGCCGCGACCCCGGACAGGTCCGAGAGCACGCAGAGGGCCAGCCCGCCGTCGTGCAGGCCCCACGACAGCCGGCGCAGCCGGACGTCGTCGAGCTGGGGGCCGGGCGCGACGAGCACCAGGTCCGCGTCATGGGCGAAGGCTCCCCCGAGCACCGTGGACACGTCGTCGTCGGCCGGTTCGGGCGCCAGGCGCCCCGGTACCGGTGTCCCGCAGTCCGGCACGGCCGGTCCCACCGGGACCACGGCCACCGCTGTGTACGGCTGGTCCGCACGGGAGTTGAGAAGGCTTACGGCCCGGTCCAGGCCCGCCGCCTCGCCGACCACCAGGACCCGGCGGGCCCCCCGCCGCCCCACGGCCCGGCGCAGCCGGCCGGCGGTCCCCGCGAGGAGGGCCAGGGCCAGGCCCGGTACCAGTGCCGCGACGGCGGTGGCCGGGTCGAGGCCCCCGCCCGTCACGGCCAGCAGTACCGCCAGCACCCCGACGAGCGACAGCCAGTCGCCGAAGGAGGCGTGGCCCGCCCCGGCGGTCTCCCCGGGCAGCCGCCGCGCGTAGCGGCCTCGTGCCGCGCGCACCGCGGTCCACACCAGCGCGGCCGAGGCGGCGGCGGCCTGCGGCCCCGGCTGGTCACCGGCCCGCAGTACGAGCCAGGCGGGAACTCCCAGGCCCAGCAGATCGGTCAGGACGAGCAAGGGCACCCGCGCGTCGGGCTTCCTCCTCGCCCGGGGCCGCTCCGTGTGGTCGCGCCCCACTGTCGTCGGTGCTCTCCATAACTGCCCCGGAGCCACCGCGCGGTTCCGGGAGGCGGCGGTACGCGGTCGTGGTGCCCCCGCCAGCCCGACAGGCCCGGATATATCCGACTCAGGTATTTCGACATGCCCCATGAACCCCCCAGCCACAGTCGCATCCCCGCAAACGGGGCGCATCCGCCGATCCCATGGACTGACGGATGCGCCCTCGCTCGTGCACGATATCCACACACGTGCCATTTCGCTGGAGTTCCCGTGAAGTTCAGACAGGCCGGGCGCTGTGATCCGCGTCGCGCCGCCGGGTCGCCTTCGGGGGCCGTGCCTAGACTGGGGACATGGAACCGCTTTCCCAGGAACAGACCGTCCAACTCGTCGGGATCGTGGCGGATCTGGCCCGGCAGGGGCGCACGGAGGAGATCCTGGAGTTCCTCGACCACGGGCTGCCGGTCGATGTCCAGGACCCCGGGGGCAATACGGCGCTCATGCTCGCCGCGTACCACGGGCACACCGCGACGGTCCGCGCGCTCGTCGGGCGCGGTGCCGACGTCGACCTGCGCAACGCCCGGGACCAGTCGCCCGTCGCGGGAGCCCTGTTCAAGGGCGAGGACGCGATCGTACGGGCGCTCGTCGAGGCGGGCGCCGACCTCGACGCGGGCACGCCCAGCGCACGCGCCACGGCCGAGATGTTCGGGAGGACGGCGCTGCTCGGATAGGGCCGTGCGCCCCGGGCGGTTCCGCCCCGCGAGCGCGGGCGGAAGGGATCCCGGGGCGGTTCCGCCCCGGGCCTGCGCGAGGGGCTCCGGGCGGCGGTAGGCCGCCCGGAGCCCCTGCGGACAGCGTCCGGAGATCCCCTACTTGGCGGCCCGCAGGGCCTCGATCGCCTTGCGTACCCCTTCGCCGTAGGCCGGGTCGGCCTGCGTGCAGTGGTTGATGTGACGCTCGACGGTGGCCTGCGAGGCACCGTCGATGGCCCGGGCGGTGTTGCCGAACAGGGCGTCCTGCTCGTCCGGCGTCATCTGCCGGAAGAGGTTCCCCGGCTGCTCGAAGTAGTTGTCGTCGTCCTCGCGGTAGTCGAACCGGTCGGCCGCGGCGCCGTCGAGCGCCAGACCCGGCTCGGCGAACTGGGGCTGCTCGGCCCAGCGGCCGTAGCTGTTCGGGGTGTAGCCGGGCACGGCGCCCTGGTTGCCGTCCACGCGCAGCTGGCCGTCGCGGTGGTAGGTGTTGACGTTCGTCGCGCCGCGGGGCTGGTTCACCGGGATCTGGTGGTGGTTGACACCCACGCGGTAGCGGGCGGCGTCACCGTACGAGAACAGCCGGCCCTGGAGCATGCGGTCGGGCGAAGCGCCCACGCCGGGGACGAGGTTGGCCGGGGTGAAGGCGGCCTGCTCCACGTCGGCGAAGTAGTTCTCCGGGTTGCGGTTGAGCTCGAACTCGCCGACCTCGATGAGCGGGTAGTCCTTCTTGGACCAGACCTTGGTGAGGTCGAACGGGTGGTAGCGGTACGTCGCGGCGTCCGCCTCCGGCATGACCTGGATGAAGAAGGTCCACTTCGGGTGGTCGCCGCGCTCGATGGCGTCGAAGAGGTCGGCCTGCGAGGACTCGCGGTCCTCGGCGACGACCGCGGCTGCCTCCGCGTCGGTCAGGTTCTTGATGCCCTGCTGCGTACGGAAGTGGAACTTCACCCAGAAGCGCTCGTTGCTCGCGTTGACGAAGGAGTAGGTGTGCGAGCCGAAGCCGTGCATGTGGCGGTAGCCGTCGGGGATGCCGCGGTCCGACATCACGATGGTGACCTGGTGCAGGGCCTCGGGGAGGTTCGTCCAGAAGTCCCAGTTGTTCTCCGCCGAGCGCAGGTTGGTGCGCGGGTCGCGCTTCACCGCGCGGTTGAGGTCGGGGAAGTGGTGGGGGTCGCGGTGGAAGAAGACCGGGGTGTTGTTGCCCACGACGTCCCAGTTGCCCTCCTCCGTGTAGAAGCGGAGGGCGAAACCGCGGATGTCGCGCTCGGCGTCGGCCGCGCCGCGCTCACCGGCGACGGTCGAGAACCGGGCGAAGAGCTCCGTCTCCTTTCCGACCTCGGAGAAGAGCGCGGCCCTGGAGTACCGGGTGATGTCCTGCGTCACCCTGAAGGTGCCGAAGGCGCCGGATCCCTTGGCGTGCATCCGGCGCTCCGGGATGACCTCACGGCTGAAGTGGGCCAGTTTCTCCAGGAACCAGACGTCCTGGAGCAGCATCGGGCCGCGCGGGCCGGCGGTGACGGCGTTCTCGTTGTTCGGGACAGGTGCGCCGGCGGCAGTGGTCAGCGGCTTCGTGTTGTCAGAAATTTTCCTGCTCCTCCGTGTGAAAACTTCAGTGCACCGATTCCGGGTCCCGCGTACCGCGTTCGGTCCGACACCCGGGGCACAGGCCCCAGTACGTCACCTCTACGTGGTCGACGGTGAACCCGTGGTCCTGGGGCGCCTCCAGGCGCGGGAGGTCCTGCGGGACACCGGCGTCGGCGATCGTGCCGCACGAGCGGCAGACCACGTGCTGATGGTTGTCCCAGGACTGCCCTTCGTACCGTGCCGGTGAGTTCGGCAGGTCGATCCGCCGCGCCAGACCGGCGTCGACGAGCGTCTTGAGCACGTCGTAGACGGCTTGGGTCGAGACCGCTCCGATGCGGGTGCGTACCAGGGTGAGGAGGGTACTGACATCGGAGTGCGGGGCCTCGTGGACCGCCGAGAGCACGGCGACCCTGGGACGGGTCACCCGCAATGACGCTCCGCGCAGGAGGGTCCTGGCCTCGGTTTCGATCACCTCCGCAGTCAACCACTTCTCTGGAATGATTCCAATCAACTTGTCATCAACTTCGCGCCAACACGGAGTGAAGTCGCGCCGCGCCCCGGCGCGCGGAGCGCGGAGGGCTCACGGAGGGGGCGCGCAGCGCTGCGGTCCCGCCCTCCTCCCACCGGGCCGGGCGCGGGCCGGGCGGCGCTCCGCGCGCCGGGAGGCGGCGACTCCATGTCCGATTCCCGCCAGCACGGGTCGACGCGATGCCGCACCCTTGGAGCATGACCAGTGACGACAGCAGGTACGAGGCGGTGACCAGCCGCGACGCCCGGTTCGACGGCGCGTTCTTCTTCGCCGTGTCCACGACCGGGATCTACTGCCGCCCCAGCTGCCCCGCCACCACGCCCAAGCGCCGCAACGTGACGTTCTTCCCCACCGCGGCGGCGGCCCAGGGCGGCGGATTCCGCGCCTGCCGCCGCTGCCGGCCGGACGCCGTCCCCGGCTCCGCGGACTGGGACGCGCGGGCGGACCTGGTGGGGCGGGCGATGCGGCTGATCGGTGACGGGGTCGTCGACCGCGAAGGCGTGGCAGGACTGGCCGCGCGTCTCGGCTACAGCGCCCGCCAGGTGCAGCGCCAGCTGAACGCCGAGGTCGGCGCGGGCCCCATCGCCCTCGCCCGCGCCCAGCGGGCCCACACCGCCCGCGTCCTGTTGCAGACCACCACCCTCCAGGCCGCCGAGATCGCGTTCGCCGCCGGTTTCAGCAGCGTCCGGCAGTTCAACGACACGGTGCGGGAGGTCTACGCCCTCACCCCCGGCGAGCTGCGCACCGCCCGTACCGGTGGCTCCTCCCGCTTCGGCTCCGTCGGCGCCCCCGACGGGCGCGGGGGAGTGCCGCTGCGCCTCGCCCACCGGGGCCCCTACGCGGCGGCCGAGATCTTCGACCACCTCGCGGCCCGCGCCCTCACCGGCATCGAGGAGATGGCCGGCGAGCGGGGCGACCGCACCTACCGGCGCACCCTGCGCCTGCCGAACGGCACCGGCATCGCCGAGGTCCGCGAGCGCACCGGCGACGGCTGGCTGGAGTGCCGGCTGCACCTGGGGGACCTGCGCGACCTGACGACCGCCACCCAGCGGATGCGCCGCCTCTTCGACCTGGACGCCGATCCGCTCGCGGTCGCCGAACGCCTCGGCGCGGACCCGGCCCTGGCCCCGCTCGTCGCCCGTACACCGGGGCTGCGGGCCCCGGGCGCGGCGGACGTCCACGAGCTGGCCGTCCGCGCGGTCCTCGGCCAGCAGGTCTCCGTCGCCGCCGGACGCCGGCTCGGCAGTGCCCTCGTGGCCGCCCACGGCCGGCCCCTCCAGGTGCCCAGCGGCGCTCTCACCCGCACGTTCCCCGCTCCGGGGGAGCTCGCCGGAGCCGGTCTGGACGAGCTGGGGGTGCCCGGTTCCCGGCGCGCCACCCTGCGTACCGTCGCCGCCGCCCTGGCCGACGGCAGGGTCCGGCTGGACCCGGGCGCGGACCGCGACCAGGCCGAGAAGGAGCTCCTGGCCCTGCGCGGTGTCGGCCCCTGGACGGCCGGCTACATCCGCATGCGGGCGCTCGGCGACCCCGACGTCCTGCTGAACGGCGACGCGGCCTTCCGGGCCGGGATGCGGCAGGCGGGTGCGGAGGCGGCGGACGCCGGGACCTGGCGCCCCTGGCGCACCTACGCCATGCAGCACTTCTGGAGCGCGGCCGCGCGCCGGTCCCGTACCGGTGCAGCATGACGTCCGAATCCCGCCAGCAGCTCCGCGGCGGATCCCGCACCCTTGACGTGTACGACGACGAACCCGGAAGGACCCGACCATGACGCTCCACACCACGATCGAGAGCCCGCTCGGCGAGCTGCTGCTGGTGGGTGAGGAGTCGGCCACCGCTCAGGGCGGCACCGCACTCGCCTCGCTCTCCGTGCCCGGCCAGAAGGGCGGCGCGACGGTCCGGGACGGCTGGAAACAGGACGCGGAGGCCTTCACCGTGATCGCCGCCGAACTGCGCGCCTACTTCGAGGGCGGCCGGACCGGCTTCGGCATCGAGTACGCCGCCGGACGCGGCACCGACTTCCAGCGGCGCGTCTGGGAGGCCCTGGACGCCATCCCGTACGGCACCACGCTCAGCTACGGGGAGATCGCCGCGCGGATCGGCGCCCCGCGCGCGGCCGTCCGCGCCGTCGGCACCGCGATCGGGGCCAACCCGCTCCTGGTCGTACGCCCCTGCCACCGCGTGATCGGGGCGAGCGGCGCCCTGGCCGGTTACGCGGGCGGCCTGGAACGCAAGCGGCTGCTCCTGGACCTGGAGAACCGCCACCGTGCGGCCTGACGGCCCGCACCCCGGGGCGCGCGGCGCGTGCGGCCCCGCCGGCCGGGGCGCGCGGAGGCGGGTGACGTCATGGACGCGCTGATCCCGCGCCCCCGCGCGGAGGTCGCCCCCGGCGCCTGGCACGTACCGGGCTGGCTCACCCCCGCCGAGCAGCGCGGCCTGGTGACGGCCTGCCGCGCCTGGGCCACCGGGCCCGTTCCCCTGCGGCACACCCGGCTGCCGCGCGGCGGCGTCATGTCGGTGCGGACCGTGTGCGTCGGCTGGCACTGGCAGCCCTACGCCTACACCCGCACCGCCGACGACGTGAACGGCCGGAGGGTCGCCGCGTTCCCGGACTGGATGGTCCGGCTGGGCCGCCGCGCGGTCCTGGAGGCGTACGGCGACGAGGCCGCCGCGCTCGACCACACCCCGGACGCCGCGCTGATCAACTTCTACGACGGGCAGGCCCGGATGGGCATGCACCAGGACAAGGACGAGAGGTCGTCCGCACCGGTCGTCTCCCTGTCCGTCGGCGACAGCTGCGTCTTCCGCGTCGGCAACACCGAGACCCGTACGAAGCCCTACACGGACATCGAGCTCGCCTCCGGCGACCTGTTCGTCCTCGGCGGCCCGTCGCGCTTCGCGTACCACGGGGTGCCCAAGGTCCTTCCGGGCACCGGCGATCCGGCGACGGGGCTGGCCGGCGGACGGCTGAACATCACCATGCGGGTCACCGGGATGCCCCGGCAGCCGTGATGACGGTTCGTCAGGTGCGCGCGGGGATCCCTCCACCGGGTACCGCGTGACCGGGGGCGTCCCTCCCGGCCACCGTCCGCTTCCCCCGCCCGGCCGGGGCGTCGCCCTCCGTTCGCGGGGCGACGGCGTTGTCAGTGGCCGCCACTAGGTTCAGTCGTGTTCCGCCGGTCCGGCGGTGACGACCCCTTAGCTGTGCATTGGAGATGGCGCGTTGTCGGATTGGGAGAGGTCGAGCACGGCACGGGTGATACCGCCCGCGCGGCCGCGCAAGCTCGCCAAGGTTCCGTTCGTCGAGCTGGCCGACGGACGCCTTCAGGGCGTGGTGTCCAGCGGATCGGACATCGGACGGGTCTACGTGTCGTCCGTCGCCGCGGGGTCCCACGCGTTCGCCTGCAGCACCAACAACAACCGGCCCTGCGGCGGGGCGCGCGGATCGTTCTGCAAACACATCGGCGCCCTCGTCGACGAGGCGGTCCTGCAGTACGGCGCCCCGCGCGTCGTCCGGTACCTGAAGGCCGAGGTCCCCGAGGGGGACGTGAGCGGACCCGTGCTGACCTCGGCCATGAGGAGCACCCGCCCGGAGGCGGACACGACGAAGGCCGCGGCGTCCGTCTTCAGCAGGTTCCTGCGCCACCTGGCCTACCTCGAACACGCCCCGGTCACCGCGCCGTTGCCCGAGATGCACTTCTTCCCGCCGACCAGGTCGGTGGCCTGATGCGCGCAGACCTGCTCACCGGACCGGTCGAAGGACTGGACGAGGCCCTCGCGGCCGTCGACGCCTTCGACCACGCCCTCGTCGCCGGCCTGCTCCGGCCCGCCGGGACCGGGGGAGCGGCACGGCTCGCCGACGCCGTCACCGGGACGCCGCTGGCCGCCCGGGTCGCGGAGGCCGCCGCGAAGACGGAGGCCGGAGCGGCCGGCGAGGACCACTTCGTGGCCCTGGCCGGGGCGCGGACCGCACTGCTCGGCTCCGTCCACGACGCGCTGCTCGTCCGCGTCGAGGAGGCCGCGGGCCGGTCGCGCTCGGGAGCGGACGCGGCGGCGCCCGCCGCACGGCCGTCGGAGAACCTGCTGACCGCTGCCCGCGCCTGGCTCTGCGACCTGGCGCGCTGCGGATGGCAGGGCCTCGACCACGAGGTGGTGTCCGGGGCGGCCGAGGTCGTCCCCGCGATGCTCCCCGACCCCGCCCTGCGCCGCCTCGCGACCCTCCTCGACGGCTTCGCCGCCGAACTCGCCGCGTCCTGTCCGGGCGCGTCGGCGGAGCGGTTCCCGGTGCGTCGCTGGGCCGACCTCTGGTCGCGCGGCATGCTGCTCACCGTGCCCGGAGCGGCCGGTACGCCCGTCACCGGCACCGCCGACGGGCGCCTGCTGCCCCTCGGCATCGACCTCCAGGAGCACGCGACCGCCGCCCAGGCGCAGGTGCACGCCGTGTTCGAACCGGCGGACGGCTCCCCCTCCCGCCTGGTGCGCGCGGGCGTGTCGGTTCCCAAGCCGGACACGGTCGTCGGTGCCGGGATCTGGCAGCTGCTGCGCCCGCACATGTCCCTCCTCGCGGCCGCCGGGGAGGGCCGGTCGATGGAGCTGACCGGGATGCCGGTCACCGCCGAGGGCGACCTCCTCTGGAGCGACGAACACGCACGCGCCGGGAAGCCGGCCGAGGCGTTCGTCACGGCCCGCGTGGCGCTGCCCGCGGCGGCCGCGCAGGTGACCGCACCCCTGGACCGGCACCCGGCGCGCATCGCCGTCCCCGTCTTCCTGGAGGGCTACACCGCCCGCGCGGACGACGACGGCGCGGTCACCTTCACCGTCGCCGGGACCGAACTGGCCGTCGACACCGACCGCATACCGGCCGCCGGGCCGCTCACCCCCGAGGCCGTCGCCAGGTCCGGCGCGTGCATCGCGCTGATCCGCTGGGACGCCGGGACGTTCGGTGTGCAGCCGCTCGCCGTCGAGACCACGGTGCGCGGGAAGGTGACGGCCCTGCACGCGGGGGCCTGGGCCGGAGGGACGACGGACAAGGCCGGGGTCAGGGCGGAGAAGGCGGCCACCGACGCGGCGAAGGTGCTGAGCGAGCGCGCGGGAAGGCTGCTGCGGAAATGACCGGAGAGCAGAGTCCCGGGGCGACCGGGGACCCCTCGTACGACAACCGCCGCCAGGTCGTGTACTGGCGCCTCCTCGCCCGGCTCTTCGACCACGAGGAGCAGGCCGCCCTGGAGTCCGCGAGTCTCGCCGTGGTGGAGGACATCGGGCTCCCGGCCAAGCTGCTGGACCCGCAGGCGTCGGTCGACTCGGTGGTGCAGCGCCACCCCGAGCTGGCCGCCGAGTTCGACGGCCTGATGGTGGCCGGCCCGGACGGGGAACCCCGGCCGGAGCCGGACGGCGGCGCGGCGGACGGGGAGGCCCACGCGGAGCCGGCCGGAGGACCGGCCGACGACGGCTCCCGCGAACGGGGCCCGGCGGACGACAGCTCCCGCGACCGGGCCGCGGAGGTGCGGCGTGCCGCCCTCGTGTCGAAGGTGCTGCTGAACGTCTTCCACTCCCCGCCCGGCACCGTCACCGCCGGCCAGCTCTCGCGGTGGCAGGCCGACGCGGGGTGGCTGGAGCGCGCCCTCGGCTGCCGCCCCGGCGAACTCCGCGGCGGGCGCGCCGGAGGCACGGGCGTCAGCCCCACGGGTACGGGCGGTGGCGGCAGGACACCCGATCTGAGCCGGCTCATCCCGGAGATCGGCCCGGAGCTCGGCTCCATCGAAGCCGGCCTCGTCAAGCGGATGCGGCTGCGTGAAGTGCTCGCCGACCCGCACCTGGCGGGGCAGCTGACGCCGAGCATGTCGCTGATCGAGCAGTTGCTGCGCGACAAGGACAACCTCTCCGGCGTGGCCCTGGCCAACGCCAAATCGCTGATCCGCCGCTTCGTCGACGAGGTCGCCGAGGTGCTGCGCACCCAGGTGGAGAAGTCGAGCGTCGGCGCCCTGGACCGCTCGGTCCCGCCCAAGCGGGTCTTCCGCAACCTGGACCTCGACCGCACGATCTGGAAGAACCTCACCAACTGGGACCCCGAGGAGGAACGGCTCTACGTCGACCGCCTCTTCTACCGCCACACCGTGCGCAGGACGACGCCCCAGCGGCTCGTCGTGGTCGTCGACCAGTCGGGCTCGATGGTCGACTCGATGGTCAACTGCACGATCCTGGCCTCGATCTTCGCGGGACTGCCCAAGGTGGACGTCCATCTCATCGCCTACGACACCCAGGCACTCGACCTCACCCCGTGGGTGCACGACCCGTTCGAGACCCTGCTGCGCACCAACCTCGGCGGCGGCACGGACGGCACGGTCGCCATGGCGCTGGCCCAGCCGAAGATCGCCGAGCCCCGCAACACGGTCGTGGTGTGGATCTCGGACTTCTACGAATGGCGGGCCGAGCCGCTGTTCGAGAGCATGGCCGCCATCCACCGCTCCGGGGCCAGGTTCATCCCGGTCGGCTCCGTGACCAGCTCGGGCCGCGCCGCCGTCAACCCGTGGTTCCGGGAGCGCTTCAAGGACCAGGGGACGCCGGTGCTCTCCGGCCACATCCGCAAGCTCGTCCACGAGCTCAAGACCTTCCTCACCTAGGACGGGCCGGGGCGGGACCCGGTGCCCGCAGGCCCCGCCGCCCCCACGGTGCGATCCGACCCGAACACCTCAGAAAGGCTCACTGACATGTCCGACCTGTTGCGCGCCCCCGCCGAGATCAAGTACGCCGAGGAGCTCGACTGGCTGGAGTCGGTCGACGACGGCCCCAAGCCGTTCTCCTGGCGCCTGTCGCCCAAGATGGTCCGCCTGTTCATCCTGGGCTCCGAGCGCGCCGACGGCCTCGACCGGGAGATCTCCCAGAAGTGGTACGGCGACCGCAGCTTCGTCGAACGCTCCATCGTCACGCTCGCCTCCGACCGGGGACTGCTGCTCATCGGCGACCCGGGCACGGGCAAGAGCTGGCTGGCCGAACTGCTGTCCGCCGCCGTCTCCCGCAACTCCACCCTCGTGGTGCAGGGCACGGCCGGGACCACCGAGGACCACATCAAGTACTCCTGGAACGTCTCCATGGTGATCTCCAAGGGGCAGTCGCGCGAGTCGATGATCCCCTCGCCGATCATGACCGCGATGGAGGCCGGGTCGATCGGCCGCTTCGAGGAGCTGACCCGCTCCACCAGCGACGTCCAGGACGCGCTGATCTCGATCCTGTCGGAGAAGTACATCTCGGTCCCGGAGATGGACAGCGACAACATCGTCTTCGCCAAGCCCGGGTTCTCCGTCATCGCCACCGCCAACAGCCGCGACCGGGGCGTCAACGACCTGTCCTCCGCCCTCAAGCGCCGCTTCAACTTCGTCCGCATCCCGGTGGTGACGAACAAGAAGAGCGAGGCGGAGATCGTCCGCTTCCGCACCGAGGAACTGCTGAGCCGCCACCGGATCGAGCTGGACGTGCCGCCGAACCTGCTCGACGTGCTCCTCCAGAGCTTCGCGGACCTGCGGGCCTCCGCCGCCGCGGCCGGCAGCGACGACGAGAAGCTGGAGTCCGCGCTGTCGAGCGCCGAGCAGATCGGCGTACTCGAGGACGCGATCCTGCACAGCAACTTCTTCGGCGAACGCACCCTGACCGCCCGCACCCTCGCCTCCTCGCTCGTCGGATCGCTGGCACGGCGCGAACCCGAGGACCTGGCCATCCTCAACAAGTACCTGCACGGTGTCGTCGAGCCGCGCGGCAAGGAACAGGGCGGCCCCTGGCCGGAGTTCCTGGAGGGCGGCCGCGACGCGATCGCCACCCTGTCATGAGCGGCCTGAGCGAGGGGGCACCCTTCGACGCACTCCGGGGGCAACTGGAGCAAGCCGCACAGGAGTTCGCCGACGGCCCGGACGCCCTCCAGGGCATCCTCCTCGGCATCGTCGACGACGTCGACCGCGCCGTACGGGAGCCGCTGGAGATCTTCCCCGTCTGCCACCACTCGCCCGCCTCGGCGGTCGCGATGGCCCGGCGGCTGCGGGAGAAGCAGCCGAAGGTGGTCTACCTGGAGCTGTGCGAGGACATGGCGCCTCTGCTGTCGGAGCTGCGCAACTGCCGCCTGCCGGTGGCCGTCCAGGCGTTCGCGAGCGAGGTCAGGGGCTTCCCGGCGGAGTGGGCACCCCTGTCGGTCGTCGCCCCGATCACCGAGGCGTCGGCCGAGTACCAGGCCATCGCCTACGCGCTGGACACCCCCGGCGTCGAACTGGTCCTCGTCGACCGGTCCTCGGACCACGTGTTCCAGTGGCAGGCGGACGGCAGGGAGGCCACCGGCGCGGAGGACCGCCCCGTGGACGAGGAGGCGGCCCTCCACGGCGACGCCGTCGGTGTGGAGATCGGGGACCTGAGGCCCCGTTTCGCCGAACTGGAGGAGCACCTGCTGCGCCACGGACGTGTGCGGCACTGGTCGGAGTGGTGGCACCAGTACGTCGAGCTGCCGCTCGGGGACAGCGACCACGACACCTACCGTCAGGTCATGCTCCTGATCGGCAGCCTGTTCCGCCGTCTCGCCCCCGGGGACACCGGCCGGGTCAGGGTGGACGAGGACCGCGAGCGCTACATGTGGACCCGGATGCGTGAGCACCTCGCCGCGACCGGCACCGACCCGCGGGACTGCCTCTACGTCTGCGGCGCGTTCCACGCGTCCAGCCGCGTCGAGGTGTTCGGCGTCCACGGCAGCGACGCCTTCGCGATCACGCCGCCGAGCGGGAGCACCTGGCTGCACGGGCTGATCCCGTCCAGCCACGCGGCGATCGAGGCGCAGTTCGGCCTGGCCGCCGGGTCGGTGTCGATCGCCGCCACCCAGTGGGCGAAGAACCTCAAGCGCACCAAGGTGCGGCCCTTCCGGCTCGCGGGCCAGGCGGGCACCAGGAAGGCGGCGAAGCCGCCGGCCGCCGCGCCCGCCGTCCCCGTGGCACCGGCGGCCCCCTCCGACAAGCTCTCCGGCTTCCTCCAGAGCCCGCCCGCCCTCGACGGGCTGGACGAGGCCGAACTCCTGGGCTGGTCCGTGGAGATCGTGCGCTCGGCCCGCCGCAACGGCTACCTCGCCTCCACCGCCGACGCCATCGCGGTCTTCGAGACGTCGATCCTGCTGGCCGGGATGCGGGACCGGGCCAGGCCCACCCCGTACGACTTCCAGGACGCGGCGGTCACCTGCATCGAGAAGGAGACCGTGCCGGGCAGGCGCGACGTCCGCCGCCTCGTCGAGATCCTGATGGGCGGCGACCGGATCGGCCAGGTCGGTTACGACGCGCTGCCGCCGCTGGCCCGCGACGTGCACGACCGCCTCGCCCCGCTGAACCTCAGGCTTCAGCAGCGCGGCGTCCAGCGGGCCCTGATGGACCTGACCGCACAGCCGGAACTGCGGGCGTGCTCCGACGTGCTGTGGATGCTGCGCCACCTGATGCCGCACGGCGCCGCACGGCCGATCATGGGGGAGCGCGAGCTCGGCAAGCAGTCGGTGCAGGAGTCCTGGGACCTGGCGCTGGGCACCCATCAGCGGGCGCTCATCGAGCTCGGCTACGAGGGCGTCAGCATCGAGCAGGTCCTGGAACAGCGCCTGCGCCGGGCCGCGTACGCCCCGAACGCCACCACGGCCCAGGTCCTGGGAGCCGTCGAGGACGCCGTGCTGTACCTGCGCGGAGGCCGCCTCGCCGACGAACTGGGCACCCGCGCCCTGGAGGTGCTGGCCACCGAGCGCAGTGTCGACGGCGCGCCGGAGGTCCTGCGCAGGGTGCGCCGGCTCCTCGCGTACTACCGGATCAGCCGGCCCGTACTGCCGTCGTGGATCGAGTCCTTCGCCAAGACGGGGTACGCGCACTACTGCACGCTCCTGCCGACGGCGTTCACCGACGAGGACGCGACCGTACGCCAGGTCGCCGCGATGCTGGGATTCCTCTTCAGCATGGAGAGCCTGGCCCTGTCGCTCGGCTGCGACCGGACCCAGCTCGATCTGGCCTTCGCACAGTCCCACCCGCACGAGCCCTCCAGGGTGGCGCTGCTGTGGGCCGCCCAGGTGCACCTCGGGCAGCTCTCCCGCACCGAGCTGAGGGAGCGGTGCGACGCACTCCTGGCCGACCCGCTGGCGGTGCCCGCCTATCCGAGGTACCTCAGCGGATTCCTGCACGCGCTGGAGCCGGTGCCGCAGCTGGCCGGCTTCGTCGTCGAGGCCGTCTCGAACGCGTTCGCCCGGCTGCCCGACCCGGTGCTGCTGCCCTGGCTGCCGACGCTGATCACCACCCTGCGGGCCGAGGGCTCCGACCTGGCCCCCCTCCTGATCCGCGAGGCCGGCCGCGTCTTCCCCGGCCGGCTCGCGGCGCTCGACGCGTGGGTGCCGCCGTGGCAGGCAGCCGAGCAGGCCCCGGCCGCGCCGAAGGCGGGGGGCGGCGGATCCGGCCGGGCCGCACTGCTCGGGGCGTACCCGGAGACGTGCGACAGCGTGGCGGAGCTGCTGGGCTGCGAGGGCGTGTGGGAGACGGAGACCCCGGACCCCTCGGGTGCGGTACTCGTCGGACGCCACCCGGAGACGGCGGAGGCAGTCGAACTGCTGCTCACCGGGGGCTGACCGGCGGCCGGGCTGCCTCCGGGGATGGTCCCGGGGGCGGGAGCCGCGCGCCCGGACCGGAACGGCTCCTCCGCCCGGCTACCGGGGCCAGGGGGCCCTTCGTGCCCGCCCGAACCGCATTGTGTCGCAGGCGACTTCGGCGGGCCGCGCGGGATCACTCCGGGCAGGGGCGGGGCAGGCGGGGGCGGACCGGTTCAGCGGCGGGGCCGCCGCGTCGCACCGGACCGGGAGGACGCGACAGCCCCGGGCGGACGGCCCTGGAGGAACCCGGCGACGAACCCGACGGCGCCCGGCCCGGTGACCGGCCGCCCCGTCCGGCGGGGCCCGCATCCCCCGAGCGGGCCCCGCCGGACGCGTACGTACGCGATCTGCCCCGGGCCGGGACCGGCCGGTTCGGCACCGCGTCCGTAGCGGCGCGCTCCCGCCGCCGGTCAGGCCGTCGGCGACTCGACCGGCGGCGGGTGGGGCGCGCGGAAGGTGAACGCCTCCGGGCCTTCGCCGTTCTCGCGGATCAGGGCCACGCGTTCCATCGCCTCGGCCACGCTCGGGCGGTGCCCGGCCGGGACCCACCACAGGGCCAGATGGAAGTCGGCCAGGCGCTCGAACCACTCCCGGCGGCGCGCGAGCACCTTCAGGTGCTCACTGCGGTAGGTGTAGTCCCGCAGGGCCTCGACCGACTCCCAGACCGAGCAGTTGATCAGGAAGAGGTCGTCGCCGTTCTCGGGGCGCAGCCCCGTCGAGTCGGTTCCGTCGTCGTCGACCATGCGCCAGACGAAACCGGGAGCCCGGTCGGCGAGTGCGTTGATCTCGGGGAGCTGGGCCACGAAGTCGGCCAGCCGGGGACTTCCGAGCGGGGCGAGGATCCGCCCGACGTTGACCTGGGCGAGGTGAAAGTCGTTCACGAGCCCAGCATGCCCGGGCGGACCTTCTAAAGTCAACGAAAGTTTTTTTAGACTTCCCGGGTCCTCCGGAGGGCGACGCAGCACCCTTGGGGAAGAGGATCCATCGTCGCGTTCCAGTCCTCGCCGTCCGGCGAGCCGGCGAGCAGCCCCTGGATCCCGGCCAGGTTCATCCCGCAGACCAGCGCGGGGAACTGATCGGCCAGCGCGTGGAACGGACAGTTGTTCAGGCGCAGGGTCCCGCCGTCCCAGTACGGCGCGTAGCCCCGGGAGCGCAGGGCCTCGACCGGATCGGCCTCGCCCCCGTCGGCCTCCCCGGCCGCCCGTGCCGCGGCCTGCAACTCACCGTCCAGGCCGGCCCGTTCCACCACCTCGGCGAGCAGCCGGCTCGCCGCGTCGTAGGAGCGGGGCGGTGCGGAGACGGCGTGCTCGCCCCCGGACCGCCGGTACACCTTGGCGGGCCGCCCCGCTCCCGGACCGCTGCGCCCCGAAAGGCGCCGGAAGCCCACTTCGAGCAGCCCGGCCTCCACCAGCCTGTCCAGGTGGAACGCGGCCAGCGAGCGGGAGACCCCCGCCGCCTCGGCCGCCGCGTCGCGCCCCACCTCGCCCGGTGACCCGACGACGTGCCGGTACAGTCCGCGCCGCACCGGGTCCACCAGTACGCCCAACGCCTCGATGGCGGCATCTTCACTGCTCACGGCAGGATTCTAGGACCAACGGTCACCGCGGCCGCCGTACCGGATCCGGGGGCGGGCCTCCGTCCGTACGCCGACGACCCGTGTTCATGTCCGTCTGCCACCATCAGGCGGTGGACTACCCGAACGACCAGGCACCTGGCGCCCCCGTCCGCTCCGGCATCCCGGAGCACGGCCGCATCCCGAAGTACTACGCGGTCAAGGCGCGCGTCTCCCACCTCCTCGACGAACTGGGCGAGGGCGGGCTGCTGCCCACCGAGCGGGACCTGGCCCTGCGCTACGAGGTCTCCCGGGAGACCGTGCGGCAGGCGCTGCGCGAACTGCTGCTGGAGGGCCGGCTGCGCCGGCAGGGCCGGGGCACCGTGGTGGCCGGACCCAAACTGGAACAGCCCCTCTCGCTGGCCAGCTACACCGAAGGCGTCCGGCGCCAGGGCCGCACCCCCGGACGTCACCTGACCGGGCTCGAACAGTTCCCCTGCCCCGCCGCACTGGCCGCCGAGATCGGCGTACCTCCGGGCGAGCCGGTCTGGCACATGGAGCGCGTCCTGCTCGCCGACGAGGAACGGGTCGGCCTGGAGAGCACCTACGTCTCCGTCGCCCGAGTCCCGCGCCTCGACGAGGACTTCGACCCGGACTCCTCCTTCTACGCCTATCTGCACGAGCGCGTCGGGACCGCCTTCGGGGACGCGGACGAGCGCATCGAGACCGTCCTCGCCACCCCACGTGAGGCGCTCCTGATCGGTACGCCGCCCGCCCTGCCGATGCTGCTGCTGCACCGCCTCTCACGCGATCCCGAGGGGCGCCCGCTGGAGCGGGTGCGCACACTCTTCCGCGGCGACCGTTTCTCCTTCACCACCCGCCTGGGCCGCCAGGACTGAGGACCTGCCGGCCACGGGCGCCCGGGGGTGGCGCGGTGCCCGGAACGGCGGGGAGCCCGTGACCGTGCGGACCCCGGAACCCGTGGCCGCCCGCTTGAACCCGTTCCGACAGCGGGGCAGGGTGGATCCATGACATGGACAGCGCCACCGGTCGAGCGCACCCGGCAACTGGGTGCGCTGGGCGTCGTGCCCGAACGCCGGATGCCGGAGGGCCGGCTGAACCAGCACCGGGGGACCCTGCTGTCCACGTGCGCGTGACTCGATCCGGCCCAGCTGGCCCGGACGACCGTGGAGCCGTCGGACCCCACCCTCCTGGGCCTGGTCCGGCACAGGGCGGAAGTGGAGCGGTGGTGGTTCCGCCGCAGCTTCGCCGGTGAGGCCGTCGGCAACGTCTTCACCGGCCCGGCGGACGGCAACGAGGGGCTCGACGGAGTGCGCGCGGCCGACGCGGAGCGGGACTTCGCCCGGTTCCGGGCCGAGGCCGAGGCCGGGGCGTGCGACGCGGCGGCGGCCGGACACGGCCTCGACGAGAGCTTCGTGTCCTCCGGGGGAGTGCGCCTCAGTCTGCGCTGGGTCTACCTGGTGATGATCCAGGAGTACGCCCGCCACAACGGCCACGCCGACCTCCTGCGCGAGCGGACCGACGGCAGAACGGGTGACTGAGCGTCCTCCCCGGACGTCCCGGCGGCGGGCGTCCGGGCGGCGGTGACGTCCCGGAGGCGGACGCCCCGGAGGCGGACGTCCTGGCGGCGGGCGCCCTGGCGGCGGGCGAGCGAGGGGGCGGGCGCGGGCGGACGCAGGGCCGTGGAGTCCACCCCGCGCCGTGAACGCCGGGGCGTACGGCGGCCGCAGGAGAGTCCGGGCCGGCCGGTGCGCCGCACAGCACCGCACCCCACCCCACCGCATCGGCCTGCCGCCGACCGTCCCGTCCGTCCCGCTCCACCCCGTTCCGCTTCGTCGGGCGACCGTGACCGGCACCGCTCGAACCCGCCCGCGGAGCCGGCGCGGGCGGTGCCGTCGGCTCAGTAGTGCCAGCGGTTCGCGCCGGCCTCGAAGCCGCAGGTGATCTCACGCCCGGCCGCGTTCGTCGTCCTGGCCCCCACGTCGGCCTTCCGGCAGAACTGTCCGGCCTGGTAGCAGTTGCCGGCGTTGGACCTGATGCTGCACACCTGCGTCGTGGAGGAGCCCCCGCCCGACGAGGACGAGCCGCTGCCCGCCGACGTGCCCCCACCCGAGCCGGAGCCGCCGGACGACGAGGACCCGCCGCTGCCGGACGAGGCGCGTGGCGGGTGTGCGCACGACTCGCCCACCTCCACGATCCTGAGCCTGAGCTTCGTGGCGGTGCTGTACTCGCCGGCGGACAGGTTCTGCCCGCACACCTTCCAGTGGGAGGTGTGCGCCACGGTGCGTCCCAGCTCGCTCGCGTCCGTGTACGTCACCGAGCCGACGTGGTGGTCGCGGGCGTTCGCCACGGCCTTGTGGAGCGTCCAGCCGGTGTAGTCGCTCACCGTCGCCCTGACGACCGGTGCCTTCGTGGGAGAGGCGGACGGGGACGTCGAGGGCGTGGCGGAGGGCGAGGCGGATATGCCCGCCGAGGCCGAAGCGGAGGGCGGGGCGGCCGCGCTCGCCGAGGCCGAGGCCGAAACGGAAGCCGACGGCTCGGCCCGTACGGCTGCCGCGTCCTGTGTCCCCGTGGCGCACGCCGTGGCGGTGACGACCAGCGCCACGAGCCAGACCGCCAGGCCTCCTCGGCGCAGGCGGTCCTTCCCCGTTCCGGTCGGCCCCTTCCGGAACCCGTCGGAATCCGGCCGATCCGCTGCATCTCGAAAAGACATGCAGGCCCCCCTTGTCACATGCGGTGAGTCACCGCTGAAGATCCGGACCCGCGCAGGGGAGGCCGCCATGCCGTCTCCCGACGCACAGGTCGCTCCTGGCGGCGCGGTGGAGGAGATCGTATGTGTGTTGTGGCGTTCTTGTGAAGTTTGATGACCCGTCAGATAGTTGCCGATGCCGGATCCGGGTTCCCGGCGGGCCGCCGAGCATCACGAAAACATAACGGGTCTAGGCCAAACGTGCGCTCCAGTTCACCCTTCCGTCGCTCCGCGGACCGGTGAGGGTCACCCGTCCCGAGGAGCGTTGCCGTCGTGAGAGTCATCGTCGTAGGAGCCGGCGTGGTGGGAACCATGCACGCCTGGCACGCAGTGGAACGCGGCCACGAGGTCGTACAGATCGAGCGCGAGAGCGAGGCGCGGGGGGCGTCCCTCCGTAACTTCGGACAGATATGGGTGAGTGGCCGGGCCGGCGGGGAGGAGCTGGAGGCCGCCCTGCGGGCGCGTGAGCTGTGGGAGTCCGTCGGGGAGAGGGTGCCGGGCCTCGGCTTCCGGCCCTGCGGGTCGCTCACCCCGCTCCGCACCGAACTGGAGACCGCCGTCGCCGAGGCGGCCGTCGCCCGGCCCGACGCGGCCGCCCGCGGCTACAGGCTGCTCACCTCCGCCGAGGCACGGGCCGTGAACCCCGCCCTGCGGGGCGCCTTCACCGCGGCCCTGTGGTGCGGGAGGGACGCGGCGGTCGAACCACGTACCGCCCAACTCGCCCTCAAGGAGGCCTTGCTGGCCTCCGGGCGCTACACCTTCCTCGGCGGCCGGGAGGTGCGCGAAGTGGTCGGCACCGCGTCGGTGCGCGACGACCACGGCGACGTGCACACCGCTGACGCCGTGGTCCTCGCCACCGGAGCCTGGCTCGGCGGACTCGTCCGCGAACTGGCCGGCCCCGAACTGCCGGTGCGCCGCGTCCGCCTCCAGATGATGCAGACCGACCCGCTCGGCGAACCCCTCACCACCTCCGTCGCCGACCCCGACAGTTTCCGCTACTACCCCGCCTACGCGAGTGCCGCGCTGGACGCGCTCAACTCCGGCCAGGCGCAGGCGCCGACGGCCGCCGCCCACCGGATGCAGCTCCTCATGGTGCAGCGCCGGGACGGAGGGCTGACCATCGGCGACACCCACGAGTACGAGCACCCCTTCGCCTTCGACACCGTGGAGGAACCGTACGAGCACCTCGCCGGTGTCGTGGAGTCCCTCCTCGGACGCCCGCTGCCGCGCGTGCGCCGCAGATGGGCCGGGGTGTACGCCCAGTGCACCGACACCGGCCGCGTCGTCCACCGCCAGCAGGTGCGCGACGGGGTCTGGCTGGTCACCGGGCCGGGCGGCCGCGGCATGACCTGCTCGCCCGCCATAGCCGAAACGACCGCAGACGAACTGGGCTGGTGAACCACGTGACCCCTCCCGACAACCGCAGCATGGACCTCGTCGTCCTGGACATGGCCGGTACGACCGTCGCGGACGGCGGACTGGTCGAGGAAGCCTTCTCCGCCGCCGCCCTGCACCTGGGTGTCCGGCCCGGATCGACGGAGCACGCGGCCCAGCTCGACTACGTACGGGCCACCATGGGCGAGTCCAAGATCTCCGTCTTCCGGCACCTGTTCGGCGACGAGGAGAAGGCCCGCCGCGCCAACAGCGCCTTCGAGGAGGCGTACGGCGCGCTCGTCGACGGCGGACGCGTCGCTGCGCTGCCCGGGGCGCGCGAGGCCGTCGAACAGCTCACCGCCCGGGGCCGCACCGTCGTCCTGACCACCGGCTTCGCCCGTACCACCCAGGACGCCATCCTCGACGCGCTGGGCTGGCGCGACCTCGTCCCGCTGACGCTCTGCCCGGCCGACGCGGGAGGCCGCGGACGCCCCTACCCGGACATGGTCCTCGCCGCGTTCCTGCGGACCGGCGCCGTGGACGGCGTCCGGCGGATCGTGGTGGCGGGGGACACCTCGTACGACATGCTCGGCGGCGTACGGTCCGGCGCCGGGATCGTCGCCGGTGTCCTGACCGGCGCCCACGGCAGGGACGAGCTCCTCCGGAACGGCGCCACCCACGTCCTCGGGTCGGTGGCCGAACTGCCCGGCCTGATCGACCGGGTGGAAGCATGAGCGGCACCGCGGCCTCCGGCATCCGCTTCGACCGGGTCACCGTCGCCTACGACGGCAACGTCGTCCTGGACGGGTTCGACCTCACCGTCGAACCCGGCGAGGTCATGGCCCTCCTCGGCCCCTCGGGCTCGGGGAAGACGACCGCGCTGCGCGCCGTCGCCGGATTCGTGCGGCCCGCCTCGGGACGCGTGTACCTCGGCGACCGCGACGTGACCGCACTCCCGCCGCACCGCCGGGGCATCGGCATGGTGGTCCAGCAGTACGCCCTCTTCCCCCACATGCGGGTCCGGGAGAACGTCGCCTTCGGCCTCAGGGCCCGCAGGACCGCCAGGGCCGAGGTCGCGCGCCGGGTCGCCGAGGCCCTCGAACTCGTCGGCATGGCCGCGTACGCCGACCGCCACCCGCGCGAGCTCTCCGGCGGCCAGCAGCAGCGCGTCGCCATCGCCCGCGCGCTCGCCATCCGCCCCGGCGTCCTGCTGCTCGACGAGCCGCTGTCCGCGCTCGACGCCCAGCTGCGCTCCGGGATGCTGGCCGAACTGGCCCGCCTCCACCGTGAACTGCCGGACGTCTCGATCCTCTACGTCACCCACGACCAGGTCGAGGCACTGACCCTGGCCGACCGGATCGCCGTCATGGACAAGGCGCGGCTCCAGGACTGCGACACCCCGCACGCGCTCTACCGACGCCCGCGCACGCCGTTCACCGCCTCCTTCGTCGGCAACGCCAACCTGCTGCCGGTCACGGCCGGCGCGGTCCCGGGGAGCGTCGACTTCGCCGGGCAGCCGCTGACCGTCACCCCCGGCGAGGCCCTGCCCGGCGCCGCCGCCACCCTCTGCGTACGGCCCCACCTGGTCGGCCTCGGTGCCGGTCCGAACACGCTCACCGGCACGCTCGCCGAGGTCCAGTGGCGGGGCTCCACCCACCGCCTGTACGTCGACACCGGCGGCCACCGCGTCCTCGCGGACGTACGCGAACTGCGGGAGGCACCGGCCCTCGGGGACACGGTGACCCTGCACTTCGCCGCGGAGGACGCGGTCCTGCTCCCGGCGGGGACGGGCGGCGCCCCCACGGCCCCCGAGAGCTGCGCCCGGCCCACCGGGGGCACCCATGTCTAGCGCCTCCGTGTCCGGCGCCTCCGCCACCTCCGGCCCGGCGGCCCGGCCGCTTCCGCCCCCGCACGACGGCACGGCACCCTCCCCGGAGCCACCGCCCGGCCCCCGCCGGCCCCGGCGCGTCCCGGCGGCCCTCTGGGCCGTCCCGCCCGTCGTGGCCCTCACGCTCGCCTTCGTCCACCCGCTGGTCCTCGTCGTCCGGCAGTCCGTCACCCCGGACGAGGGCGGCACCTCCCTCGACCCCTACGCCGAGGTCTTCGCCTCCGAGGCCTTCCGCTCCGCACTCGCCACGACCGTCCGCCTCGCCGTGGGCTCCACCCTCGGCTGCCTCGTCCTCGGCTTCTTCCTGGCGCTCGTCATCGCCTTCGTACCGTTCCCCGGCGCACGGGCCGTCGCCAGGTTCATCGACGTGTTCCTCTCCTTCCCGTCCTTCCTGATCACGCTCGCCCTGCTGTTCGTCTACGGCACCGCCGGCATGGCCAACGGCGTCTGGACGGGCGTCACGGGAGCCGCCGACGGGCCCTTCCACTTCCTGACCACGCCCTGGGGCGTGCTGCTCGCCGAGATCACCTACTTCACGCCGTTCGTGATGCGGCCCCTGCTCGCCGCGTTCTCCCAACTGGACACCGCGCAGCTGGAGGCGGCGTCCTCGCTCGGCGCCGGTCCGGTCCGCGTCGTCCGCCGGGTGATCCTGCCCGAGGCGCTTCCCGCGCTCGCGACGGGCGGCAGCCTGGTCCTGGTGATGTGCCTGAACGAGTTCGGGATCGTGCTGTTCACCGGCGCGAAGGACGTCACCACGCTGCCGATGCTCGTGTACAGCAAGGCGATCCTGGAGTCGGACTACCCGGCGGCCTGTGTGGTCGCCGTCGTCAACATCGTCATCTCCGTCGGTCTCTACGGCGTCTACCGGGTGGTGAGCCGCCGTGCTGGTGCATAGCCGCGCCGGGAGGTGGGCCGTCCGCGCCCTCTTCCTCGTCCTCTTCGTACCGCTGTTCGCCGTACCGCTGGCCGTGGTCGTCGCCGCGTCGTTCGCCACCAACTGGTCCGGGATCCTCCCCTCCGGCCCCACCGGCGCGCACTACACGGCCGCCACCGGGGACGACTCGCTCCAGGCCCTGGGGACGAGCCTGGTCACCGCGCTGGCGGCGAGCCTCCTCGCCCTCACCGTCGGGAGCTGGGCCGCCCTCGCCGCCGCCTCCCTGCGCCGGCGCGGACGACGGTTCATGGACGCGCTCTTCGTGCTGCCGATCGCCGTGCCGTCCGTCGTGGTCGGACTGTCGGTGCTCGTCGCCTTCAGCCGGCCGCCGCTCCTGCTCAACGGGACGCGCTGGATCGTGATCCTGGCGCACACCGTCCTCGTCACCGCGTTCGCCTACCAGTCGGTCTCGGCCGCCGTCGTGCGCCTCGACCCGGTGTACGAGCAGGCCGCCGCCGGGCTCGGCGCACGCCCCGCCCAGGTCCTGTGGCGGATCAGGCTGCCGCTGCTGCTGCCCTCGCTCACCTCCGCGGCCGGCCTCTGCTTTGCCCTGTCGATGGGCGAGCTGAGCGCCACGATGATGCTCTACCCGCCCGACTGGACACCGCTGCCGGTGCAGATCTTCGCCGCCACCGACCGGGGCTCGCTCTTCACCGGAGCGGCCGTCGCCGTGGTCCTCATGGGGACGACGCTCCTCGTGCTGCTCGGCGTATCCCGTATCCGGACCAGGGCCTCCTACCGCTGACCACCGGCACTCCCGTGACCGGACGACCTCCTGGAGACACGACACCCATGCGCACCCATCACCTCAGGACCCTGGCCGCCACGGCCGGCTGCCTCGCCCTGGCCGCCACGCTCTCCGCCTGCGGCGGATCCTCCGCCGCCTCCGACGCGAAGGTCGTGACCGTGTACAGCGCCGACGGCCTCAAGGGCGAGAACGGCGACGGCTGGTACGACAAGGTCTTCGAGGACTTCGAGAAGGAGACCGGCATCAAGGTCGCCTACGTGGAGGGGGGATCGGGCGAGCTGGTGCAGCGGACGCTGCGCGAGAGGTCCAACACCCAGGCGGACGTGCTCGTCACCCTCCCGCCCTTCATCCAGCAGGCCGGCTCCAAGGGCCTGCTGGACGCCTACACGCCGGCCGGCTCCGACCATGTCGCCGCCGGGGACAAGGCGTCCGACGGCACCTGGACCTCGGTCGTCAACAACTACTTCGGCTTCGTCTACAACAAGAAGCAGCTGACCACCGCCCCCAGGACCTGGGAGGACCTGCTCGACGGCTCGTACAAGGAGAAGGTCCAGTACTCCACCCCGGGCGTCGCGGGCGACGGCACCGCCGTGCTCATCAAGGCGATGCACGACTTCGGCGGCCAGGAGCCGGCCATGGCCTACCTCAAGAAGCTCCAGGCCAACAACGTCGGGCCGTCCGCGTCCACCGGGAAGCTGGCACCCAAGGTGGACAAGGGAGAACTCCTCGTCGCCAACGGTGACGTGCAGATGAACTTCGCCCAGTCCAAGGACATGCCCCACCTCGGCATCTGGTTCCCCGCGGGCGGCGGCGGTACGCCGACGACCTTCGCCCTCCCCTACGCGGCGGGCCTGGTCGCGAAGGCGCCCCACTCCGAGAACGGCAGGAAACTCCTGGACTTCATGCTCTCCGCCCGCGCCCAGCAGGACGTCAGCGCGGTCGGCGGCGGCTTCGCGGCCCGGCAGGACGTGGCCGCCACCGACACCAACGCCACCGAACTGGCGGCGCTGATGAAGGGCGTGGAGGTCTTCGAGCCCGACTGGCAGGACATCGGTACCCACCTGGACGGCTATGTGGACGCCTGGAAGTCGGCCACCGGGAGCTGACCGCCGCCGGACATCCCGGCCGAGTGTCCCCGGACCGCGTCCGCAGCAGAAGGGCGACAGGTCCGGCCCCCATGCGACTCCCCCCGGAGTGAGGGGGGTCGCACCACCCCGTACGCCCCATGGAGGCGATTCATGTCCGCAGGTCCGTCCCGCCGCTCGCTCCTGATGGGCGCCGCGGCCCTCGCCGCGGCCGTCGGTCCGTTCGCGGCGGCCACCACCGCACGCGCCGCCGCCCGTACCCCCAAGGTCCTCGTCATCGGCCTCGACGGCGCGCTCCTCGGCCGGATCAAGGACGCCGACGCGCCGCATCTGGACGCCCTCATGGCGAGCGGCCTCACCTCACTCAGCGCGCTGTACGCCGCCCCGCTGGCACCCACGCTCTCCGGCCCCGGCTGGTCGACTGTGATCACCGGGGTGTGGCCGGACAAGCACCTGGTGAAGGACAACGCGTTCGCCGGGCACGCGCTCGCCCGGTACCCCGACTTCCTGACCCGCGCCGAGACCGCGAAGCCCGGCCTCTCCACCTACGCGGTCGCCTCCTGGGCCCCCGTCACCACCACGATCTTCTCGCCGGAGGTCGACACCCGGGTCTCCACACCCTCCGCCGAGTACGACAGCGGCACCACCCGCCGCGCGGTGGCCGAACTCCGCGACGGCGACCGGGACGCGGTCTTCGTCCACCTCGACAACATCGACCACGTGGGCCACAGCCACGGCGCCGCCGACGGCTCCTACCTCACCGCGATCCACGACGCCGACGCACAGGTCGGCCAGATGGTCTCGGCCGTCAGGAACCGTTCCACCTACGGGTCCGAGGACTGGCTGATCATGGTCACCACCGACCACGGCCACACCGACGCGGGCGGCCACGGCGGCGCCGGCGCCGCCGAGCGCCAGACCTTCCTCATCGCGGCGGGCGCGGGCATCACCCCGGGCTCCACCCGCCACGACATCAGGATGCCCGACGTGGCCGTGTCCGCCCTCGCCCACCTCGGCATCCCCGTCGACCCCGCCTGGGACCTCGACGGGCGCGCCCTCCAGCAGCCCGCCCCGGACGCGTTCGACGCCCTGCGCCCCCGGCTCGGCACCCGCGTGGACGAGACCGGAACCGGCGCCGCGGTCCTCGGCTTCACCCACACGCCGCCCGACGGCTGGGCCGTCGACAACAGCGCCATGGGCAGCGGAGGCGTCACCGAGTGGCGCGGCTGGGCCTTCACCACCGACGAGTTCTGGACCGCGTCCGAACGGGGCCAGGGCCGCGAGAACAACGTCCGCGCCCGGAACGTCTTCGCGGTCGCCGACGGCGACGAGTGGGCCGACAGGAGCCACAGCGGCACCTTCGACTCCACACTGGTCACCCCGGCCTGGCCGGTCACGGGCGGCTCCACGGCGGTCCTGCGCTACACCACCTACTACCGTCAGGAAGCCCCGCAGAAGGGCGAGGTGCTGGTCTCCTACGACGGGGGCACCCCGGTGCCGGTGAAGACCTACACCGCCGACACGGCGTCGAGGAACGAGGCCATCACGCTCCAGGTGCCCGCCGGAGCCAGGACCGCGCGCGTCCGCTACCGCTACACCGGCGGCAACAACTGGTTCTGGACGGTGGACGCGGTGTCCCTGGAACCCGGGACGGGCGCGCGCTGAACTCCCGCGCCCACGGCAGCCCCGCACCACCGGCCCTCGTCCGCCCCGGCTCCCCGCCGGGGCGGACGAGGGCCAGGGCCAGGAAGCCCGCGGAC
>NZ_JBHVQX010000012.1:0-113622 GCF_042886395.1 Streptomyces sp. NPDC058008 | reverse complement strand
CGCTTCCCGCCCGCCCCCCGGCCCCCCCCCCCCCCCCGCCCCCGGCCCCCCCGGCCCCCCCCGGGGGGGGCCGCCGGGCCGGCCTGCTGCCGACTGTCCGGGCCTCGCCGGGCGGACGGGGGCGCGTAACCGGCGCACGGGGGCTCGATGGGATCTTCGTATGTAAGGGAAGTACGCGGGCGCACTCCCGTGGTTATCTGAAAATGCGCGGGTCATATCAATGCCTACCGGACTATAGGGACATCTGCGTGGCCGGAAATTTCCGTACGCCGTCCGCTGGCATATTCGCCGGACCGGCGTGCTTTCCGGTGGCACCTTCGGTGTGTGTAAGTAATCGGCCGAATACGCGCCGTTCGCGGCCCCGGGTCCTCTAATGTGATCGGCGTGAACGGGTGACAACGCGTCCACCGTGGTTCGGTCATCGGTTTGTCGGCGGCATGCGGGATACGCGTACGTATCTCCGTTCCGCGCCGGCGGAGATCGCGCCACGGGGATGTCGGGGGCTCGATGGCGTGTCGCGGAAAACGACCTACGCGACAGGCCGGGGGATCACTGATGAACATGTCGTGGAAAGTGTGAGAACAGGTGGGGGGACGGCCGTGACCAATCCTTTCGATGACGAGTCGGGACGGTTCGTGGCGCTGGTGAACGACGAGGGCCAGTACTCGCTGTGGCCCGCGCATATCGAGATTCCGGGCGGCTGGCGCTCCGCGGGTCCGGAAGGGTCGCGTCAGGAATGTCTCGACGTGATCGAGAACGCCTGGACCGATATGCGGCCCGCCGGCCTGGTGCGGGCGACGGAGGCCGACGCGGGCTAGGCCGGCGTCCGGACCGGAGGCACATCCCCAGGTCGAGCCCTGTGCGGGCTCTCCGGCCTGATCGAATCTGTTCTTGTTCGAGCGAAAGCGATCGGACATGAACGGGTAATCGTCAAGCCTTGCTCACAGGTGCTCATTTTGTCGTCATGGGGTGTTCATAAACCATCCGTGGGCTGCCGTGCGGCCACGCATGGATAGGCCATGACGGCGAGGGAAACGCGCTCTCCTGCCGGACGTTCAGGTCCGGCGGGAGATCCCCTTCCGCTCCTGACGCCTCAGGCGCGGTGACCCCTCTCTCCGCCAACGCCGGTACCGGCGTCGATGACCGGTGCCCCGGCGCGGTCGGTTTCACCCGGCCCCTCTTCACCGTCCCCGAAATCTCTCCCCAAAGGTGTGGACCGGCATGCAGGAAAACCGCTCTCTCCCCACTCCTCCGACCGACGCGCACCCCGACGAGTTCTTCGAACTGACAACGGCCCAGCAAGGTGTCTGGTACGGACAACTCGTCGATCCCGACAGCCCCCGATACAACATCGGGGAATGCTTCGAGATCGACGGTGACCTCGACGAGGAATTGTTCGCCGCCGCGTTCGGCCGGGCCGTCGCCCTCTGCGACAGCCTCAACCTCGAGTTCGCCGTCCAGGGGGAGAGCGTGCGCCAGCGCGTGGTCCCCAGGGACGCCTCCGGCACCGACCGGCTCCACCGTGTCGATCTGTCCGGCGAGGACGATCCCGCCGCCGCGGCCGAGCGCTACATGGCCGAGGACATGTCCTCCGTCGACCGGCTCGACGCCCCGCGCCACCACTTCGCGCTGCTGCGCCTCGGTGCGCGGCTGCACCACTGGTACGTCCGCTTCCACCACATCGCCGTCGACGGTCTCGGCGGCGCCGTCTTCGGCCGGACCGTGGCCGAGCTCTACGGGCGCGCCGTACGCGGTGAGGACCTCACCACCGTCGTGCCGCCCGCCGCGGCGCCCCTGCGTGACCTCGTGGCCGACGAGGCGGCCTACCTGGGTTCGGAGCGCCACGAGGCCGACCGCGCCTACTGGACGGCCAGGTTCGCCGGCCGGGCGGGCCGTGACGCGCCGGACGGGGCCGGGGACCTCGCGCGAGGGAACGGCACGGCGCTCGTCCGTCGGCGCACCGACACCCCGGACCCGGCGGCGCGCGCCGGAGCGGACGTCCGGATGCACACGGGCGAGACCCTGCCCGTCACGGTCTTCGACGACCTGCGCGCGCTCGCCGCCGGCCACCGCACCAGCTGGACCGCCGCCCTCGTGGGAGCGGTCGCCGCGTACGCCGGGCGCGTCGGCGGCGCGCGCGACGTCACCGTGGGCCTCGCCTCCAACGGCCGTCACGGCGGGCTGCGGCACGTCATCGGCATGACCGCCAACATCCTGCCGCTGCGTCTGACCGTCACCGAGGACATGACCGTCGGCGCCCTCGTGCGCGCCGCGGCCGACGAGATGCGCGGCGCGCTGCGGCACCGCCGCTTCTCCCGCGAACAGCTCGCCCGTGAGATGAACATGACCGACGGTGCGGGGCACCTGCCCGATGTCGTCGTCAACATCCTGGGCTACGACTACGACCTCGACTTCGACGGCAGCCCCGCGCCCTCCCGCGTGCTGTCCATCGGCCCGGTCGGC
Source organism: Streptomyces sp. NPDC058008 (assembly GCF_042886395.1). Classification (NCBI taxonomy): domain Bacteria; kingdom Bacillati; phylum Actinomycetota; class Actinomycetes; order Kitasatosporales; family Streptomycetaceae; genus Streptomyces; species Streptomyces sp. NPDC058008. The sequence goes on along the minus strand of NZ_JBHVQX010000012.1, from coordinate 111,159 downwards.
GACGTCTCCCTCTTCGTGTCCGAACGGGCCGCCGGGAAGGGCCCGTTGATCGGCTTCGACGCCAACCCGGAGCTGTACCACCCCGAGGACGTACGGCTGCTCCAGCAGGCCGTCGTCCCGTTCGTCGCCGCGCTCGCGGGGGCGGACGCCGGCACCCTCCTGCGTGAACTGCCCCTGCTCGACGACGCGGCCACCGGGGCGCTGCTCGCCCAGGGGCGGGGCGCCGCCCTCCCGGCCGGGAGGACGGCGGTGAGCCTGCCGGAGGCGTTCGGCACGCAGGCACGGCTGACACCCGACGCACCGGCCGTGGTGGACGGCGCCGTCACCCGGTCGTACCGGGAACTGGCCCGGACGGCGGACCGCCTCTCGGGCGCCCTGCTCCACTCGGGCATCGGCGGCGAGGACGGCGTCGGCGTCCTCATGGCCCGTTCGGCGGCGACCGTGTCCACCACGCTCGGCATCGTGGGCGCGGGCGCCGCGTACGTGCCGATGGACGCGGCCTGGCCCGCCGAACGGCTCGACCGCGTGGCGGGGACCGCCCGGGTGCGGGCGCTGGTGGTGGACGAGGAGACGGCCGGGCACCCCTGGGTCGCGAACGCGGCCGCCGGCCTGACGGTGATCGTCGTGGACGGTCTCGGCGACGTCCTACGCGGCGCCCCGCCGTCGCGGGGGCCGCTGCCGGGAGTCACCCACGGCGACCGCCTCGCCTACGTGATGTTCACCTCCGGCTCCACCGGCCTGCCCAAGGGGGTCGGCGTCACCCACGCCGACGTCCTCGCGCTCGCCGCCGACACCACCTGGTCGGACGGCGCGTGCGACGCGGTGCTCCTGCACTCCGCCTACGTCTTCGACGCCTCGACCTTCGAGATCTGGGTGCCGCTCCTGAACGGCGGCCGTGTGGTCGTCGCCCCCGGAGGTGTCCTGGACGCCCCGGCCCTGGAGGACGTCGTACGACGGCACGGGGTGACCGCGCTGTTCCTGACGACGGCCCTGTTCAACGTGGTGGCCGAGGCCGACCCCGCCGCGTTCGCGGGACTGCGCCTCGTCGCCGCCGGCGGCGAGGCCGCCACCCCGGGGCTGATGCAGCAGGTGGCCGGGGCCTCGCCCGCCACCCGTGTCCTGCACGTGTACGGGCCCACGGAGACCACCACCTTCGCCACCCGCCACCCGGTCACGCCGGACACACCCGGAACGCCTCCCATCGGCCGGGCCCTCGACGGCATGCGCCTGCACGTGCTCGACGGCGCCCTCGGGCTGGTACCGCCCGGCGTGGTGGGGGAGTTGTACCTGAGCGGACGGGGCGTCGCCCGCGGCTACCTGGGCCGTGCCGCGCTGACCGCCACCCGGTTCGTCGCCGACCCCCACGACGCGGACGGCGCCCGCATGTACCGCACCGGCGACCTGGTGCGCTGGACCGCGCGCGGCGACATCGAGTACGTCGGACGCGTGGACGGGCAGGTCAAGCTCCGCGGCTTCCGCATCGAGCCCGCCGAGATCGAGAACGCCCTGCTCGCCGCTCCGGACGTGCGCGCCGCCTGCGTCCTGGTCCGCGAGGACATACCCGGTGACCGGCGCCTCGTCGCCTATGTGACGGGGGCACCCGGCACCCGGCCGGAGACCGCCGCCCTCGCCCGACTGACCGGGCGCACCCTGCCCGCGTACATGGTGCCGTCCGCGTTCGTCGTCCTCGACGCGCTGCCCCTGAACGCCAACGGCAAGGTGGACCGCCGCGCACTGCCCGCCCCCCGCGTCCTCACCACCGACCGCGCCCCGCGCACCGCCTACGAGGAGGTGCTGGCAGGCCTGTTCGCCGATGTCCTGGGCGTGCCGGCCGTCGGCACCGACGACAACTTCTTCTCCCTCGGCGGCCACTCCCTGCTCGCGACCCGCCTCGCCGGCCGGGTGCGGACCGCCCTGGGGGCCGAAGTCGGCATGCGTACCCTCTTCGACCACCCCACGGTCGCCTCCCTCGCCGCCGCCCTCGACACCACCGGGACGGCCCGTCCGGCCCTCACCCCGCAGCGGCGGCCCGACGCGGTGCCGCTGTCCCCCGCGCAGCAGCGCCTCTGGTTCCTCAACCGTGCCGAAGGGCCCAGCGACACCTACACCGTCCCGCTGGTGCTCGGCCTCGACGGCCCCCTGGACACCGACGCCCTGCGTGGCGCCCTGACCGACGTGGTCGTCCGGCACGAGAGCCTGCGCACCGTCTTCGCCGAACACGACGGTGTGGCACGCCAGCGGGTCCTCGGCCCGGAAGCCGCCGCCGCGCTCGTCCCGCTCGTCGTCGAGGCGGCCCCCGCCGGGACCGACCCGGACGCCTGGGCCGAAGAAACGGTGCGCCACCTGACGGCCGTGCCCTTCGACCTCTCCGGGAACGCCGGTCTACGCGCCCATCTGCTCCGGCTGGCCCCCGCCCGCCACGTCCTCGCCCTCGTCCTGCACCACGTCGTCGCCGACGGCTGGTCCCTGGCACCGCTGAGCCGCGACCTGGGCGCCGCCTACCGCGCCAGGAGCGCGGGTACGGGCACGCCCGACTGGCCCGCGCTACGCGTCCAGTACGCCGACTACACGCTCTGGCAGCAACGTCTCCTGGGCGCCGACGGCGACCCGGACAGTCTCGCCGCACGCCAGCTCGCCTTCTGGCGGCGGGCGTTGAACGGCGCCCCCGACCTGCTCGGCCTGCCCCTCGACCGGCCCCGCCCCCCGGTGGCCGGGCACCGGGGCGACGCCGTCCCCTTCGAGCTGCCCGCCGCCGCGCACGCCGCGCTCACCCGGCTCGCCCGCACCACCGGCTGCACCCCCTTCATGCTGCTCCAGGCGGCCCTCGCCGTGACGCTGCACGCCCACGGCGCCGGTGACGACATCACCCTGGGCACCGCGGTGGCCGGGCGCACCGACGAGGCGCTCGACGATCTGGTGGGGTTCTTCGTCAACACCGTCGTCCTGCGCACGGACCTCTCGGGTGACCCCTCCTTCCGTGAACTGCTGCGACGGGTGCGGGAGTTCGACATCGCGGCCTTCAGCCACGGCGACATCCCCTTCGAGCGGGTCGTGGAGGCGCTGAACCCCGAACGCTCCGGTGACCACCACCCGCTCTTCCAGACCATGCTGGTGCTCCAGACCCAGGAGCGAGCGGAACTCGGCCTCCCCGGCGTCACCGTCCACGACCGGTCCCGGCACACCGGGGTCAGCAAGTTCGACCTGACGTTCTCGCTCACGGAACGCACCGGACCCGCCGAACGCACCGGACCCGCCGACCCCACCCACCCGGCGGACGCGACCGCCGAGACCGCCGCGACCGCCCAGGCTGCCGGTACGGGCACCGCGGGCGGCATCGGGGGCTACCTGGAGTACGCCACCGACCTCTTCGACGACGCCACCGCCCGCGCCCTGTGCGCCCGCTTCGCCCGCGTCCTCACCCTGGCCGTGACCGACCCCGACCGGGCCGTCGGCGACCTCGACCCCCTCGCACCGGGCGAGCGGGCCCTCGTCCTCGGCCGGGGGCGGGGCGCGGAGCTCGCGTCGCCCGCCGCCAACGCCCCCGAGGCCGTACGGCAGTGGGCCGTGCGCACCCCCGACGCCGTCGCCGTGCGCGACGAGCACCGGAGCCTCACCTACGCCGAACTCGACGCCCGTGCCGACGCCGTCGCCCACGTCCTGCGCGCACGGGGCGCAGGCCGGGAGGAGCGGGTGGCGCTCGCCGTGCCGCCGTCCGTGGACACCGCCGTCGCCATGCTGGCCGTCCTGCGCTCCGGCGCCGCCTACCTGCCCGTCGACCCCCAGTACCCGCCCGCCCGCATCCGGCACATGATCGACGACGCCCGCCCCGTCCTGCTGCTCACCACCACCGAGGTCCACGCCTCCCTGCCGCCCTGCGGCGTACCGTGGCTCGCCCTCGACGACCCGGCGGCCGTTCCCGCGGGCCCCGTCGGGCCGCTCCCGCACACGCCGCACCCGGCGGACCCCGCCTACGTCATCCACACCTCGGGTTCCACCGGCCGTCCCAAGGGCGTGGTCGTCCCGCACGCCGCGCTGGCCTCCCACATGGCCTGGATGGCGCGGCACCTGGCCGTGACACCCCGGGACCGGGTGCTCGCCCGTACCTCCACCAGCTTCGACGCCTCCGTGTGGGAGCTCTGGCTCCCCCTGATGAACGGCGCCGAGGTCTGCGTGCTGCCGCAGGACGCCAACCGGGAACCCCGCGCCCTCGTCTCCTGGATGCACCGCTCCGGCGTCACCGTCGCGCAGTTCGTGCCCTCGCACCTGGCCCTCGTCCTCGCCGAGGCCGCCCGCACCGCGCCGCTCCCCGCGCTGCGCGCCGTCCTGTGCGGCGGCGAACCGCTGCCGCGCGCCCTCGCCGACGACGTCGCCGGCCTCTGGGGTGCCGAGGTGCACAACCTCTACGGGCCGACCGAGGCGACCATCGACGCGACCGCGCACCGCGCCGGAGGACCGGACGCCCGCACACCGTCCGAGACCGTGCCGATCGGCCTCCCCGTCGACACCATGAGCACCTACGTGCTCGACGCCCGGCTGCGGCCCGTACCGCCCGGTGTCACGGGTGAGCTGTACCTGTCGGGCCCCAACCTCGCACGGGGCTACCTGGACCGCCCGGCCCTGACCGCCGCCCGGTTCGTGGCCGACCCGTTCGCCGCCCCCGGGACCCGCATGTACCGGACGGGCGACCTCGTCCGGTGGAACCGGCAGGGTCTGCTCGACTACGTCGCCCGCACCGACGACCAGGTCAAACTCCGTGGATTCCGCATCGAGTTGGGGGAGGTCGAGGCCGCGCTCCTGGCACGGCCCGGCGTCACCGCGGCGTGCGCGGTGATCCGTGAGGACACGCCCGGCCGGCGCCGGCTCGTCGCCTACGCCGTCACCGGGGACCCCGCCCCGCGCCCCGCCGAGCTGCGCGACGCCCTCGCGGAGACCCTTCCGCACTACATGGTGCCCGGCGCCGTCGTCCTCCTGGACGAGCTCCCCCTGCTGCCCAGCGGCAAGGCGGACCGGCGCGCCCTGCCCGAGCCCGGGTCCGGCGCGGAGGCTCCCGCCGGAGCGGGCCGGCGCACCCTCCAGGAGGACCTGCTCGCCGGGATCTTCGCCGACGTGCTGCGCACACCCCGGGTGGGCCCGCACGACAGCTTCTTCGACCTCGGCGGCCACTCGCTCCTCGCCATGCGCGTCGTCAGCCGTGTCCGTGCCGTCCTGGGCGCCGAGATTGCCGTACGCACCCTCTTCGAGCACCCGACCGTGGCCGGCCTCGCCCGTGTCCTCGACGCGCCGGGACCGGCCCGCCCGCCGGTGGTGCCCGCCGCGCGGCGGCCCGATCCGCTGCCGCTGTCCTTCGCGCAGCAGCGCCTGTGGTTCCTCAACCGGCTCGAAGGACCCGGCTCCGCCTACAACATCCCGCTGGTGCTCGAACTCGACGGGGACCTGGACCCGGACGCCCTGCGGTCCGCCCTCCACGACGTCGTAGGCCGGCACGAGTCGCTGCGCACGCTGTTCCCCGAACAGGACGGCACACCGCACCAGCTGGTCCTTCCCGCGGACGCCGTCGCCCCCGCGCTGCCGGTCGTGGCGACGGCCCCCGGCGACCTGGAGGCGGCCGTCCTGGCCGCCGTGCGCGAGCCGTTCGACGTCCTCGTGGACCCGCCGCTGCGCGCGCTGCTGCTGCGTTCCGCGCCCGGCCACCACGTCCTGGTGCTCGTCCTGCACCACATCGCGGGCGACGGCTGGTCCCTCGCCCCGCTCGCCCGCCACCTCGGCGAGGCCTACCGGGCCCGACTCGCGGGCCGGGCGCCGGAACCGGCGTCCGGCACCCCGCTCCAGTACGCCGACTACACCCTCTGGCAGCACGAGGCCCTGGGCGACGGCGTCGCACCGGGGAGCGTGCTGCGGCAGCAGCTCGACCACTGGCACACCGCCCTGGCCGGTCTGCCCGGGCTGATCGACCTGCCGCTGGACCGGCCGCGCCCGGTCACCGCCGACCCCAGGGGCGCCGTCCACACCTTCGACGTGCCGCCGCCCGTGTACGCCCGGCTCCCGCGCCTGGCACGCGAGTCGGGCAGCAGCCTGTTCATGGTGCTCCAGGCGGCGGTGGCCACCCTCCTGCACCGGCACGGCGCGGGCGACGACATCCCGCTCGGCTCGCCCGTCGCCGGCCGCACGGACGAGGCGCTGGAGGACCTGGTCGGCTTCTTCGTCAACACGCTCGTCCTGCGCACGGACCTGTCCGGCAACCCGACCTTCCGTGAACTCCTCGTACGGGTACGCGAGTTCGACCTGGCCGCCTACGCGCACCAGGACGTGCCCTTCGAGCGTCTCGTCGAGAGCGTCAACCCCGTCCGCGCCCGCGACCACCACCCGCTGTTCCAGACCATGCTGGTCCTCCAGAACCAGGAGACCGTCCGCCCCGACCTGCCGGGCCTGCGCGTCGAGGACCGGCTCGTCCACAACGGCCTGAGCAAGTTCGACCTCACCTTCGCCTTCACCGAGGAGCGGGAGGAGGGCCGCCTCACCGCCGGGATCGAGTACGCCACCGCCCTGTTCGACCGGGCCACCGTCGAAAGCCTCGCCACCCGCCTGGTCCGCCTCCTGGAACAGGTGGCCGACGACCCGGGACTGCCGCTGGCGGGCTACGGCCTGATGACGCCCGACGAGCACGCCCGCGTCACGCACCGGGGCACGGGCCGCGCTCTGCCCGCCGCCCCCCGGGACGCCACCCTGCCCGCCCTCTTCGCGGCCCGGGCGCGCCGCGACCCGCACGCCGTGGCCGTGACCGGCGACGACGCCACCCTCACCTACGCCGAACTCGACGGGATCTCCGACGGCCTCGCCCGCACCCTGGCGGGACTCGGCGTCGGACCCGAGTCCGCGGTGGGCGTCCTGCTCTCCCGGTCGCCGGCCGTGGTGTCGGTGACGCTGGGCACGGTCCGCGCGGCCGGAGCCTACGTCCCGCTGGACGCCCGCTGGCCCGGGGAGCGGCTCGACCAGGTCGCGGCGGTCGCCGCCGTGCGGGCCCTCGTCGTGGACGAGGAGGCCTTCGCCTCCCCCTGGGTGACCACGGCGGCCCGCCGGACACCGGTCGTGGTCGTGGACCGGCTGGGCCGCGTCCTGCGAGGCGCCCCCGGGCGGCCGGGCCGCCCGGCCGACGTGCCGGGTCCCGGCTCGCTCGCGTACGTGATGTTCACCTCGGGTTCGACGGGTCTGCCCAAGGGGGTGGGGGTCACCCATGGCGACGTGGCGGCGCTCGCCGCGGACTCCGCCTGGGAAGGCGGTGCGGCCGACGCGGTCCTGATGCACTCGGCGTACGTCTTCGACGCGTCCACCTTCGAGATCTGGACCCCCCTGCTGAACGGCGGCCGGATCGTCGTGGCACCGCCCGGTGCCCTGGAGGCCGGGGTCCTCGGCGACGCCGTCCATGAGCACGGCGTGTCCGCCGTCTTCCTGACGACCGCCCTGTTCAACGTGATCGCCGAGACCGGGCCGGGCGCCTTCGCGGGCCTCCGGCTGGTCTGCGCCGGCGGGGAACTGGCCTCGCCGGACGCGATGCAGCGGGTCGCCGGCACCACGCCGGGCCTGCGCGTCCTCCATGTGTACGGGCCCACCGAGACCACCACCTTCGCCACCCGCTACGACGTGCCGGCCGGCCTTCCGTCCGGCCCCCCGCCCATCGGCCGCCCCCTCGACGGCATGCGGCTGTACGTCCTCGACGGCTCCCTGGGACCCGTTCCGCCGGGTGTCACGGGCGAGCTGTACCTCGCCGGGCGAGGCGTCGCACGCGGGTACACCGGGCTTCCCGGACTGACCGCCGCACGCTTCGTCGCCGACCCGTTCGACGCGGCGGGCGGCCGCATGTACCGCACCGGCGACCTCGTCCGGTGGACCCGCGACGGACAGATCGCCTACGTCGACCGCGCCGACGGGCAGGTCAAGCTGCGCGGCTACCGCATCGAACTCGGCGAGATCGAGGGCGTGCTGGCCTGCTGCGAGGGCGTGGCAGACTCCTTCGCCGTCGTCCGCGAGGACACCCCGGGCGACCGGCGGCTCGTCGCGTACGTGGTGCCGTCCGGCGGGGCGCGGCCCGATCCGGGCGACCTCGCCCGCGCCGTCGGCCGGTCCCTGCCCGCCTACATGGTGCCCTCGGCGTTCGTCGCGCTCGACGCGCTGCCGCTGACGGTCAACGGCAAGGTGGACCGACGGGCCCTGCCCGCCCCGGAGCACCACGCCCCGGCCCGGGGGCGCGCGGCCCGCACCGTCCGCGAGGAGATCCTGTGCGGGCTCTTCGCCGACGTGCTCGGCCTCGACCGGGCGGGCGCCGACGACAACTTCTTCGCCCTGGGCGGCCACTCGCTGCTCGCCACCCGGCTCGTCGCGCGCATCCGCCCCGTCCTCGGGGTGGAGGTCCAGGTCAAGGCGCTGTTCGAGCACCCCACACCCCAGGCGCTCGCCGCCGCGCTGGACGGCGCCGCGGCGGCCAGGACCCCGCTGGAACGCGCCGCGGGCCGCCCCGATCCGCTGCCGCTGTCCTTCGCGCAGCAGCGCCTGTGGTTCCTCAACCGGTTCGAGGGGCCCAGCGCCACCTACAACGTGCCGCTCGTGCTCCGGCTGAGCGGCCCGCTCGACCCGGAAGCCCTGGAGAGCGCGCTCGCGGACGTCGTCGAACGCCACGAGAGCCTGCGCACCGTCTTCCCCGAGACCGACGGCGTACCGCGCCAGCTCGTCCTCGGCGCGGAGGGCGCCGACCTCGACCTGACGCCCCGCGCCGTGCCGCCCGGCCGTCTCGACGAGATCCTGAGCGCCGAGGTGGCGCACGCCTTCGACGTGAGCACGGACATCCCCGTACGCGCCCGGCTCATGGAGCTCGGTGCCGAGGACCACGTCCTCGTGCTGGTCGTCCACCACATCGCGGGCGACGGCTGGTCCCTCGCCCCGCTCGCCCGCGACCTGGGCACGGCCTACCGGGCACGCGCCGAGGGAGTGGAGCCGCCCTGGGCGGAACTCGGCGTCCAGTACGCCGACTACACCCTGTGGCAGCGCGCGCTCCTCGGCGACGAGAACGACCCGGACGGCCGGGCGGCCCGGCAGCTGGACTTCTGGCGCACCGCCCTGGCGGGCGCCCCCGGCCTGCTCGACCTGCCCCACGACCACCCGCGCCCCGCCGTCGGCGCGCACTCCGGCGACGCGTTCGCCTTCCCCGTGGACGCGGACACCCACCGCGCCCTGGCGGGGCTCGCCCGTGCCCGCGGGTGCAGCCTCTTCATGGTGCTCCAGGCCGGCCTGGCGGTGCTCCTGTCCCGGCACGGCGCCGGTGAGGACATCCCGCTCGGCACCGCCGTCGCCGGACGGACCGACGAGGCGCTCGACGATCTGGTGGGGTTCTTCGTCAACACCCTGGTCCTGCGCACCGATCTGAGCGGGGACCCCACCTTCGCCGAAGTGCTGGACCGGGTGCGGGAGTTCGACCTGGCGGCGTACGCCAACCAGGACCTGCCGTTCGAGCGGCTGGTGGACGCAGTCAGCCCGGTCAGGGCGCAGAACCACCACCCGCTCTTCCAGACCATGCTCGTCCTGCAGAACCACGCCGACGCCGAGATCGACCTGCCCGGGCTCACGGTGACGGAGCAGCCCGTGCACACCGGCATCAGCAAGTTCGACCTGACCTTCACCTTCAGCGAGAAGCGGGACGGCGCGGGACGGCCCGACGGCCTCGACGCGGTGGTGGAGTTCTCCACCGAGCTGTTCGCCCCCGCCACCGCGCACGCCCTGGCCGCCCGGCTCACCCGGCTGCTCGCCTCGCTCGCCGCCGACCCCGACGGGCGCGTCCACGCCGCGGACGTCCTGGACGACGCGGAGCGGCGGAGCGTCGGACGGGCCGCGCACGGACCGGTCCGGCCCGTCGCGGCGCGTACGGCCCCCGACGCGTTCCGCGCCCAGGCGGCACGGACCCCCGCCGCGACGGCCGTGGCCGACGGCGCGCTCTCCCTCACCTTCCGCGAACTCGACTCCCTGTCCGACGACCTGGCGCACCACCTGTGCCACCGCGGCATCGGCCGCGGGGACCTCGTCGCCCTCGCCCTGGAAGGCACCGCCGACCAGGTCGTCGCGATGCTGGCCGTCGTCAAGGCCGGGGCCGCGTACCTGCCGGTCGACCTGGAGTACCCCGAGGCGCGCGTCGGCCACATGCTCGACGACGCCCGCCCGGCACTGCTCCTCACCCACGGCACCGCCCGCGCCGCACGCTACGGCGGCTCCCTGCCCGTCCTCGCGCTCGACGACCGGGCCGCCTGGTCCACGGGACGCGCCGCGCCGCCGGCCGCCGCGCCCGATCCGCGCGACGCGGCGTACGTCATCTACACCTCGGGCTCCACCGGCCGGCCCAAGGGCGTCGTCGTCACCCACGCCTCCCTGACCAACCACATGGCGTGGATGGCGCGCCACCTCGGCCTCACCGGGCAGGACCGGGTCCTGGCCCGCACCTCACCGAGCTTCGACGCCTCGGTGTGGGAGACCTGGCTGCCGCTCCTGCACGGCGGCGCCACCTGCCCCGTGCCGCCCGCCCTCAACCACGACCCGGCGGGGCTGCTGGCCCGGATGCGGGACGCGGGCGCGACACTGGTCCAGTTCGTGCCCTCGCACCTCGCGCTCGTCCTCGCCGAGACCGGACCCGGCGCGGCGCCCGGGACCCTGCGCGCCGTCCTGTGCGGCGGCGAACCCCTGCCCCGGCCCCTGGCCGAGCGCGTCGGACGGTCCTGGCGGGTGGAGGTGCACAACCTCTACGGCCCCACCGAGACGACGATCGACGCTACCGCCCACCACCACCGGGACGCGGACGCGGCCACACCGGGCGAGGGGACCGTGCCGCTCGGACGTCCCGTCGACAACACCCGCGCCCATGTCCTGGACACCGGTCTGCGGCCGGTGCCGCCGGGCGTCACCGGCGAGCTCTACGTCGCCGGCGACGGGCTCGCCCGCGGCTACCTGAAGCGTCCCGGCCTGACGGCGGCGCGGTTCGTCGCCGATCCGTACGGGCCCGCCGGGAGCCGCATGTACCGCACGGGCGACCTCGTCCGCCGGGACGCCGACGGCCTGCTCACCTATGTCTCCCGCGCCGACGACCAGGTCAAGCTGCACGGCTTCCGCATCGAGCTCGGCGAGGTCGAGGCCGCTCTGACCGCGCTCGACGGCGTCGCCGCCGCCTGCGCGGTCGTCCGGGAGGACCGGCCCGGCGAGCGCCGGCTGGTCGCCTACACCGTCGCGGACGGCGCGACCGCCCCGGGCGGGAGCGAGCTGCGCGCCGGGCTGACGCCGGTGCTGCCGCCGTACATGGTGCCCGCCGTCCTCGTCCCGCTCGGGGCGCTGCCGCTGCTGCCCAACGGCAAGACCGACCGGCGGGCCCTGCCCGCCCCGGAGCGGCCCGCCCCGCACACCCGGCCGGGCGGACAGCCGCGCACCGCACGGGAACGCGTCCTGTGCGACGTGTTCGCCTCCGTCCTGGGCGCGCCCGCCGTACGCACCGACGACGACTTCTTCGCGCTCGGCGGCGACAGCATCCTCTCCATCCAGCTCGTCAGCCGGGTCAGGGAGGCCGGCCTCGCCGTCACCCCGCGCGACGTGTTCGTCCACCGCACCCCCGAGGCCGTCGCGGCCGCCGCCACCGAGCTCGGCCGGGACACCGCCGCACCGGACGGCCAGGGGACCGGTGCGATGCCGCTCACCCCGATCGCCGCCTGGTTCCTGGAACGGCCCGGGGCCACGGACGGATACAACCAGTCCGGGGTGCTCCGCACGCCCGCCGGGGCCGACGCGGACTCCCTCACCGCCACCCTCCAACTCCTCATCGACCAGCACGACATGCTGCGCATGAGGACCGTCAGGCCGGACACCGGCACGCCTGTCCTCGAAGCCCTTCCGGCCGGCTCCGTACGGGCCCGGCGCCGCTTCACCCGCGTCGACGTCGAGGGGCTGGACGCGGACGCCGCACGCGCGGCGCTCACCGAGGCGGGCGAAGCGGCCCGCAGGCGGCTGCGGCCCGCGCACGGGGAGGTGATCGAGGCCGTCTGGTGCGACGCCGGGCCCCGTACGCGGGGGCGGCTCCTCCTGGTCGTGCACCACCTGGCCGTCGACGCCGTCTCCTGGCGCATCCTCACCGCGGACCTCGCCACGGCCTGGCGGACCGTCACCCGGGCCCCGGAAGCGCCCGGCCTGCCCGCTCCCACGCCCACCACCTCCTACCGGCACTGGGCGCGGCTCCTCGCCGCCCAGGCGCTGGAGCCCGCACGCGAGGCGGAACTGGCCCTGTGGCAGTCCGTGCTGGAGACCCCCGACCCGCAACTGGGGTACCGGCCGCTGGACCCCGACCGGGACACCGCCGACCGCACCCGCACCCTGACCACCCGGCTGCCCGCCACCTGGACGGACCCCCTGCTCACCACGGTCCCCGCCGCCTTCCACGCCGGGGTGCAGGACGTCCTCCTCACCGGCCTCGCCCTCGCCGTGTGCTCCTGGCGCGCCGAACGGGCCGCCGCGCCCGGCGGACCCCGCCCCGGGTCCGCCGTCCTCCTCGACCTGGAGGGGCACGGCCGCGAGCAGATCGCCGGCCACCTCGACCTCTCCCGTACGGTCGGCTGGTTCACCAGCCTCCACCCGGTCCGCCTCGACCCCGGCCCGGTCGACGCCCGCGACCCCGGACGCTACGACGCGACCCTGATCGAAGGCGCCCTCAAGCGGGTCAAGGAACAGCTGCGCGCCCTTCCCGACCACGGCGTCGGCTACGGCATGCTGCGCCACCTCAACCCGGCCACCCGGGCCCGGCTGGCGACCGCGCCCGACCCCCAGATCGGCTTCAACTACCTGGGCCGGTACGCGGCCTCCCCACCCGGCGCGGCGGACGGGGGCGCCGACTGGGACGCGGTGCTCGACGGCGGCGGCCCGCGCGGCCAGGACCCGGACATGCCCGTCCACCACGTCCTCGACATCAACGCGCACACCGAGGACCTGCCGGACGGGCCCCGGCTGGTGATCCGCTGGACCTGGCCCACCGACCTCCTGAAGGAGGAGGACGTCGAGGCGCTGGCCGAGGCGTTCACCCGCGCCCTGCGCGCCACGGCCGAACACGCCCGACGACCCGACGCGGGCGGCTACACGCCGTCCGACCTTCCCCTGGTCTCCCTCGACCAGGGCCAGATCGACCGACTGCAGAACAGATGGGGTGGACGCAAGTGACCGGGTTCCGACTGGAAGACGTACTGCCGCTGACACCGCTGCAGTCGGGCATGCTCTTCCACGCGCTGTACGACTCCCGCGCCGTGGACGTCTACACCGCGCAGTTCGTCTTCGACCTCGAAGGCCCCGTCGGCGTCCCCGCCCTGCGCGCGGCCGTCGCCGGACTGCTGCGCAGACACGCCAACCTGCGGGTCGGGTTCCTCCACGAGGACCTCGACGAGCCCGTGCAGGCCGTCGCCGCCGAGGTGCCGGTGCCGGTGGAGGAGCTGGACCTGACCGGGGCCGGCGGCGCGGGCACGACGCGGGAGCGCCTCGACGCGTTCCTCGCCGCCGACCGCACCCGCCGCTTCGACCTGGCCACCCCGCCACTCATGCGGTTCACCCTGGTGCGCACCGCGCCGGGCCGCCACAGCCTGGTCATGACGAGCCATCACATCCTGCTGGACGGGTGGTCGATGCCCCTGCTCGTACGCGAACTCTTCGAGCTGTACGCCCATCACGGCGACGACAGCACGCTGCCGCGCGTCGCCCCGTACCGCGGTTACCTCGCCTGGCTGGCCCAGCAGGACCGGGCCGCCGCACTGGACACCTGGCGCACCGCCCTGGCCGGCATCGAGGCGCCGACCCTGCTCGCCGGGCGCGGCGGCGCGGAGGCGGCCGGCTCCGGCGAGCTGCCCGAGACCCTCGTCCTCGATCTGGACGCGGCCACCACGCACCGGCTGCGCGAGACGGCCCGTGCCCACCGGCTCACCCTCAACACCCTGGTCCAGGGCGCCTGGGGCCTGCTGCTCGCGCACCTCACCGGGCGGGACGACGTCGTCTTCGGCACCACGGTCTCCGGACGCCCGCCGGAGATCCCCGGGGTGGAGTCGATGATCGGCCTCTTCATCAACACCGTCCCGGTCCGTCTTCGCCCGGCGCCCGGCGAGACCCTGGCCGCGCTCCTGACCCGGCTCCAGGAGGAGCAGGGCCGCCTCCTCGGCAGCCAGTACGTGGGTCTGACGGAGATTCAGGGCGTCACGGACCTGGACCGGCTCTTCGACACCCTGGCCGTGTTCGAGAACTACCCGATGGACGCCGAGGCCCTGCGCACCGCGCAGCGGGGACTGCCCGGCCTCGCCGTGACCGGATTCAGCGGCACGGACGCCGCCCACTACCCGCTGACCCTCACCATCGCCCCGGGCGACGCCCTGAGGATCACCTTCGGCTACCGTGCCGCCGTCCTCGACCGCGACGAGGTGGCCCGCACCGTCGCCCGCATGCGGCGCCTGCTGACCACCATGGCCCGGGGCCTCGACAGCCGGGCGGACGCCGTTCCCGTACTCCTGGACGGCGAGCGCGAGGCGCTGACAGCCGTGGGGGAGGGCGCCGAACTCCGTTACGCGACGCGGCATGTGAGCGTGCCCGACGCGGTGGACCGGTGTGCCGCACAGCACCCCGGCGCGGTGGCCGTGTCCGGCGCCTGCGAGCGGCTGACCTACGCGCAGCTGCGTGACATCTCCCACGGGACCGCCGGTGTCCTGGCGGGACTCGGCGTCGGCGCCGAGGACGGGGTGGGCGTCCTCCTGGGCCGCTCCGCCGCCACGGTCACGGCGTCCCTGGCCGTCCTGCGCACAGGCGCCGCCTACGTGCCCCTGGACCCGCGCTGGCCGGCCGAACGGCTCACCCGGGTCGCCGAGGTGGCGTCCCTGCGCGTCCTCATCGTGGACCGGACCACGCGCACCCACCCCTGGACGGACCGGCTCGGCCCGGAGACGGCCGTGGTGACGGTCGACGCCGCGGGCCGTGCCGTACCGGGATCCCCGAACCCGCCGGGCAGCACGTGCGCCCTGCCCGCCGTCACGGGCGGTGACCGGCTCGCGTACGTGATGTTCACCTCGGGTTCGACGGGTCTGCCCAAGGGGGTGGGGGTCACCCATGGCGACGTGGCGGCGCTCGCCGCGGACTCCGCCTGGGAAGGCGGTGCGGCCGACGCGGTCCTGATGCACTCGGCGTACGTCTTCGACGCGTCCACCTTCGAGATCTGGACCCCCCTCCTGAACGGCGGCCGGATCGTCGTAGCGCCCGAAGGGACTCTCCAGCCCGCCGCCCTGCGCGACCTCGTCGCCCGGGACGGCGTGACGGCGGCGTTCCTCACCACCGCCCTGTTCAACGTCCTCGCCGAGACCGACCCGGACGCCCTGGGCCTCCTCCGGCTCGTCGCCTCCGGAGGGGAGACCGCGGCCCCCGGCGTGCTCCAGCGCCTCGCCGCCGCGCACCCGGGCACCGCCTTCCTCAACGTCTACGGCCCGACCGAGACCACCACCTTCGCCACCCGCCACCGCATACGCCCCGGCGCCCCCGCCGGCGCGCCCCCGATCGGCCGGCCGCTCGACGGCATGCGCGCCCACGTCCTGGACGCGGCGATGCGGCCCGTGCCGCCCGGCGCCGAGGGGGAGCTGTACATCGCGGGCGCCGGGGTCGCGCGCGGCTACCTCGGGCGCCCCGGCCCCACCGCGACGCGCTTCGTCGCCGACCCGTTCGACGGCACCGGGGCCCGGATGTACCGCACCGGCGACCTCGTGCGCCGCGACCGGGACGGCACCCTGCACTACACGGCCCGGGCCGACCAGCAGATCAAACTCCGCGGCCACCGCATCGAGCCCGCCGAGATCGAGGCGGTCCTGTGCGCCGACGCGTCCGTACGGGCCGCCTGCGTCCTGGTCCGTGAGGACCTGCCCGGCGACCGCACCCTGACCGCGTACGTCGTTCCCGCACCGGGGCACACCCCGGACCCGGGCCTGCTCGCCGCACACGTGGGCCGTCACCTGCCCGCCTACATGGTGCCGGCCACCGTCCAGCCCCTCGACGCGCTGCCGCTGACGCCGAACGGCAAGACCGACCGCGCGGCCCTGCCCGCGCCCGCCACCCCGCCCGGCACGGGAAGCCGCCCACCGCGCGGCGCCCACGAGGAGATCCTCGCCGGGCTGTTCGCGGACGTGCTGGGCGTCACCCGCGTCGGCGTGGACGACAACTTCTTCGCCCTGGGCGGCCACTCCCTGCTCGCCACCCGCCTCGTGGGCCGTGTCCGTACCGCCCTGGACACCGAGACCGAGATCCGCACCCTCTTCGAGCACCCCACCGTCGCCGCGCTCGCCGCCGCCCTGCGGGACGCGGACCGGCCCGCCCGCCCCGCCCTCGTACCGCAGGAACGCCCCGGCCTGCTCCCGCTGTCCCACGCCCAGCAGCGCCTCTGGTTCCTCCACCGCCTCGAAGGCCCCTCCGCCACCTACAACATCCCCTTCGCCCTCCGCCTCGACGGGCCCCTCGACACGGACGCCCTGCGCCAGGCCCTGCGCGACGTCGTCGGCCGGCACGCGTCCCTGCGCACGGTCTTCCCCGAGCACGACAGCCGGCCGTACCAGCACGTCACCGATCCGGACGACGTCCGCCTGGCGTTCGCCGTCGAGTCCGCCGACGAGGACGGCCTGTCCGACCGGATCGCCGCCGCCGCGACCACCCCGATCGACATCGAGCACCACCTCCCGCTCCGGGCGACGCTGCTCCGCCTGGCCGACGACGCCCACGTCCTGGTCCTCGTCATCCACCACATCGCGGCCGACGGCTCGTCCCTGGCCCCCTTCGCCCGCGACCTCGCCACCGCCTACCGGGCCCGCCTCCGCGCCGTGGCGCCCGGGTGGACGGAACTCCCCGTCGACTACGCCGACCACACCCTGTGGCAACGCCGCCTGCTCGGCGACGAGCACGACCCCGGGAGCCTCGTCAGCCGCCAACTCACCTACTGGAAAGCCGCCTTGGACGGCATCCCGGAGGTGGTCGAGCTGCCCTGGGACCGGCCCCGGCCCGCCGTGCCCCGGCACACCGGCGCGACCCACGACTTCACCCTCGCCCCCGACACCGCCGGCCGCATCACGGACCTCGCCCGCAGCGCCGGAAGCAGCGTCTTCATGGTGCTCCAGGCCGCCCTGTCGGTGCTCCTGTCCCGGCACGGCGCCGGTGACGACGTCCCGCTGGGCACGGCCGTCGCCGGCCGCACCGACGAGGCCGCCTCCGACCTGGTCGGCTTCTTCGTCAACACCCTCGTCCTGCGCACGGACCTGAGCGGGGACCCCACCTTCCTCGAACTCCTCGGTCGGGTCACACAGTTCGACCTCTCCGCGTACGCCCACCAGGACCTGCCCTTCGAGCGACTGGTCGAACTCCTCAACCCCGCGCGCTCGCAGAACCACCACCCGCTCTTCCAGACCATGCTCATCCTCCAGAACCACACCCCCGCCGCCCCCGTCGACCTGCCCGGCCTGACCGTCCGCGGGGTGCCCGTCGACCCCGGAGTCAGCAAGTTCGACCTGTCGTTCACCTTCACCGAGACGTACGACGACAGCGGCGCGCCCACCGGCATGCGGGGCGCCGTCGACTACGCCACGGAACTCTTCGACGCCTCCACGGTCCGCGACCTCGCCGGACGGCTCGTCCGGCTGCTCACCGCCGTCGCCGCCGACCCCGGCCGGCACCTGAGCGCGTACGACGTCCTCACCCCGGCCGAACGCGCCCGCCTGGCCGGCTGGGGGACCGGCCCCGCCGGGAACACGCCCGCGGCGACCGTCCCCGCGCTGTTCGAGCGGTGGGCCCGGCGCACCCCGGACGCCCCGGCGGTCCGCGACGCGACCGGCACCCTCACCTACGGCGAACTCGCCGCCCGCGCCGACACCCTCGCCCGCCACCTCGCGGCGCGGGGCATCGGCCCCGAGGACCGGGTGGCGGTCGCCCTGCCCCGCACCGCGGGCCTCGTCGTGGCCCTGCTCGGGATCCTCGGCGCCGGGGCCGCGTTCGTGCCCCTGGACCCGGACTACCCGGCCCGGCGCCTGTCCCACATGCTCGACGACTCCCGGCCGCGCCTGCTGCTCACCACCCCCGCCGTCCACCGAAGGCTCCCGGACTCCCCGGTGCCCCACCTGTACGCCGACGGCCTCGGGGACGGCGTCCCGGCGTACGACGCGGGCCCCGCACCGGCCCTGCTCCCGTCGCACCCCGCGTACGTCATCTACACCTCCGGCTCCACCGGCCGCCCCAAGGGCGTCGTGGTCACCCACCGGGGCGCCGGCGCCATGGCCAGGACGCAGAGCGAGCGGCTCCGCGTCGCCCCGGGCAGCCGGGTGCTGCACATGGCGTCCGTCAGCTTCGACGCCGCCTTCTGGGAACTGTGCATGGGAGTGCTCTCCGGGGCCTGCCTGGAGATCGACGAACGCGACGCCCTGCTCCCCGGCCCCGCCCTCGCCGCCCTGGTCCGCGACCGGGGCGTCACCCACCTCACCCTGCCGCCCGCGGCCCTCGCGGTGATGCCGCCGGACTCGCTCCCCACCGGGACGACCCTGGTCCTCGCCGGCGAGGCCTGCCCGCCCGCCCTGGTGCACACCTGGGCGGCGGACCGGTTCCTCGTCAACGCCTACGGGCCGACGGAGACCACCGTCTGCGCGACGATGAGCACCTTCCAGCACGCGGACGGGCCGCTCGCCCCGGAGCGGACCGTGCCCATCGGCGTACCCGTCGACGGCACCCGTGTCCACGTCCTGGACGACCGGCTGGACCGGGTACCCCCCGGTGTCGTCGGCGAACTGTACGTCGCCGGCGAGGGAGTCGCCCGGGGCTACCACGGCCGGGCCGCCCTGACCGCGTCCCGCTTCACGGCCGACCCCTTCGACCCCGCCGGCGGGCGGATGTACCGGACCGGTGACCTGGTGCGCTGGACGGCCGAGGGGGAACTCCTCTACGTCTCCCGCGTCGACGACCAGGTCAAACTCCGCGGCTTCCGCATCGAACTCGGCGAGATCGAGGCCGCGCTGGCCTCCCTGCCCGGCGTCGCCGCGGCCTGCGCCGCCGTCCGCGAGGACAGGCCGGGGGACCGGCGGCTGGTGGCCTACACCGTGCCCGCCGACGGAGCGGAGGGACCGGACGACGACGAGGTGCGCGCCCACCTCGCGGCGACCCTGCCCGACCACATGGTCCCCGCCGCCCACGTACGGATCGGCGCTCTGCCCCTCACCCCCAACGGCAAGACCGACCGGCGGGCCCTGCCCGCACCCCGCCAGGCGGTACCGGCCGGTGGCCGCGCACCCCGCACCGCTCTCGAACGCGCCCTGTGCCAGGCCTTCGCGGAGACGCTCGGGGTGCCGGAGGCGGGGGTCACGGACGACTTCTTCGCCCTGGGCGGCCACTCGCTGCTCGTCGTCACCCTCGCCCAGCGCATCGAGGAACGCTGCGGCCACCGCCTCACCCTGCGCGCCCTGTTCGCGGCTCCCACGGCCGAGGGCATCGCCCGCCTCCTGGAGGGCGATACGGGGGAGGAGGACCAGGACACCACCACCTCCACCGCACCGGACCTGGCCTCCGAGGTCCGCCTGGCACCCGACATCACACGCCGCGCGGCCCCCCTGCCCGCCCCCGGCCGCAGGCCCCCGCGCCCCACGCCCCGGCCCCTTCTGACCGGAGCCTCCGGCTTCCTCGGCGCGTTCCTCCTGCGCGACCTCGTGGAGACGACGGACGGCCCCGTCGACTGCCTCGTACGGGCCAGGGACGAGCAGGAGGCCGGGGACCGGCTGCGGGCCAACCTGGAGCGCTACGGCCTCTGGAACCCCCGGTACGCCGGCCTGATCCGCCCCGTCCCCGGCGACCTCGCCGCCCCGGGTCTGGGCCTCGCGCCCGAGGACCGGACCACCCTGGTCCGCCGCCTCGGCCCCGTCATCCACAACGGGGCACGCGTCAACTTCGCCGCCGGCTACGGCGATCTGCGCGCCGCCAACGTATCCGGCACCGAGGAACTGCTGCGCCTGCTCGCCGACTCGGCCTCGCCCGGCATGCATTACGTCTCGACCACGGGCGTCCACGCCCCGGCGTCCGGCCCCGATCCCGTCCCGGTCACGGAGTCGACCCCGACGGGGCCGGTGTCCGCCCTGCCCGACGGGTACGCGCAGAGCAAGTGGGTCGCCGAACAGCTCGTCGGCCTGGCCCGCGAACGCGGCCTGCCGGTCACCGTCCACCGGCCGGGCCGCATCAGCGGCGACACCGCCACCGGCGCCTGCCAGGACCGCGATCTCCTGTGGCAGCTCGTCAAGGGGTGCCTCCAGGCGGGCGCGGTCCCGGACCTGCCGCACGGATCGACGGACTGGGTGCCCGTGGACTACGTCAGCGCGGCGGTGGTGGCCCTCTGCGTGGCGGGCGGCACGGGTGCCGAGACCTACCACCTCACCAACCCGGACGCCCCCGGCCTGGACCGGGTCTTCGAAGCGGCGGCCCGGCTGGGCCACGAGCTGCGGGCCGTCCCCGCGCCCGAGTGGCAGGCCAGGGTGGCGGCCCAGCGCGACAACGCGGCGCAGCTGTTCCTCGGCGACGAGCCGCACACCCGCCACGAGGCGACGGACCACCGCCGCTTCGACTCGGGCCGCACGGCCAAGGCCGTGGCGGCGCTGGGGGTCCGTCTGCCGGCCCTGACCGACGACGTGCTGACCCGCTATCTGACCTACTTCCACGGAACGGGCTTCCTGCCGGCCCCGAGGGGGGCGTGGGCCACGAGGTAGGGCCGCGGCGTCGGCCACCCGGGATTGTCAGAGGCGGGTGGCAGACTCCGTGGGCATGAGCGAACAGGTGAGTCTGAGGGAGGTCGGCGAGGCCGACCTCGAGGTGTTCTTCGCACAGGAGCACGATCCGGAGGCCGTGCGCCGGTCCAACTTCCCTCCCCGGGAACACGAGGCCTTCATGACGCACTGGAGGACCAAGGTCCTGGCGAACCCCACGTCCCTCGTCCAGGCGGTCACCGTGGACGGGGAGCTCGCGGGGAACCTGGTGGCGTGGTGGGACGAGGACCGCCGCTTCATCGGGTACTGGCTCGGGCGCCGGTTCTGGGGGAGGGGCATCGGTACGCAGGCGCTGGGACTCTTCCTGGAGAAGGAGACCAACCGGCCGCTGTACGCCGACCCCTTCGGGGAGAACACCGGCTCGGTGCGGCTGCTGGAGAAGCACGGCTTCGGGCGCGCGGGGACGGTCCTGTACGACGGTAAGGAGCACATCCTGCTGGTGCTGGAGGACAACAGCTGACCCCATCCCCTGGGCCCGGGCCCAGGGGGCGACCCGCCCGGTCGCCCCGGAGCGGCCGGGCGGGTCGCTGATGGGGCGTCGTCCGCCCGGCCGAGGCACGCGGATGTTCATCGACGCGACGCCCTGCGGGGGTCGGCGGCCGGGACGGGCTCGACCGTCGGCCGCCCGGGTGCGTCCCGGCGCCCGGCCGTCGGGCGACGGCCGGGCGCAGAGAACCCGGCCTCGCCCGGACAGTGGGCATGCCCCGCGGGCGTCCCACACCGCCGCGACGCCCGCCCCGGACCACGCGCCACGCGCCCCGTAGGCACCACCCGCCCGGGTGTCCCACGCGCCCCGCCCGCCCTGTGCGCACCACCCACCTCTGACCACACCGCACGCGCCACGCACCCCGTAGGCACCACCCGCCCGGTGTCCTGCGCGCGCCCGTGCCCCGTGCGCACCACCCACTCCGGTGTCCTGCGCGCCTCGCGCCGCACGCGCGCCTCGACGTCCCGCCCGTGGCTTCCGCCCTGCCGGCCTCGGCGGGCTCCACGCCGGCCGCTCGCCCGATGCGTGCCGCCGAGGGGCCGGGAGCGGTCGTCGTATCCACCGGTCACGCCTGCCGTACCGCCGACGAGCCCTCTTCCGTCCCCCGTCCGACGCGGCTCCCCCTTGCGACGGCACCGCACCTGCCTGCGGGTTCGCGGGCTGCCCGCGGTCCCCGCCCGCCGGGTCCGGCGGGCGGCCCCTTCGTCGGCCGCCCGCTGTTCACCTGCCCTCCACCGGAAAGACTCCTGAAATCAACCCGTGATTCTCATGGGCTCCTCATGCGCCGTTGGTTGCGTGTGCGTGGCCGGTCGGTCCGCAACGTACGAGCAAGGAGGCGCATGGTGTTCCTGACGAAGGCAGCCGCGGCGCGCGAGGGCCAGGCAGACGACAGTGGGGACGCGGGGAGCGAGGAGCCGCTGCATGTGGCCAGCCGGCTGCACGCCTTCAACCGGTTCGAGCTGAAGTACCTGGTCCCGGTGGAGCAGGCCGCTGACATCCGCGACGAACTGGCTGAGCGGATGGACCGGGACCTGAACAGTCCGGTCGGCGGGTACGGCGTGTGGAGCCTGTACTACGACACCCCTCAGCTGCGGTTCTACTGGGAGAAGATCGAAGGCCTGAAGTTCCGGCGCAAGCTGCGGATCCGGCACTACGGCGACCTCGACGGCGTCACCGACGCGTCACCGGTGTGCGTGGAGATCAAGCAACGGGTGAACCGGGTCACGCAGAAGCGCCGCATCACCCTCCCGTACGGCGTGGCACGGCGCCTGTGCGACGCGCGGGAGACGGTGGACCACTCGGCGAAGGAGAGCGCCTTCATCCAGGAGGTCCTCGACCTGATCGTGCGGCTGAACCTACAGCCCACCGCGATCACCGGGTACCAGCGCGAAGCCCTGGTCGGACGGGCCTCGGACACAGGCCTGCGGGTCACCTTCGACCGCCGGATCCGCGGCCGGGACCGCGACTTCCACTTCGGTACCCGGACACCGGAGAACCGGTTCACCATTCCGCCGCACATGTCGGTCATGGAGATCAAGGTGAACGAGCGCACGCCGTACTGGATCACGGACCTGGCCGCCCGCCGGAATCTGAACCTGGTGCGGATCAGCAAGTACGTGCAGTCCATCGAGGCGTTCGGGCTCGCCCCGCGTTCGGTCTTCCACGTCGACGAGGCGGACTGCCCGCCGCCCACCACCCCCGATGAAGAGCAGCCGCAGGAGCAGCGGCCGGCGCAGCACGATGCGTCGTTGAAGGTAGGAGCACAGTGAATTTCGATCTGCAGGAACTCAGCGGGACGTTCAGCGTCGCCGATGTGGTCGCCGCCATGGCGCTCTCGTTCGTCCTGAGCACGGTGATCGGGTACACGTACCGGTACACGCACCGCAACGTCTCCTACAGCCAGTCCTACGTCCAGACGCTGGTCATCGTCGGCATGATCGTCGCCCTGATCATGCTGGTGGTCGGCTCGAACCTGGCGCGGGCGTTCTCCCTGGTCGGCGCGTTGTCCGTCGTCCGGTTCAGGAACGCGGTGAAGGAGACGAGGGACGTCGGCTTCATCTTCCTGGCGATGGCCATCGGCATGGCCTGCGGTGCCCGCTTCTACACGCTGGCCGCCGTCGGCGCCGTCGTGATCTGCGCCGTGATCCTGGTCATGTTCAAGTTCAACTGGTTCGCCCTGAACGTCCAGCGCCAGGTCGTCAAGGTCCAGGTGCCCGCGGGCGAGGACTACACGCCCGCCATCCGTGACGTCCTGATCAAGTACACCACCGAGTTCGAGCTGGTCAGCACGGAGACGATCCGGGGTGGTGCGCTCAACGAAGTCTTCTACACGGTGCGGATGAAGAAGGGCACCGAACCCGGGGACCTCGTCACGGCCCTCCAGGAACGCACCTCCGGACAGCGGGTGACGGTGCTGACCGGTTACGACACGACGGACCTGTGATGGGCGGCGAGACCACCGCGCGGCGCAGGCGGCGGCTGCGGGACCGCGTCCCGGTCCGGCTGCGCCACTACTGGAAGCCGACCGCGACGCTGGGCGTCGGGCTCGCCGCAATGGTCTACTTCCTCGGCGACGCGCGGATCTCCCCGTACGTCACGTCCTCCTCCCGGGTCGAGGCGGACGCCATCACGGACGATGTCGCCGGGGCCGTGGACCTGTACGACACCTCGGTGTCGCACTCGATCCAGCTCACCTACAAGCAGACCGACTTCGACAAGATGATGAAGGAGTTCAAGGAGGACGGGAACAAGGACTACATCGAGGCGGACCTCGTCATCGACGGCGCCCACCTCGATGACGTCGGCATCCGGCTCAAGGGCAACTCCACCCTGTCGTCCCTGCGGGGCAGCAAGGGCATGCCCGGTGGCGGCCGGGCCCTGCCCGGTGCCCCCCAGGGCGCTCCGGACGGCGCCGCCGGAGGCCGGGACCGCGGCCAGGGCCAGAAGGCCGGCGGCGGTCCCGGCGGAGCCGGCGGCATGGGCGGGATGGTGCAGTACGACCTCTCCGCGAGCAGGCCCGAGGAACTGCCCTGGCTCGTGAAGATCGACGAGTACGTCGAAGGCCGCGCCTACCAGGGCGAGCGGGAGATCTCTCTGCGCCCCGGCAGCAACGGTCAGGTCCCGCTCAACGAGGCGCTGGCGCTGACCCTGACGAAGGAGAGCGGGCAGAAGGCCGAGCGGTACGGCTTCACCGAACTGAAGGTCAACAACCGGCCCGCCGTGGCCCGCCTGATGGTCGAGGCACCCGACACCGACTACGCGGACGACGTCGCCGACGGCAACGGCGTCCTGTACAAGGCGAAGGCGAGCGGCAGTTTCGAGTACCGCGGTGACGACCCCAGCGACTACGAGAGTTCCTTCAAGCAGCTCAACAAGAAGGGCAGCCGGGACCTCGAACCGGTGATGAAGCTCATCAAGTGGGTGAACAGCGCCTCGGACAAGGAGTTCGCCCGGGACCTCGGCACCTACGTCGACGTCGCATCGCTGGCCTCCTACGTCGCCTCACAGAATCTGCTGCTGAACTTCGACGACATGGCAGGCCCCGGCAAGAACTACCTGCTGTGGTACGACCTGGACACCAAGAAGTTCTCCGTCCTGGGCTGGGACTACAACCTGACCTTCAGCGGTGACGCGACCGCGGGGCCGGACGACTCGGTCGGCATGGGCGGCATGCCCGGAGGCGGCGCCGGTGCCGGGAACAAGGCCGGTGAGGGCACCGCCGACGGGAAGCAGCAGCCGCCCGCGGGTGGGGCAGCCCCCTCCGGAACACCTCAGGACCAGCCCGGCGGAATGCCGGACGGAATGCCCGAGGGAATGCCGGAAGGACTGCCCGAGGGAATGCCTGAAGGGATGCCGGAGGGAATGCCGGGCGGGGACGCGAAGGGAGGCTTCATGCAGCACGTCCTGAAAACCAGGTTCCTCGAGTCCGAAGCCTTCGACGACGTCTACAAGAAGGCGTACCAGGAGCTGTACCGGAAGTTCTACGGCTCGGGCTCGGCCACGGAGGCGCTGAAGTCCATCGCGGAACAGGCCCGCTCGGCGGGAGCCGGTTCCAAGGAACTGGACACAGCGGTGACCGAGCTCACCAAGACCGTCACGGACCGGTCGACTGCTCTGGCCAAGGACAGCGAAGTGACCGGCTGAGACCCCGGCATCCCGGGCCACTGTGCCCGGGATGCCGGAACAGTCACGTATGTGATCTCGTGTACAGGTTTCCCGCCTACCATTGCGCCGCATGACCAGGACCCGCCCGGTGCGGTCCCACCTGCCCGTAGCCCGAGGTGCCAGAACGTGATCGACCAGCACACCCCCACGCGCACCCCCTCGGCCGGACACACCGTCCTGGTCGTGGAGGACGACGCCAGCATCCGCACCCTGCTCACGTCCGCGCTGAACGCGGCCGGCTACACCGTGGCCAGCGTGGCGACCGGGCAGGCGGCCATGTTCGAGGCCGGCAGCCGCCGGCCCCACCTGATCGTCCTGGACGTCATGCTGCCCGACACCGACGGCTTCCAGCTCACCCGCGATCTGCGTGCGCAGGGTGTCTACACGCCCGTCCTGTTCCTCACCGCCCGGGCGGGCGTCGAGGACCGCATCATCGGCCTGAGCTCCGGCGGCGACGACTACGTCACCAAGCCCTTCCACGTCCAGGAGGTGCTCCTGCGCGTCCGCGCCATCCTGCGCCGCAGCAACGCGCCCGCCTCCAGCACCAGCCCGCCCCGGCGCTACGCCGACCTCACCCTGGACGAGGCCACCCACGAGGTGAGACGCGGCGGCCACCCGCTGAAACTGTCGCCCACCGAATTCCGGCTCCTCTCCTGCCTGCTCACCCACCCGGAACGGGTGCTGGAGAAGGCGGAGATCCTCCAGCAGGTCTGGCAGTACGGCTTCTCCGGCGACACGCGTATCGTCGACACCTACATCAAGAACCTGCGCCGCAAGATCGACCGCGAACCGCCCGTACTGATCCACACCGTTCGCGGCGTCGGCTACTGCCTGCGGCTGCCGCGCGACGAGACGCCCACGGCCGACCGGTGAGCAGGCTCGGCCGCCTGCGTCCCCGCTCCCTGCGCAGCCGCCTCATCCTGATCGCCGTCCTGCTGGCCACCGGCGCCGTCCTCCTGTGCCAGTTCGCCGGCCTCACCGTCATGCGCAGCTGGCTCACCGACCAGGTCGACGACCGCCTCTCCCACTTCCGGCCCCCGGACCGTGTCTACGACGACGTACGGGACCAGGGAACGCTACGGCGGCCGACTTCGGACGACGCGCTCCCCTCGGACTACCGCGTCTACATCTACGACGAACACGGAAGGCTGCTCCGGACCTCCCTGGGGAGCGACACGGGGGCGGGGCCCCGGCTCCCGCGAAGCGTCTCCGACCTGCACCTCACGCCGGGACGCCCGAGCACCCTGCCCGTCGGGGACGGCGCCACCGGCTCCGGATGGCGGGTGATCACCTACCCGGGCCCGGACGGCATGCGCGCGGTCGTCGCCCTGCCGCTGGACACCGTGGACGGCGCCACCACCAAACTCCTCTGGCTCAGCCTCGGCCTCGGCGCGGCCGTCGCCGTCGGAGTCGTCGCCCTGGGCAACGGCGCGATCCGCCTCGGCCTGCGCCCGCTGACCCGCGTCGAGCGGACCGCCCAGCACATCACCGAGGGCTCCCTGGAGCTCAACGTGCCCGTCGACAACCCGGACACCGAGGTCGGCCGGCTCGGCCTGGCCCTGAACACCATGCTCGACCGGCTGCGTACGGCGCTGCACCGTACGGAGACCTCCGAGGCGCAGCTGCGCCACTTCATGGCGGACGCCGGACACGAGCTGCGCACCCCGCTCACCGCCATCCAGGGCTTCGCCGAACTCCTCCTCGACGAGCCGGACATGTCCGCCCGGCAACGCCGCGACGCACACCACCTGATCCTCCACAACGCGGACCGCATGAGCCGCCTCGTCGACGACCTGTTCCTGCTGGCCAAGCTGGGCGACACACCGCTCACGCACCGGGAACCCGTCGACCTCCTGTCACTGGCGGCCGACACCATCGCCACCACGGCGATCCGCCACCCCTCCCGCACCATCATCCTGGAGCCCCTGGAGCCCCTGGAGCCCCTGGAGCCCCTGGAGCCCCTGGAGCCTGCGGCCGCCCGGTCGGCGGGTCCCGAACGCGACCTGGACGTCGTCGAGACGCCCGGCGATCCCCACCAACTCGCCCAGGTGCTGGGAAACCTGCTGTCCAACGCCTCCACCCACACACCCGCCGCCGGCCGCATCCACGTACGGGTCGGCGCCACCCGCGTCCGTACGCCCGGTGCTCTCGGCAGCGGCCGTCGGATGCTGCCCGGCACACCCGTGTGCGTGGTCGAGGTCGCCGACGACGGTCCGGGGATCAAGCCCGACGAGGCCGCCCGGGTCTTCGACCGCTTCTACCGCGCGACCCCGCTCGTCCCCCGGCCCGAGGCGGACCTCGGGACCGTCCCCGAACCCGGCTCCGGCCTCGGGCTCGCCATCGCCGCCGCCATCACCACGGCGCACGACGGCCGCCTCGAACTCGACAACCGCCCCGGCGAAGGCTGCACCTTCCGCCTGATCCTGCCCGACTCGACCACCGCGCCGAAGGACGACACCGATGAGACTCGCCACGATCCGGCTCACGCGTGACCGCACCGCCGCCGCAAGGGTGGACAGGAGACACGTCACGCTCCTGCCCCACACCGACGTCGGTGCCCTCATCGGTTCGGGCCCCGACTGGGCACGGCGCGCCGCGGCCCACACGGGCGAGACCCTGCCCCCGCACGCCGCCGCGACGACGGAGCCCGTGCTCACCCCGGGCAGGGTGCTGCGCGTGGGAACCAACTACCCCTCGCGCGGGAAGGAGCTGGACGAGCGGTTCCAGCAGGCACCGTCGATGACGATCACCCGGCCGCGGACCGTGGTGGGCGCACGGTCGGCCCTTCCTCTGCCCGACCTGGCCGTGTCCGGTCCGCTCACCGCATGGGGTGTCGAACTCGGCATCGTCATGGCGAGCCCCGCCAGGGGCATCGCGGCGGCCGACGCCCTCCGGCACATCGCGGGATACGTCGTGGTCTGCCACCTGCCCGCCCTGGACGGCTCGACGGAGCCGCCGTGCTCCCGAACGGGAGCGGAGTCCGAGGCCCCCTCCTCGGCCCTTCTCGTCGGCCCGGCCCTCGTCACCGCCGACCAACTGCCGCCCGGCGGGCGAGGACTGACGCTCACGGCGGAACTCGACGGCCGACCGGTGCAGAGGGCCAACTCCTCCGCACTGCACTTCGACGCCGCGACCCTCACCGCCCACGCGAGCACCCTGACCACGCTGCGACCCGGCGACCTGATCACCACCGGCACCCCTGGCGGAACCCTCGGCAGCCCTCTCGCCCCCGGCCGGAGTCTGCGCGTGGCGATCAAGGGCCTGGGCGAGATCGACGCCGGCTTCACCGCCGCGACCGCCGGTCACGCCCCATGAGGTGGAGCACCCGCACGCGGCCCGTCCCGACTCCGTTGCGCCGGAGGACCGACCGGGGTCGACATCCCCGCCCGACGGGGGGCGGGGACGGCACGGACCGTCCGGACCCTACGGTGATGGTGCGTCAAGCGGCAGCAAAGGCAGCCGAATCGCCGTCAGGCCGCCGTTCAGCCGGTGGTCCGGGGTGGTCCGCCGGTGGTCCGAAACTCCTGTATGATCATCACGTTGCTTCGGTTCGCACGAAGCCGCGCGTCTGTGGTCCAAGGAAAGACGCCCGTCTGCCGACGGGAAATGTAGGTGCAAGGCCTGCCGGGCGCTCAAGGATGAAGTGGCCCCCCTCGATCGAGGGGGGCCACTTCGTCGTTGCACGGCCATCGGCCCCGCATGGCGCCGTGTTCGCACTCGGGACCCGGCCCCGTCGCAGTCCCCGTCCCGCGACGGCTGGTCGACCGGACTGTTCACCACCGGTGCCCGGTCTTTTGCTCCGCCCCCGTTTTTGACATCGTGGTCCTGTGTTCCGGCTGTGTTTCTGCCCGGCCGGGCAGGTTGCTTGATCGCAGGGGGAGAAGTGATTGAGACCGTTTTCAGAAGCAAGGACGTTCCGCCGGAGGACCGCTTCGACCGCTGGCGGGAGCTGATGCGTCAGTGCACGGCACCGCTGGAGCTGGACAGTGACTACCGTGATGATTTCAGGGCGTCCCAGCGCCTGCTCGATCTCGACGGCATCCCGGTGTGGCCGACGAAGTTTCAGCCGGTCCGGTTCCGGAGGACGGCGAAACTGATCCGGCAGTCCGACCCCGAGCAGGTCAACATCTCGATTCCCTTCGAGGGGACGCTGTATGCCGTCAGGGACGGACACGAAGTGGCCTACCGGCCCTACAGTCTGTGCGTCGTCGACAGTTCGCGCGAAATCGAGGTCCGGACGACCGACCGTCAGGTGGGGATCGGCCTCGACGTCCCCAAGGCACTCCTGCCGCTGTCCGGAAACGGACTCGCGAGGCTGAGCCGGTACCAGCTCTCCGGCAGGGAGGGGTTCGGCGGCCTGCTGACGTCGTTCCTCGGCCGGCTCGCCGAGGACTCCTCCTCCTACCGGAAGCAGGACGGGGTGCGACTCGCGAGAATCGCCGTCGATCTGCTGTCCGCGCTCTTCGCGCACCACCTGGGGACCGAGAGCGACCTTTCACCGGATAGCCGCCGTCAGTCCCTGACACTCAGCGTTCGGGATTTCGTTCAGCGGAACGCCGCCGACCCGGACCTCACGCCCAGGGTGGTCGCCGTGGCACACCACATCTCGGTCAGCCACCTGCACCGGCTGTTCCGGGACCAGGGAACCACGGCCGCCGCTCTGATCCGGCACACCAGACTGGAAGGCGCGCGCCGAGATCTGACGGACGGGTCCCTGCGCGACACGGACGTACAGAACATCGCGTTCCGTTGGGGGTTCGCCAGCCACTCGACCTTCACCCGGGCATTCCGCGCCGCATACGGCCGGCCGCCGCGCGACTACCGCCGGCAGGGTGCCCTGCCCGGTTGAAGCGTCCTCCGGGTGCGTACGTGGCCGAGCTGAGCCATCGGGAGAGGAGGGTGCCCCGGAGTCCCCATGGGACTCCGGGGCACCCGCCCGACACGACGGCGTGTCAGCAGCTCACCTGGTAGATCTTCCGGCCCTCGAAGTACAGGGCGCCGCCGTAACGGAATTCCTGCGTCTTGTTGGCGGCGATGCTGAACTGCGGATCGGCCCGCCAGGGGATGTCGACCTTGAAGCACTTGCGGGACGCGTAGGTGTTCTTGACGGTGACGTAGCGGGAAGCCCCGTCGCTACGCCAGCTGAGGGCGGTGAGGGACGCCGCCGTCGTTTGGAACCCGTCACTCACGGGGCCGGCCCCGATGGGTTCTGCCTGCGCCGTCGAGGGAATCGCGGCGAGGACTCCTGCGGTGACGACGGAAAGCGCGAATGCCGTTCTGGCCCGGGAATTCATGATGGTTTCCTCATCTTCATCTCAAGGGCGCGACAGCGAAGGGGAAAAGCCTCCGTCCGGTCGCGTCCGGTTGCCGTGGAACGAGCGTATGCAGGCATCCCACGGCTTCCTTTTCCCTGCGTGCACACCTCTTCGCAATCCGTCTCCTCGCACACGGAGGCGATGTCCGGGCAGCCCCCGAGGGCCGCACCCGCCCGGCCTACGCTGACGGCCGACCGCCCGTCGGGGGACCGTGACCGGCCCGTCCCGGCCCGTGAGCCAGGTGAGGGCTCCCGCCAGGAAGTACTCCGGGCGTTCAGGACGCGGTGGCGCGCTTCAGGAGGACGCTCCCGGACCGTGGACGTGCGGTCCTCCTCGGCGGTCCGCGGCGGCCGGTCCGGGGTGCCCGGGCCGCGGGGCGGAAGCGTCCCCGCGAAGAGCCAGACACTCCGTCAGGAAAGCCAGTGCCCGCAGGTGGTAGCTGCGGGCCGCCCGGCCGAGGCTGATGTTGTGCCCCGCGTCCGGCTGGTGGTGGACCTCCACCCTCGCCGAGGTCAGCGGAGCCCTCAGGGCGGCCACCGCCGCCGCGTCCGAATCCCACCACGGCTCCTGCTCCGCGAAGGTGAACCGGACCGGGACCCGCACCCTGGAGGCGAGCCGCGTGTACAGCTCCGGCCAGTCGGGGAACTCGTCCGTCTCCTTCGAGGGCGTCGGTGCGAGGAGTGGGCGGACGAGCCGGAAGGTCTCCGGCGGGTAGAGGCCGGGCGCACCCCAGTGCCGGTGCCAGTCGACGCGGCCCCGGTCGCGGAGCTGCCGCTGCCGGGGAGCGGGTGTGCTGCCCAGGCCGGAGACGTCCAGGCCGATGACGGCGTCGTCGCGGTCCTGGGCGGCCAGCGCCAGGGCGGCCTTCCCGCCGGTGGAGTGGGCCACCACGAAGAAGCCGTCACCGGTGGCGTGCTGACGGGCGAAACTCCTCAGCGCCGCGCGGAGCAGCACCGCCTGCCGCGCGGTCGCCGCGCCCTCGGGCAGGAACGCCGCCGAGTCGCCGTAACCGGGCCGGTCCACCGCCAGGACGGTGAATCCCAGACCGGCCCCCAAGCCCATCAGCGAATGGCCGGGTTCGGCGTGACGGTCGAAGTACCCGGCCCGCATGCCCGCTCCGTGCAGTGCGAGGACGACGGCCCGTGGCGGAGCGGAGGAGGGCTCGACGAGCAGCCCCGAGACAGGGATGCCCAGGGCGTCCAGCACGATTCCGGTGGTTCCCGGTCCGGTGGCGTGCGGCAGGCCGGCCATGCGGTCCCTCTCGTCGGGGTGGTCCTGCTCAGGCCGGTCCCGTGGCCAGGAGCGCGTCCAGTTCCTCGATCGCCTTGGCGGGATCCGTGAAGTGGATGGCGTGCCAGCCGGCCTCGCGTGCTCCCGCGCAGTTCTTCTCGATGTCGTCGACCAGTACGCATTCCCGGGGCAGGAACCCGGTGCGCCGCTCGGCCACCCGGAAGATGCCCGTCTCCGGTTTGCGGCTGCCGACCTGGAACGACATGACGAGCTCGGCGAAGAGGCCTTCGGGCTCGACGACGCGGCGCCAGTGTTCGTCCCAGGCCGGCACCATGTTGGACATCAGCCCGACGAACACCCCCCGCGTCACCAGCCGGCGCAGATGCCCGATCCACGGTTCGTTGGCGCTGCGGCCCTCGAACCAGCGTGCCGGGAAGTCGGAGAGGTCCACCTCGACGCCCTCGTCGGCGCGCAGGGCGGCCCGCACCTGCTCCGACCACTCCCCCTGGGTGATCAGCGGAGTGTCCAGGGGGGCGAGCAGGTCCACCCCGTGGCCGTCCGCCACCTTGGTCATCGCCGCGAGCAACTGGGCGGGCGCAATGCCGATCTTCGCGCAGAAGTTGGCCACGGTGACCTTGGTGGACGGAACCTCCAGAACGCCTCCGTAGTCCGTCCACACGGCGCGTACGGGGGGTTCGGCAAGCTGCGGCATGTCTGTTCCTCGCTTCTCCGGGTGCGACGGCACGGCGGTTCACTGACCCATCGCGAGGCCGCCGCTGACCGGGATCGCCGCCCCGGTCACGTACGAGGCCCCCTCGCCGGCGAGGAACCGGACCACCGCGGCGACCTCCGCGGGTGTTCCCACGCGGCGCATGGCGGTCTGGGCCAGCAGGGCGTCGCGGCGCTTGTCGGACACGTTCTTGATCATGTCGGTCTCGATCAGCCCGGGGGTCACCATGTTCACCGTGATCCTTCGCCTGCCGAGCTCCCAGGCCAGCGAGCGGGTCAGGCCCAGCAGACCGGCCTTGGACGCGGCGTAGTTGACCTGACCCGGGGAGCCGAGGAAGCCCATCACCGAGGACATGAAGACGATGCGGCCCCAGCGGCCCCGCACCATGTGGGGCACGGCGAGCCGGGCGAACCGGAACGCCGCGACCAGGTTGGTCTCCAGGACGCTGCGGAAGTCGTCCTCCGGCATCAGCGGGGCGAGGGCGTCCTTGGTGATGCCCGCGTTGGCGACCAGCACCTGGACCGGTCCGTACTGCTTCGCGACATCGGCCAGTGCCCGCTCGGCGTCGGCGGGATCGGTGACGTCGCACCGCACGCCGAACAGGTCCGACGGGGGCTCGCCGGTGCGGTAGGTGACGGCGACCTTGTCGCCCTCGTCCGCCATCGTGCGGGCGATCTCCAGGCCGATGCCCCGGTTGCCACCGGTCACCAAAACTGTCCTGCTCACGTCAAATCCTTAGGTCGGCATGCATGGACGCGCCGTGCGCGTACGGTCACACGGTCAGAGCGGCGTGGGCGGGCGGAGCGTGACGCCGATGGCGGCGACCGGGGATCCGGACTGTCCGAGGGAGACCGACAGCCGGTGCGGAAGGCCGTCCCGGCGGTCCGGGGCGGCGGAGACGCGGACCGGGGAGTCCAGTTCCGCGAAGCGGGAGAACGACGCGTCGAGTGCCGCGACCGACGCGAGGCCGGAAGTGCCGTCGTCCGGCCGCAGCTCCCGCTCCAGCAGGATCGCGGACTGACGCGCGGCCTCCATCAGGACCATGGCCGGAATGTGGTCGTAGTCGTGGTCGAAGAGCCCGCCGTTGCCGAAGTCCGGTGCCAGGGTGGCGGACAGGGTCTCCTCGTCCACGCGCGTCCCGGCGCCGGCGAGTACCACGTTCGCCGGATCGAGCCGCCCCACCCGGGCCGGCGCCACGGCGTCGTGGCGGTCGTCCACCGCGCGGAACGCCGACGTCGTGGGGGGTGTGCTCCCGCGCTGCATGTGCCGCAGCGCCGCGTACTGCGGGGTCGGCGCGGAGCTGACCCGGATGTGGGCGCTGCCCAGCGGCCGGCCCCACATCGTCAGCCCGATGTCGAACCGCACGGCGGTCAGCCGCTTCCTGCGGTCGTAGGCCGGGGTCATCGTCTCGCTCAGGATCAGCTCGCCCGGCCGGTCACCGGTGGCCGGTCCGTCCGTCCCGCACAGACGGATGGACCAGTCGCCGACCATGAAGGTGGTGGCGAGCGGGACGCCGAGCTGCCGGTGCGCGCCGTAGATGGACGCCTGCCGGCAGATCTCCAGGAGGAGCAGCGGGTCGTCCGGTGCGGGGCTTCCCGTGTGGTCGTTGAAGTACGCGTGGGACACCGGAAGCTGGGCGGCGCACCGGAACGAGAGCTCGGCCGTCTCCTGCAGTCCGGTCACGAACACCTCGGCCACGGAGGCCCGGTGGACCATGCGCCGGTCGATGGTCCGGTAGAACTCGAGGATCCCGGGATCCGCCGCGGCCCGTGGGGCCGGAATGCTCTCCGAGACGGTCATGGTGGAAACCCTCCCCGCTCCGGGCGATTCCTGTCCGCGAGGCGTCGTCCGGGGACGGCGTCGTCGCGAACGGCAGTGGTCACTGCCGTGGATGCGACAAGAATGCGGCGCGCCCGATGGCGCGTTCAAGGGGTCTACCACCTTGAGGAGGAGGTGCTACCTCCAAGGAGGTAGCACCCGCGACGGCCTCTGCGGACGGAGGGGCCGGGCGGGAGAGGCGTACGGAGGGAGGGGGTCCGTCAGGCGGAGCACGTGAGTGCGGCCGGGATCTCGGCGAAGGTCTCCTCGACCAGTCTCACCAGCCCGTCACGGCCCCCGGCGCCTCCCTGTGCCGTCCAGCGGAGGGAGGCCGTGCGCCAGGCGGCCACGAAGATCTCCACCGTCAGGCGCAGACGCACCTCGTGCACGTCCTCGCCCGTACCGGACCCGCTGTGCACCGCGTCGATCAGTGCCCGGGTGGTGTCGTGGCAGTACCCCAGGCTGTGCGACTGGAGCGCCGGGACGTCGTCCGACAGCTTGCGGGTCGCCAGGAAGCGCCGGTCCCAGTCGGCGTCCAGCGAGCCCAGGGTGGTGTCCAGGGCCGAGCGGAGCGCGTCGAGGAGCGGGCCGTGCGTCTTCCGGTCGTCCATGTACTCCAGGTAGGCCGACCACAGGTCGGTGTCCGCGGCGAGCGCCACGTCCTCCTTGGAGCGGTAGTTCCGGAAGAAGGTGCGCTTGGAGACCTCCACGGCGTCGCACAGGTCGTCCAGGGTGGTGGCGTCGTAACCGTGCTCGGTGAACATGCGCAGCGCCGTTTCGGCCAGCGCCCGGCGCGTTCGCAGCTTCTTCCGTTCTCGCAGCGGCAGTTCGCGCAGGTCATCACTCACATGGCCAGGTTACACGACCCAGCAGCGGTTGCGCTTTGACAGCGAACGCCACTTAGTGGCAATCTCGCCTTGGCGGCTATCTGTGGCTGTTGATCGTCTCGTGAAGGAGTCCGAACTCGTGACTACCGTCCCCGCCGGCCGCTTCCGGCCGGTGATCGCGCTGACCGTGGTGTTACTCGCCTTCGTGACCGTGCCGATGTCCATTTCCGGGGCAGCCGTCGCCCTGCCCGACATCGGTGAGGACCTGCATACCGCGGGCGCTCCGCTCCAGTGGGTCATGAACGCCTACAACCTGACGTTCGCCTCGTTCATGCTCGTCGCCGGTTCCCTGGCCGACCTGGTGGGCCGCAGGCGCACGTTCGCGGTCGGCGCCGCGGTCTTCGCCGTCGGCTCGCTCGCCGCGGCGGCCGCCCCCGGCATCCTCCTGCTCGACATCACCCGCGCCCTGTCCGGGATCGGCGCGGCCGGAGTGTTCGCCAGCGGCGGCGCGATCCTGGCCACCACCTTCACGGGCGCCGCGCGCACCCGCGCGTTCGCCGCTCTCGGCAGCGCGGCGGGGCTCGGACTCGCGGCCGGGCCCACGCTGTCGGGCTGGCTGGTCAGCGCCATGGGGTGGCGGGCGACCTTCGGGGCGCACGCGGTCATGGTGGTGGTCGCGCTGGCCGGCATCGGCTTCATCGCGGAGTCCCGCGCGCAGCAGCGCCCCCGGCTGGACGTGACCGGCGCGGTGGTGTTCGTCGGCGGGCTGGCCGCGCTGGTCCTGGGCGCGGTCCAGGGACCCGAGTGGGGCTGGGCGGCCCCCGGCACGCTGGCGCTGCTCATCGCGGGCGTGGGACTGCTGGTCTTCTTCGGCCTGCACCAGTCCCGCTCCGCCGCCCCCCTGCTGGATCTGTCGCTGGTGCGCAACCGCAGGTTCCTCGCCCTGTGCATGGTGCCGGTGGTCACGACGTTCGGCTTCGTGACGCTGCTGACCTATCTGCCCACCTACCTGGTGGGTGCGAGCGGTTTCTCCGCCCAGCGCGCCGGAGTCGTGCTGCTGCTGATGACGGGACCGGTGCTGCTGGCCCCGCCGCTCTCCGGGGCGCTGGTCAACCGCGGGGTGCCCGCCCGACTGCTGATCACTCTGTCGCTGGCGTTCTTCGCCGTCGGCAACGCCTGGCTCACCGTGATCGGCCCCTCCACGTCCGTCGCCGTGTTCGCCGGCCCGCTGCTGCTGACCGGGCTGGGCGCCGGCATCTCGTTCGGTGTGGGCGACGGAGCGGCGATGAGCCTGGTCGAGCCGGAACAGGCCGGAATGGCGGCCGGCTTCCTCAACACGATGCGCATCGGCAGCGAGGCCATCGTCATCGCGGTGTACGGCGCCGTGCTCGTCAGCCTGATCGGCACGCGCGTCGGTTCCCACGAGACCGCCGCGAAGGTGGCCGCGGGTGACCTGTCCAGCGGCTCGGGCGCACTGGCCGACGCCTTCACCCACGCCCTGCACGTGGCGCTCTACGGAACGGCCGCCGTCTGCGCGGTCGGCGCCGTCGCCATCGGCCTCGCCATGGCCGGGCCGCGCCGGGAGCGTTCGGCGGGCACCGCCGCCGACGAGCCGGCGACCGTGCCCACGAAGGTCGGATGACCCGGGCGGGAACCCACCCGGGAGGCGTGCGGCATCACGGATGCCCGGTGTCGGGGACCCGTGATGCCGGCGAACGGCCCCTCACCCGACGAGCTCACGGAAGCGGGTGGGCCGTTCGGCCGCGGTACGCCGGAGGAGCCGGGACCTGAGACACGCTCCCGGCCACCGGTGACGTGCCACGGTGACGGGGAGCCGCGCGGGTCCCGCCCCCAGGCGGCCCGACCAGGGCGAGCGGCCGGGCCCCGCCCACCGGGACCTCCCGACCTCGTACCGGGGTCCCGTCCACCGGGGCTGCGGACCCGGTACGGGGGCCCGCCCGCCGGCGCTGAGGGCCTTGTACGGGGGCCAGCCCACCCGACCTCCCGACCCTGTACGGGGGCCAGCCCACCCGACCTCCCGACCCTGTACGGGGCCCTGCCCACCGGACCTGCCGACCTTGTACGGGGGCCCGTCCGCCCGGGCTGCGGACCTCGTACGGGTGCGGCCGGCCACGGGGGAGGGGAGGCCTGGCACTTCGCCAACGGGTTCACTCGGGCGGGCGGACCACCACGGCACAGCCCACATTGCCGTCCGGACCGACCGACGTGAGCACGGCCGCGCGTTCCCGCCGCGTGTGCGGCCCTCCGTGCTGCCACCGGGCCAGTAGTGCGGCCAGTTGAAGGGCGAAGGCGGCACCGTCCGTCTCGCCCAGAACGGGCTGGACCTCCAGCCGGTGCGGCTGCTCCCCTGCGGGTAGCCGGGAGAAGACCTGACGCAGGGCACGCTCCTCCACGGCGGCCCAGCCCCTACGTCCGCACGCGCCGGGTGCCGCCACCGCCACGTCCCCGGCGGTGAGACCACTGCGCTCCAGGGCCGTCCGCAGGCACGCCGCCAGGCGTTCCGACACGCCGGTCAGACCACGATCCGGGTCGGCGAAGCCCACCTCGCAGGCGAGCAGCCGGGCGAGCGGCGCGGGCCCCTCGCCGGGAACGTCGGAGGCCGGCCGGCCCGTCCTCGGCGCCTCCAGGACGAAGACCGCCCCGCCCTCACCGAGCCGCGCGCCCGCGACCAGGCCCCGCGTGCGGTGCCACGCCCACGCCCGCTGCGGGGACAACTCCTCGAAGGCGCCCGTCAGCAGACGCCGGGCGTGGCCGGCCAGGAGTGTGTTCCGGGCGTAGCGCAGTGCGTTCAGGCCCGCCAGCGGGCCGCCCGACACCGTCGCGTTCACGCCTGTGAGCCCGAGCCGGATCGCCGCCCTTCCCGCGGCCGAGTTCATCAGGACACCGGGAAAGTGCGAGGGGTTGACGAAGTAGGGACGCTCCTCGACGAAGGTGTCCCGGATGAACTCACCCACTCTTCGGGTGCTGCCCACCGACGTCCCCAGGACGATGCCGGTGTCGCCCGGCCCGATCCCCGCGCTCCGCACCGCCGGCTCGTCCAGCGCGAGGGTGCACGCCACCGAGGCGAGCTGGTCGGTCCTCGTCAGCCGGCTGAGCCCCTTGCGGCCGAGTACGCCCTCCGGTGCGAAGCCCGCGACGGGCGAGGTCCCCGGTGCCGGAGGCCAGTCGCCCGGCGGCGCGGGAGCGGCGGTATCCCGCGCGCCCACCGCGCCCCCGGCCAGCGCGTCCGCCAGCGGGGCCAGCCCGTACCCCGCGGAGCTGAACACCGCGCACCGCACGATGTCCACCGGTTCCACGGGCGCCGGGGGACGCTCGGGTGAGGCCTTCAGCGGCACCACGAGGGCCTCCCGCGCCGACAGCGAAGTCATGCCGCCACCTCTCCGAAAATCGTCACGGCGTTGTTCCCGCCGAAGGCGAAGCCATGGTTCTCCACCACCCTCGGCCGCACCCTGCGCGACGTCCTCGGCACGCAGTCGACACCGGGCCCCAGCTCGGGGTCGACCGTGCGCAGGGTCGAACTCGCGGGCAGGAAGCCCTCATGGACGGCGGCGCAGGAGATCAGCGCTCCGAACGCGGCGGCCGCGCCCATCGTGTGCCCGAGGGCGGACTTGATCGAGCTGATGGGAGGCACCCGCCCGCCGAACGCGTCCCGGACCGCGGCGATCTCGGTGGAGTCGTTCGCCGGCGTTCCCGTGCCGTGGGCGCAGATGTAGTCCACGTCCTCGGGCCTGATCCCCGCGTTGCGGTGGGCGGTCCTGATGCACGTCGCGATCGAGGGGGCGTGCGGGTTGGTCATGTGGTGCGCGTCGCACGACATGCCGTACCCGAGCACCTCCGCGTACACGCGCGCGTCCCGCCTCAGCGCGGAGTCCAGTGTCTCCAGGACCAGAGCCGCCCCGCCCTCCGCGGTGACGATCCCGTCCCGGTCCTCGTCGAAGGGCCGGGGGACGGTGGCCGCGAGTGCGCCGAGCCGGTGGAATCCGGCGTGCGTCGCACGGTTGGAGGCGTCGGCTCCACCGCACAGCGCCACGTCCACCTCACCGGCCCGGATCAGATCGTAGGCGTACCCCACCGAGTAGTTGCCCGCGGCGCAGGCCGTGCCCAGGGTGACCGCCTCACCGGTCAGCCCCAGTTCGACGTTGACCGCCGTCGAGATCCTGCCCGCGTCGACCTGGTCGATCAGCCGGCTGTCCAGGTGCTCGGGTCCTTGGAACGTCCACTGTTCGCCCAGGGACTCCAGCAGCTGGGACTCGCCGTTGGTCGTACCGAACACGCTCGCCGTCCGCAGACGGGAGAGCCGGGCAGGACCGATGCCGGAGTCCGAGACCGCCATCCGGGCCGCCGCGGCGGCGAACTGACTGCTGCGGCCCCAGCGCTCGGGCGGGAGCGACCGCAGGTGCCCGGCGGGGTCGAAGTCCCTTACCTCGCCCGCCAGCAGGTGCTCGAAACCGGTGGCGTCGAACTGCCCGATCGGTCCGATACCGCTGCGGCCGGAGCGGATTCCGTCGATCAGCCTGCGGGCGCCCATGCCCATGCTGCTCACGGCGCCCAAGCCGCTGACCACGACGCGCCGTTCGCCGCCCTCAGGCACTGACGGCTCCCGCACCGCTGTGCCGGCCGACCACCTCGTAGACCGCCGTCATGTCGTCCAGCTCCACGACGTCGTCCTGCGGCACCTTGATGTGCAGATCGCGCTCGAACCGCGCGTACATCTCGATCACCAGCAGCGAGTCCGCGTCGAAGTCGTCGGAGAAACTGCTCGTGTCCCCGAGGTCCCCCGCCTCCACCTCCAGGACGTCCGCCACGATCAACCGCACCTTTTCCCGCAGCTCGTCGGTCAGGGCATGCTCGCTCATGTTCGCGTCCTCCGGTCGAATGAAATCCCGCACGATGTCTTCCCGGCGCCCGGTGACGGGTTGTTCCCGAGCCGGCCGGAGACCACCAAACCCGTTTCCCGATTTCTCTGCAAGGTTCACCAAAGTGGCATGCCGTGTCTCTCGCGAGGTATTCCCGGTGCCACCAAAGGACCGGTCCCGTGAAATGCCACTGTTTCTACGGAACTTCTATCCTCTTTCAATGTCGCCTGTGCAGAATGGCGGAGTTGATTTTTGTCAGCTTCCGGAAGCAGGTGCAGAATGAAACCCGCCGGGTCGATAGGGATCACCTCGGCATCGTTGTGGCTGCCCGAGAAAAGAGCCTCGGCCGCCGACGCCGTGGCGCACCGCGGACTGCGGCGCCGTGATGCCCGCGGCCTGGGACACGAGACGCTTCCGGAGTCGGACGGCACGGCGCCCCCCGAGATGGCGGTACTGGCCGCCCGCGACGCCCTCGGCGCCGCCGGTATCGGCCCCGAGCGGCTGCACGCGCTCGGCCACGCCTGGATGTACTACCAGGGGCACGACCTGTGGTCGCCCGCCCACTACATCGCCCGTGAACTCGGTGCGCACCGCGCACTGCCCTTCGGGATCCAGCAGGTGTGCAACGGAGGAGCCGTCGCCGCCGAGCTGATGGCGGCGTACCTCGCCGGGCCCGCGCCGTCCGCGGCCGACCGCCCGAAATGGGCCCTGGTCACCACCGCCGACCGGTTCGCCTCCCCGGGGTTCGACCGGTGGACGAGCGACTACGGGGTCGCTTACGGGGACGGGGCGACGGCGCTGCTCCTGCACAGCCCCGCGGGCCCCGGGGACGCCCTGGTGCTGCGCTCCGTCGCGACGATCGCGGCTCCGGAGCTGGAGGGCATGCACCGGGGCGCGGACCCCTTCGCGGCGGCGCCGCACTCCCACCGCCCCCGGGTGGACATGCGCGCCACCAAGCGCGCGTACCTCCGCGAACACGGCGACCGGGATTTCTCCGACACCAACGGGAGGATCATCCGGGAGGTGATGGCCAGGGCCCTGGACGACGCAGGGGTGAACGCCGACGACCCGCGCCTGCGGACCGTCGTGCTCCCCCGTTTCGGCACGAAAGTGCTGAACGAGAACTGGATACCGGTCATCTCGGAGCGCACCCGGGCGAAGATCGAGAACTTCGGGCAGTGCACCGGGCACCTGGGTGCCGGGGACGCCGCGGCGAACATTGCCGAATTGTTGCGCGGGGACCGTCTCGCCCCGTCGGAAATGGCTCTGGTCTTCAGCGCGGGCGCCGGATTCACCTGGTCCTGTCTGGTCGTGGAGGCAGTCGGCCGACCCGCACGCCACTCCGGTGGACCGGCTGGAAATACCCATTGTTTCGCACCACGGAACGGCGGAAAATGATCCAGGAACTGCTCCGTCCGCCCGTCGTCGGCTTCGACGGTTTTCGTGTCCCCGGCCGACTCGGACTCCGGGCCGGACCCGGCCTCCTGCCCGGGGAGGAGAGCGCCGCCTCCGCGATGTCGCCCGCGCGCCGACTCGAATTCACCGCCGTGCGCGGCTGCGCACGTGAGGGACTGCGCCGGCTGGGCGTCCGTCCCGCGCCGATCCTGCGGGGCCCCGCAGGAGAGCCCCTGTGGCCGGCCGGAGTGGTGGGCAGCATGACGCACTGCCCCGGCTACCACGCCGCCGCGGTGGCACCGGCCGACGAGGTGGCGGCGGTGGGCATCGACGCGGAGGTGCACGCCCCCCTGCGGTACGCCGAGATGCTCGGCCTCATCGCCACGCCCGAGGAACGCGCCCGGATCTCCGGCCTGACACGGGACCACCCCCAGGTGCACTGGGACCGGCTGGCCTTCGTGGCCAAGGAGAGCGTGTTCAAGGCGTGGTTCGCCCTCACCGGGCGTCCCCTGGGCCCGGGGGAGATCGTCGTCCACCTGGATCCCTCCGGCGGGCACTTCCGGGCCCGGCCGCGGACCGCGGGTGGCGACGCGGCGCCGGACGCCGAGCTGTCCGGACGCTGGGCGGTCCGCGACGGCGTGCTGCTGGCGGCAGTCACCGTCCCCCGAGCCGCCGCCCGCCGGTACGGACACCGTGCCGCGACGCGGGCGGTGCCGGCTTCGGCGTGAGGTCTCGGCGTGAGGTCTCGGCGGGCGGCGGGCGGCGGGTGGCGGGTGGTGTCGGCTTCGGCGTGAGGCTTCGGCGGGTGGCAGGCGGTGTGGGCATCGGTGTGAGGTCTCAGCGGAAGGCGGAAGGCGGAAGGCGGAAGGCGGAAGGCGGAAGGCGGAAGGCGGGCGGCGGGTGGCGCGTGGTGCCGGCTTCGGCGTGAGGTCCCTGAGGGAGGCGGAAGCGGCTCGGTGGCCAGGAACCCCCGCGGCGTCCACGGGCCTCGCGTTCGCTTTCCTTCCGGCCTCGGGTGAGGGCCACCGGGGCCCTTCGCGCTCACCCGTGCGCCCGGGCGGGCGTGGCCGCGCCGGACAGGGACCGGTAGAGGTAGGCGGCGGACGCCAGCGTCATGTGGTGGTGCCAGCCGGGGAAGGACCGTCCCTCGAAGTCCAGCAGCCCGAGCCCGTTCTGCAGTTGGTCCACGGACGTCTCCGTCACCGCCGAGCGCAGCGCGAGGGCGTGCACGGCTGATGCCCCTGTGTCGAGCAGCGAGGTCAGCCAGAAGCGCGAGGGCCGGTCCCGGCCGGGCGGGATCTCCGCGATCAGCCGGAACGCCCGCCGTGGCACGGCCGAGGAGGTCTTGGGGGAGTGGAAGCGCACCAGGGCGGAGTACAGCGGCCGGCGCCCGTCGCGGCCGGGCCGCGCCGTACGGACATGGTCCGCCACCAGTCCTGCGGCGGTTCCGGTCCGTACGGTCGCCGGACCCGGGCCGCCGGACGGCAGCGCGGTGAGCGGCTGGTGCGGCGGCACCTCGATCACGAACTCCCGCCCGGCACGGTCCAGATGCGTCGCCAGGAGGGACGCGTCCCGGCCCGCACCCGGACCGTGGACGAGTGGCGCGGAGCCGGCGACACCGTCCGCGGCGGCCCGGGCCAGCATCTCCAGGGCCAGCGCCCAGACGGGACGCGACGTCACCTCGTCCGGGATCCTGGTGCGTCGACGGCGTTCCGGGTCGTCGCACCAGGTGTCGTCCAGCATCAGCTCCCAGTCCACCGGAATGCTTCGGCGGCCGTCGGTGAGGAAGAGGCCGACGCTGAGCTGGCAGTTGACGCGGCGGCCGCTCTCGGGCAGCGGGCGCTGGTGCAGCCCCACCGCCTGGGTGCCGCCCCGGCGCAGCAGCACCGTTCCCGTCGTCCAGACGGCGTCGGGCAGCAGGCCGGCCGCCAGGCGCGCCAGTTCCCGGCGCGGAGCGGCCCAGTCCCAGGGACTGGAGGTGATGAACTGCTGAAGGGCCTGCGCGGCGCTGGACGGCAGCGCCAGCGTGTGTGCCAGCCGCCGCACCGACTTGCGCCCCGGCGTGGCCAGCAGCCCGCTGAGATAGACGGTCGCCCATCGTCGCTGGTCACGGCGTGGAAGATGACCGAAGACACGGTTGCTGTAGTCGAGGAGGTCGTCGGAGTCCATGAGGTCCTGCCTGCGGGGCGGAGCGACGGCGGCT
The DNA here is from genome assembly GCF_042886395.1 of Streptomyces sp. NPDC058008. NCBI lineage: Bacteria > Bacillati > Actinomycetota > Actinomycetes > Kitasatosporales > Streptomycetaceae > Streptomyces > Streptomyces sp. NPDC058008. The sequence goes on along the minus strand of NZ_JBHVQX010000012.1, from coordinate 67,261 downwards.
GTCGCGCGTGCGCCCATGGCTGACCTCCCTGGGGAATGACGGGTCGGCCGAGGACACCGGTGGCGCAATGAACATAGCGGTTCTCCTTGTTCGCGGCTGACCATTTCGATGGCGGGGGTTGGCGGGAAACGCCTGCTTGCGATGGGACTCCGGACGGGCACCGCGGAATCCGGGCACGTGGGGCGCGGAGTGTGACGTTTGTGAATGCACTGTTAATTTATTCCTCGCCCGCGTTACATACCGGCAGGGGGCCCAGTAGGTTCCGGATTCTCCGCAGCGGTCCGCGAGTTGACTCAATCCCGGCGATCTCTTGCCACTGTATGCATGGTGCAGCGAGTATCCGCTACGGCCGGAGGATCAGAGTTGATCCTCGGCAGGAGGGGTGCGGACGCCGTCGGCCGGTCCGGCCGAAGTGCGCCGCAGGGCTCCGTGATCCCGGGACACGGCCCGGCCGTCGTCCTGCCTCGTCGCCCGCGGGCCGACCGGCGCCCCACCGTTGCGAGCCTGATTCCCGTCGAATGCGGAAAACTGGAGGTCTTTCTCATGGACGTGCTGGAAAAGAGACTGGGTGTGCTCGGCCGGGAACGTGACCTTCGCGTCATGGTGTCCATGCTTTCCCGTGCGGCCGAAGGCGCCCATATTCTTCTCGTGATCGAGGGCGAGGCGGGCATCGGAAAGACAGCGGTTCTCGGGGAATTGACGAGGATCGCCCGGGACCGCGGATTCGAGGTAGGGGCTCCGGCGGGCCCCGGCCGGCGGGGCGCGAGACCGACGGGGCCCCGGCCCGGGGTGAGCGTGCCGAAGTTCACCGCCATGGACGGGTGCGAGGCCGTGGACCCCGGGACCGTGGCGGCACTCTGCGGCGCCCCGGCGCGTGTCGTGGGCAGGGGGCACCTGTGGGCCGTCGCCGTACGCCCCGGACGTACCAGCGATTTCCTGCACCGCATGGATCCGGAGGACCATCTGAGGATCGTGCGCCTACGGCTCGAACGGCTGACGCGGGAAGAGGCGGCCGGACTGGCGGCCGAACTCCTCGGGGCCCGGCTCTCGCCCGACCTCGCCGCACTCGTCGGGTGCGCGGGCGGCAATCCGCTCCTGGTGACGGAACTGGTGCGCGGGCTGCGGGAGGAGGGCGGGGTCAAGGTGCTCGACGGCACCGCGTGGCTGAGGTCGCCGGCGCTGCCCCTGCGGCTGCAGATCGTGGTACGGGGGTATCTGTCCTCCGTGTCGGAGGACAGCCGGCACGCCCTGCGCGTCGCCGCGGTGCTGGAAGCACCGCTCCGGCCGGCTCAGCTCTCGGTGCTCGCCGGCCATCTGCGCAGATCCACCGCCATGCTGATGCCGTTGCTGGTCGAGGCGGTGGAGGCCGGGCTTCTGCTGGACCGGGAAGGCGCGCTGGACTTCCCGAGCGTCCTGTTACGCCGGGCGGTCGCCGAGACCGTGCCGTGGGCGGTGCGTCAGGCGCTGCTGCGTGAGGCCAGGCAGCAACGGCTCGCCGCGGCCGACGAGTCCGTCCGCTGCGTCACCCCTCCCGCCGGCGACGGCCATGCGGTCCGCGCGGAGGCGCCGCCCGTGGACAGGGCTGTCGCGTCCGGCCTCCGGGCGGCGCACGCCGGTGGTCGTCCCGCGCTCCCCGACGGCCCGGCTGCCGAGGTGTCCGAGAACTCGCAGACGCGGGGCGAGGAGCTGACGCTGCGGGAGCGGGAGGTGCTGCGGTGCGCGGCGAAGGCGATGAGCAACCGTCAGATCGGGCGGCAGCTCTCGATCACGGAGGGGACGGTCAAACGGCACATGAGGAACATATTCCGGAAGCTCGACGCGACCTCCCGTATGGACGCGGTCAACAAGGCGGGCTCGCAGATCCCGGCCGAGCCCTGCTTCCGGTCCTGAGTACGCGCCTCCCGTCCCCCGGTGCACGGGCGGCCCGGCTCCCGGAGAACGGGCGGGCCGCCGTACCGGCCGCGTCGCAGCGGCGGTACGGCGGCCGGACCACGGGTCAGCCCCGTACGGCCGCCGCCCGCCGTTTCCTTCTCGGCCGGAGCAGGTACCACTCGACGAGGAGCAGATGGGCCAGCACCGAGCCCCAGGTCGCCGCCGCGTACGCCTCCTCGTAGTCGAGGCCGACGGACACGAGCACGATGTTCACGGGGCGCAGGGTGACGGTGGACGTGGTCAGCGCCACGTTGCGCAGCATCCACCTGCGGTGGTCGGCGAACTTCCGCTGCCGGGCGGTGCGGTAGCCCTGGACGGAGGTGGTGATCCAGCAGGCGTCCATCGCCAGCAGGGCCACGCACACCCCCGGCCCGCTGCCGGTCAGCAGGGCGATCGGGATGGCGAGGGCCGAGGACGGGAACACGCCGGCGAAGAAGTAGACGCGTCCCACGACGCGGTGGGCCCGGGGACTGCGCGCCCGGAACCAGGGCCAGACCTGGAGCCAGGCCAGCACGATGGCGATGGCCGCGGTGAAGACGTGCGTGACGAACGCCGGATAGTGCCAGGCGAGGTCGTCGCGTATGCTCAGCCGGCTCTGCGAGGGATCCAGGGTGAGATAACGGGATATGCCGAAAGCGGCGAACCCGACGCAGTACAAGGCGAGAAGGCCGACCCACACCATCTCGCGCCGACCGGGTCTCGGGGCAGAGCCCGCCGGGCCTCTCCGCGGTGGATGTTCCACTGGTTCCGCGGCTACTTCCCGAACGCTGTCCACGGGATCACCTTTCGTCGCCCTTGATCCGAGGGAATCGTTTATGACCCGGAACGCGCTCCGGAATACAGAGGGTCCCTCGAATTTTAGGTACCGAAAAGCGCCCGGACCGCCAGTTTCAACTTACGTGACAGCGGCATGCCTCTTTGGAGACATGCGGGGGTCCGCCGCGGCGAAGGGTGTGTACCTTTTGCTGAATTCCGGCGGCGGAGGCCGGGGGTGGCTTTCCCTCCATGGAATTCCGTGCAACGGGAGCTGCCGCATTCATCGTCGAGGGGGACCGTCTCCACATGCGCATCGTTCGATATCACGCATTCGGACCCGCCGAAGTGCTGCGCGTCGAAAAGGCGGAGGTGCCGCGTCCGGGACCCGGTGACGTCCTCGTGCGGGTGGAGGCCGTCGGCGTCGACCAGGCAGACGTCCAACGGCGGCGCGGCGAGCACCCGGTGTCCCTCCCGGTGCTGCCGGCCTGCCCCTCCGCGGACGTCGTGGGGTACGTCGAGGAAGTCGGCCCGGGTCTGCCCGCCGCCCGCGTCGGGGAGCGCGTCGTGGTCTGGAAGGCGCGGAACGCCTACGCCGACTACGTCACCGCTCCGCTGCACCGCACCGTGCCGGTCCCGGCGGGCCTGAGCGCGGGGCAGGGCACCGTCGTCGGCTCGACCGGACGTGTCGCCCTCCAGGTCGTCGACACCGGACGCCTGCGCGCCGGTGAGAGCGTGCTGGTCCACGGCGCGGCGGGCGCCGTCGGGCACATGGCGCTACAGATCGCCAAGGCCCGGGGAGCGCACCCGGTCATCGCGACCGCGGGCTCCCCGCAGAAGCGCGACTTCGCCCGGTCCCTGGGCGCCGACATCGCCGTCGACTACGGCGAGACGGACTGGCCCGGCCAGATCCGCGAGGCACTCGGCGGCCGAGGCGTCGACGTGATCCTCGACGGCGTCGGAGGCGACCTGCTGCACAGCGACGTGCGGTTGCTCGAACCGTACGGGCGCCTCGTCTTCTACGGCGCTTCGGGCAGCCCCACCGCGCGTCCCACCCTGTCGTTCCTGGACGTCCTCGGCATGAAGTACGTGACCGGGTTCAGCATGGCCACGCTGCTCGAACACCGGCCGGACCTGGCCGAATCGGGCACACGCCGGCTCCTGGAGGCCGTCGGCTCGGGGTCCGTACGCCCCGTGGTCGCGGCCGAAGTCCCCCTGGCCGACGCGGCCCACGCCCATGACCTGGTGGAGGCGCGCACCAGCTGCGGGCGCGTGGTGCTGGTCCCCTGACCCGCCACGTCCGGTCCGTGAGGCCGGCCCAACCACCCCCTCCGACGGGGAATCCGACGGGGAATCCGACAGGGAAGAGGACAGCATGTCCGAGAAGTCCGGGACCGAGGTGCTCATCGTCGGCGCAGGTCCGGTCGGCCTGGCCCTCGGCGTCGATCTGCTGCGCCGAGGCACCTCCGTACGCGTCGTGGACCGGGACCCCACCCCTCACCCGCATTCCAAGTCCCTGGCGCTGTGGCCGAGGGCGCTGGAGTACTTCCACCGCCTGGAGCTCATCGATCCGCTGCTGGAGCGGTCGCTCACCGTGGGGGCGCTCACCTACTACCTGGGGGGACGGATCGTCCGGGTGGGTTTCGGCAGCCTCGGCGGCACCCGCTACCGCTATCCGGTCACCCTGCCGCAGAGCGCCACCGAGGAGGTGCTGCGCCAGGGCTTCGCGGCGGCGGGCGGCAAGGTCGAGTACGGAACCGAGTTCGTCGACTGCGCCCAGGACGCCGACGGCGTGCGGGTCCGGCTCCGCGTCGACGGACGCGAGACCGAGTCGCGGGCACGGTACCTGGTCGGCTGCGACGGGGCCCACAGCACGGTGCGCGAGCGCCTCGGCGTGGCCTTCGAAGGTGCCACCTACCCGCAGCGGTTCCTGGTGGCCGACGGCGTCTGGGACGCGCCGCTGCCGCAGAACGAGACCCACTACTTCATGAACCCGTCCGGCGTACTCGTCGTCACCAGCCTGCCCGGAGGAAGAGCCCGCGTCTTCCTGGGGCTGCGGGAGGAGGTGGCCGCCGACCGGCTCGCCGAGACCGCCCGGCGGCTGGCGTCGGAGCGGTGCACCGTCCCGATCCGGGCGGTCGGAGAGTTGCAGACCGGCGTCTTCCGGGTCCACCGCAGGATGGCGGACCGCTTCCGCGTCGGACGGGTGCTGCTCGCCGGCGACGCGGCGCACATCCACAGTCCGGCCGGCGCGCAGGGACTCAACACCGGTCTGGAGGACGCCGGTTCGCTCGCCTGGCGGCTGGCCGGGATACGGGGGGAGACGGTCGCACCGGACGCGCTGGAGGAGTGGTCGCGCGAGCGGCGGCACACGGCGGCGTCGGTCGTCGCCGACAGCGACCGCCAGACACGCATGTGGACGCTGAGCGGGTGGCGCAGCACGCTGCGGGACGGCCTCCTGGAAGCCGCCGGGCGGTCCGGGGTCCTGGACCGCTTCGTCGCGCCGCGTCAGACCCAGCTCGCACTCACCTACCCCGGCGACGGCTCCCGGGCCGGGAAGCTGCGCAGCGGCATGAGACTGCCCGACCTCCCCCTGGGAGGCAGGGCCGACCGCGCCTGGCTGCACGACCGGGTGGCGCCCGACGGACCGGTGCTGCTGCTCTTCGCGGCCGACAACCGGGACCCCGAGCGGCTGGCGGACACGCGCCGGGCCGCACGACGGCTGCTCGCGGAGGAGGGCGCGGGCCTGCGCCCCCGGAGAGCGGTGCTCGTCAGCGCGCGCATCCCGGAGTCCGTTCCGGGTGACGACGGCGTCGAGGAGATCGGTGATCCGGGAGCGGACGTCCACCGCGCGTTCGGCATCACCGGACCGAGCGCCGTCCTGATCAGGCCCGACATGACGATAGGGACCGCCTTCGCGCTCTGAGCCGGAGCCGAGGACGTCCGCGCGGTCGACGGGGGAAGGAGACCGAGGTGGCTGTGTTCCACCTGCTGGGTCCGTTCGCGGTGGCACCTCATCCGCCGGAGGACACCGCTCCCGTGGTGCGGGGACCGAAGGTGCGCACGTTGCTCTGCCTCCTCCTGCTCAACTCCGGCACCCTGGTGACGATGGATCAGATGATGTCCGAGCTGTGGGGCGAGCGGGCGGTCGCCAGCGCCGTCCCCACCGTGCGGACGCACGTCCACCGTCTGCGCCGCGCCCTCACGCCCCGCGACGGAGGCGGACGGGGCGCGCGGATCCACACCAGCGGTTCGGGATACGTCCTGGATCTCGGGGACGACCGTACCGACGTGCTGGCGTTCCAGGAGTCCGCGGACCGCGGCCGGGCCCTGCTGGAGCGGGAGGCGTACACCGAGGCCGCCCGCGAACTGCGGCGTGCGCTGTCCTACTGGCGGGGCCCGGCCCTGGTCGACGTGTCCCACGGCCGGGATCTGGAGCGGGAGGCGGCCCTGTTGGAGGACCAGAGGCTGTCCGTGCTGCGACAGCGGATCACCACCGATCTGCGCCTGGGACGCCACAGCGCGCTCGTCGGCGAGCTCCGGGGCCTGGTCGCGGCCCACCCGCTGGACGAGCGGCTGTACGGGTGCCTGATCGAGAGTCTGTACCGCGACGGCCGCCGCGAGGAGGCGCTGCGCGCCTACGAGCGGATCCGCCGGGCCCTGGACGTGGAGCTGGGGCTGGAGCCGGCGCCCTTCCTGGAGGAGCTGCGGAACCGCATCCGCTCCCCGGGACCGGGAAGAGCCCGGTGCACCACGGCGTAGCAGGGGAGCGGGCCCGGGACGGCGGGGCGGGCCGGTCTTCGGGTCCGCCCGCCGCCGTCACCCACCGGAGCCGCGACCAGGTGGGCCGGCCGTGGGGCCCGGTCGCGGTCCGGCTTCACCCGAACAGCCTGTCCAGGTGCTGGTCCACGGCCCTGAGCACGGCGTGGGGTTCGATCACGTCCAGTTCGATCAGTGTGGCGAAGCCGGTGAGCGCGAGAAGGAGGTCGGTCTCGGTCGCCGGGTCGCGGGCGGAACCGATGTGCCCGTCCGTGATCGCCTGACGGATCAACTCCTCGATCCGCGCCCGTCCTTGGAGCATGCCGTCGCGGGTGCGCGCGAACACCTCCTCGTCGTGCAGCGCCTCCAGGACGTACGCGGCGTTCATCCGGCTGGTCGCGCGGGCGTCGGCGTGGAGCGGAAGCATCTCGATGAGCGTCAGTCGCAGCACGTCACGCGGGTGCGGCGGGTCGCCGAGTTCCTCCAGGCGCCGGCCGACGCGTCGCGCGGTCTGCTCGGCGGCGAAGTCCATGGCGAAGGTGAGCAGGTCCTGCCGGGAGGCGAAGTAGTGCTGTAGCTGCCCGTGGGAGATGCCGGCCTCCCGCGCGACCTCGCGCAGGCTCAGATGAAGGACGCCGCGCAGATCCACCACCCTCCACAGCGCCCGGGCGATCGTCTCCCGGCGCTCGCGGTGGTCCACTTGTTTCGGCATCGCCCGCTCCGCTCCTTTTTCCCGTACGGTTGACATAATACAGCTGGCTGATAACCCTGGGAAGCCTGCCGTACCGGCCGGAGAGGACAGGTCATGCCCGAGCGTCCGAGAGTGCGTACCGCCGAGGGTGTCGTCGAGGGCCGTCTGCGACAGGGGCACGCGGTGTTCCGCGGTGTGCCCTACGCCCAGCCGCCCGTGGGCGCGCTCCGCTTCGCCGCTCCCGTGCCGGTCGGTCCCTGGGAGGGGATCCGGCAGGCATCCGAGTTCGGCCCCGCCGCGCCGCAGTCCGGCCCGACCCGGGGGGACCCGCCGCAGGACACGGGCTGGCTGACGCTCAACGTGTGCACGCCGGACCCCGGCGGTGCGGGCCTGCCCGTGCTGGTGTGGATCACCTGCGGGGGCTACATGGCGGGGAGCCCCGCTGATCCGATGTACGACCCGACGGCGCTGGCCGGGGCGGGGCTCGTCGTCGTGAGCGTCAACTGCCGCATGGGAGCGGAGGGGTTCGCCCTCCTCGACGGCGCTCCGGCCAACCGCGGTCTGCTCGACCAGGTCGCGGCACTGGAGTGGGTACGGCGGAACATCGCCCGCTTCGGCGGGGATCCGGATCTGGTCACCGTGGCCGGGCAGTCCGGCGGGGCGGGGTCGGTGGCCGCGCTCCTGACGATGAGGCCGGCGCGGGCCCTGTTCCGGCGGGCCATCGCCCACTCGGTTCCGGGCATGCACTGCACGCCCGCGCTGGCGAAGGAGGTCACCGCCGCGCTCGCGGACCGCCTCGGCACGGCACCCACCGCCGCGGCCCTGGCCGGCACGGCACCGCAACGCCTGGCCGACGAGCTCACCGCCCTGTGCGCCGACCTCCCCCGGTACCGGGAGCGCTGGGGGAGGCTCGCCCACCTGGGTATCGCGGTGTGCCCGGTGATCGACGGCGACGTCCTCACCGAGACGCCCTGGACCGCCCTGACCGACGGCCGCGCCGCCGGGGTCGACCTCCTCGTCGGCCATACCCGCGAGGAATTCCGGCTGTTCAGTGTCATGACGGGCCTGCGGGGGACCTTCACGGCGCAGGACGCCCGTACCGCCCTGGACGTGTTCGCCCCCGCGCCGGACGGCCCGGACGCGTACCGCGCCGCCCACCCGCACGCGAGCCCGGAGGACCTGCTGGAGACGGTGTTCTCCGACGCCACGTTCCGCATGCCGTCGCTGCTGCTCGCCGAGGCGAACACGGTGGCGGGCGGAAGCTCGTTCCTCTTCGAGCTGCGACTCGGCTCACCGACCGTCGGCGGCGCCTGCCACAGTCTCGACGTCCCCCTCGCGTTCGGCACGATGGACAGCCCCACCGGCAAGCAGCTTCTCGGTGACGAGCCGGCGCCCGAAGCCGTCGCGGTGTCACGCGAACTCCAGCGGGCGTGGGCCCGGTTCGCCGCCACCGGGAGGCCCGGGTGGTCCGCCTACGACCCCGACCGGCAGCTGACCCGTGTCCTGGCCACCGGATCGAGGACCGTGCCCTACCCCGAACAGGCCTCCCGCCGGATCTGGCAGGGCTTCCCCCCTGCCCCCTTCGACCTCACCTGAACCTGATACGGCGGCCCACGGGCCCCGGTGCGCCGACGCATGGGAGGACATGGCATATGGCCGGGAGAGCGGTACGCAGCACAGCTCCCGGCGGACCGGCGGGGAACCCGCCCGGCTGCCGCCCGGCGGTCCTCGGCATCGGCTGCGACGAGCACGGAACGCATCGCCGGCCGGGTCGGCAGGCCGGTTCCGGGAGCCGGACCGCCCGGCCGCCGGCCGAGGCGGACCGCACCCACCCGCACCCACCCGCCTCCGCACCCACCCGCCTCCGCGCCCACCTGCCTTCGCGCCCACCTGCCTTCGCGCCCACCCGCCCCGCACGCCGCGTCTCCGGCCCGCCGGCGCGGGGTTCACGCCCCTGGACTGCCCGGAACCCGATTCACCGTCATCGACTGAGCCGCAGAGAGAGTTCGAGGAGGCCGGAGTTGGATTCGAGGAGGCCCGAGATGGAACCGGTACACGTCACCGTCTGGAACGCTGCCCCGGGGACCGGGGCGAGTACCGTCCCCGCCGTCTTCGTGCACGGCATCTTCACCTGGGCCGAGGACGCCGCGTACGGATTCGCCGCCCAGCGCCCGCTCGAGGCGGGGCGCCCGCTGCTGCTGGTGGACCGGCGCGGATACGGCAGCTCTCCCGACACCGCCCGCAGCGACTTCGAGACCGACGCCGACGACATCGTGAGGCTGCTCGACGGCTGTCCCGACGGGGCTCATCTGGTCGGCCATTCCAACGGCGGGCTGGCCGCGATGCTCGCCGCCGGGCGGCGCCCCCGGGCGGTGCGGTCGCTCGCCCTCATCCAGCCGTCCGCCTTCAGGGCGGCCCCGGACCATCCCGCGGTGCGCGAACTGCTGGAACGGGTGGAGAAGCCGGCCGGCCCGGATCAGCCGACGCGGCCACAACGCACGGGCCCCCGCCAGGAGGAGCGGCCGGAGCAGTGGGACCCGGCGGAGTACCTGCGTCTGTCCACGGAAGGACTCGGCATGCCGATGCCGGAGCCGACGCCCGCGAGGCTGCGCGCCGTCGCGACGTCGATGCGTGAGCGGCCGGTGTGGGAGGCGGACCCGCCGTTGGAGCCACTGGCCGCCGCTCCTTGGCCCAAGCTCGTCGTTTCGGGTACCTGGGAGGACGCCCCGGAGCTGTACCGCCGGTACGCCGGGGAGCCACTGATGGCCTGCGCGGAGGCGGTCGCCGACCGGATCGGCGCCCGGCGTCTACGCGTGCCGGGCTACTACCCGCACACTCAGAACCCGGCCGAGGTCAACGCGGCGCTGCGAGGGTTGTGGTCATGACGGGGACACGGGCCGCGCCCGGGACAACCGCCCCGGGGAAGCACGGCGAGGTTCTCCCGCCCGGAGAGTGCCGAACTCCTCCAAGCCGCCGCCACTCCTGCCACCCGGTGCTGCCCGCCCCGTGAACACGCGCCGTTGCTCGCCGCGCAGGTGTAGCGAGCCGGGGGAAGGTGCCTTCCGGCACGGTGCGCGCGCGGCGGCCGACGAGGGTGAGCAGCACCGGCCACAACGGGAGGAGCGGGTCCTGGTCCGGCCGGCTGGGAAGGCCCTCGCGCAGGCCTTGGTGCGGGGGACGGTGCGGTACAGGCCCATGCGCTGGCGTGGCTTGCCAGGTCGTACGAGGTCATCCCGGACCAGGCCCCGTGCAAAGGAAGCTCCGCAACTCCCTGGGCCGGGCCGTGCATTCCGCCCCTCAGCAACGGGACCAGCCGTCACCCGACTCGGCCCAAAAAGGCCCTGAGAAGTCCCACAGACGAAGCGGAATCCCCTCCTGGCTCGCATATGTGCAGGTGAGGTGGGGATTCCCTTTCCCTTACTTGGAGCTTTCAGGTGTCGTGGAAGAGGTCAGCCAGCGTGGTGACCTGCCGCGATGAGGGGTCGTTGGCCGCTGACCTGCGCGAATGGCCTTTCAGGTGTTTCGTGCTCGTGGCGGTTGATAAAGCCCGAAGTCCCAGGAAAGTCCCAGAGGACTCCCATGGCTGACGGACGCCCTTTCAGCTCTTCTCCTATGACAATGCACGTTCCGCCGGTCAGTCAGCGAGTCCAGGGCAGGTCGCCGTCGACCTCGCCGCTCAGGGGGACACTCAGGACGGTGTCGGGCACCAGGTCAACCGTACGCGTCGGCGGTGCAGTCCAAGGAAGGTCGCGCTCGCCGTACGCCTCGGCTGGTCGGTCGACCGGCGTCGGACGCCCTCGGTGACTCCTCGACCTCTCGCGTGCGGCCCTCGCACGAGCACCGGGACAGCCGTCGGCAGGTGGGTCGTCGGCAGGTGGGTACTGAACTCGGACGGCAAGCCCTGATGGACGCACAGGAAAGGCAACTGCTCCGGCGGCAGCAGAGGCTCACGCGGACGAAGCTCGGGGAGTTGAGGTCAGGACCGTTCAGCGTCTGCCGCTCCGGGTGATCATCTAGGATCGGCGCACGGCGCGCTCATGCCCATCGACCCGGCCGCACCGGACCGGGAGCCTTCCTGCTGTCCAGCCCGGGGCCGGTGGCCGCGCGGCAGTTTCTGTTCGAGCAGGTGCGGCAACGGGCAGCGTGGTTCGGCGAGGAGCGGGACGGGGACCGGGAGCGGGACGGGCGCTCGCCGGCCAGGAGCGCTCGGTGCTCGGAGTCTCGCGGCCGGCCTCACCGGCGAGGTGGTCGCCCACAGGCTTGGGGTGTCGGTGCGCACCAGCAGCCATGTGACGGCGGTGCTGATGTACCGTCTGGTGACTTTCAGTTGCTGTCAGTTGGGTGCACTGCAAGCCGAGCGGGGCCGCTCGTCGGCTGAGCTGACCCGGACGCGGAGCGCACCGTGACGCGCTGTCCCGGAAGGTCAGCCGCGCAGGTAGGCCAGAACGGCCAGTACCCGGCGGTTGGTGGCGTCGGACAGGCTCAGGTCCAGTTTGGTGAGGATGGAACCGAAGTGCTTGCTGACGGTGCCCTCGCTGACGTGCAGGGACGCGGCGACGGACGCGTTCGACTGGCCCTCGGCCATCAGCGCGAGGACCTCCTGCTCACGGGGAGTCAATTTGGCCAGTGGGTCGCGACGGTGGCGCAGGAGCTGGCGGACGACCTCGGGGTCGACGACGGTCGCGCCGGCGGCCACCCGCTGGAGGGCTTCCACGAACTCCTCGACGTTGCCGACGCGTTCCTTGAGGAGATAGCCGACGTGGGTGCCGTCGGAGGAGTCGAGCAGCTCCTCGGCGTAGGCGCGCTGGACGTACTGGCTGAGGACCAGGATGGGCAGCCGGGGGTTCTTCTCGCGCAGTCGCAGTGCTGCCCGCAGCCCCTCGTCGGAGAACCCGGGCGGCATCCGCACATCGGTGACGACGATGTCGGGATCGTGCTCCGCGACGGCTGCCGTGAGCTCGTCGGCCGTACCGACACCGGCGAGTACCTGGTGGCCGAAGCGCTCCATGAGCCCGACGAGGCCCTCCCGCAGCAGCACGCTGTCCTCGGCCAACACGATGCGCAACATCTGGTTCCTCTGTCGGGCTATCGGGCCGGCGGGGCGTCAGTTCGGCGGTCCGGAGCCTGGGCACAGGGCACGAGGAGGCGGAAGACCGTGGGCCCGCCGGACGGTGAGGACACTAGCAAACGCCCGCCGAGGACCGAGATGCGATCCGCGACCCCCTCCAGCCCTGTGCCGTTGGCCTCATCCGCGCCCCCCACGCCGTTGTCCCTCACCTGGATGACGAGTCGGCCTTGGTCGACGCGGGCCTCGACGCAGGCCCGGGTGGCTCGGCTGTGCTTGGCGACGTTCGCCAGCGCCTCGCAGACCGCGAAGTAGACGGCGGACTCGACCGCCTCGAGGAACCGGTGAGGCAGGTCGAGACCGAGTTCGACGGGGACCGGGGAGCGGTCGGCGATATCCTCGATGGCCGCGGCCAGACCCCGGTCGGTGAGGACCCGGGGGTGGATGCCCTGGATCAGCTCCCGTAGCTCGACCAGAGCGGCCTGGGCCTCACCGTGGGCCTGGGCCAGGAGCCCGGCGAGGGGCTCCTCGCGGGCGTCGAGGCGCGCCAGGCCCAGCCGCATCGACAGGGAGACCAGCCGCTGCTGGGCGCCGTCGTGCAGGTCGCGTTCGATACGGCGGCGCTCGGCCTCGAAGGCGGTCACCAGGCGCATCCGCGACCGGCTCAACTCCACGACCCGTACGTCGTCCTGATGGGATGACACATCCAGGAGGAGCCGGGTGAGCTGTGCGCGTCCCACGGCGAGCAGGCCGAGCGGGTAGGCCAGCACGGGGAGCAGGAGCAGTCCGGCCAGGGCGACGGCGAACGCCGCCGGGTAGGAGTGGACCAGCCACAGCTTGATGACACGCGCCTCCTCCCCGCCGCCGGCCGTGGCCATGACCAGGGGGGTGGAGATGAGCCCCCCGCTCACGCCGAGGACCGTGCCGATGACCGCTGCCTCCAGGGGCCACAGGAGGCAGCCGAACAGGAGGGCGTAACTCAACTCCCGCCAGGTGGAACGCTCCTGGAGGCGGGTGCGCAGCCAGGCGGCGGGCCCGGTGCGCGGCGGGTCCTGGTGGGCGTCGGCCAGTGGCACGGCCGGATCGATCAGGCGCAGCCGGCGCCGCTCCACATGCCCGACCGGCAGCCCGGCGAGGACCAGCGTCAGCAGGAGAGGCACCCCGACGAGGACCACGGTCAGCAGGCTGCCGGCCAGCGCGAGGACGAGCAGACAGGCCAGCAGAGCGGCGCCCAGCGGCACACTGGTCAGGAAGTACAGGGCGCAGCGCCACGGCCAGCCGCTCCGGAGGTACCGGCGCTGGTGCAGGGCCTGCCAGAGGCTGGGTGAGTGCATGGGGGGCACGATATGAGGCCCTTATCGCGCGGACCACCCAGCGAGCTCCACCATCGGACCGGTAGCGGGCTCCCCGTAAGGACGGCCACCAGGTGCGATGTGCGCGGAGGGTGCCGCGGGGCCGGATGGGGGCAGTGGGCAGCCGCCCGTTCCTGTACGAGGGGGAGGGGAACGGGTTGTTCCGGCAGGAGGCCATGTTCGCGGTCGTGCCCGTCTGACTGACGCTGGTGATCGTGTTCCTGCGGCCCGCGGTGGAGCCCGCGGTACCGGTGGTGGGGACGCTGTTCCCTTCGCAGTCCGGTCTCCAGCGCGTCGGCGATCGCGTCGGCCAGCTCCGTCATGGACGAGGCGCACGGCCCGCCGAACCGTTCCTGGCGGCCGGGGTACCGGGTGGCCGGCACCTCCAGGCCGTCGGGCAGCAGCCCCGCCCAGCGGTCGAACAGCGTCGCGGTGCCGCCGGCGAGCGGCAGGCGGACCAGGCGCAGCCGGGGTGGCCCGCTGCGCGCCGGGTACCTCCGGAACCACGTTCTCGCTCTTCCCCTGCTGAGGACCGTCATTCCGCGCCGCCCTCCCGCCACCCCGCGGTGGCCGTGTCCGTCCCTTCACGGTGCGGGCCGTTGCGGCGGTGACCTGACCCGACCTGACCTGACCCGCGGCGGGAGGCTGCCCACGCACGTTCCTTTCGCCTTCGGGCACTGCCCTCTCCCGCCCGGGGCGGGCACCGTGCACGCAAGGGTGGAGCTATCTCCACCCCGAAGACTCCGCCAGGCTGCGATGTGCGCCGGCTCCGGGCTCGATTGAGTGGACACCATGAATCAAGCAGCCGTCCGACTCCGTTCGGTCACTCGCTCCTACGGCAAGGGCGCGAGCGCCGTGACCGCCCTGGACAACGTCTCCCTGGACATTCCCCGCGGCACGTTCACCGCTGTCATGGGGCCCTCGGGCTCCGGCAAGTCGACCTTCCTCCAGTGCACCGCGGGTCTTGACCGGCCGACCGGCGGCCAGGTGCTACTCGGGGAGACCAACCTGAGCCGGCTGAGCGAGAAGAAGCTCACGCTGCTGCGGCGGGACCGTATCGGCTTCGTCTTCCAGGCGTTCAACCTGCTGCCCTCGCTCACCGCCGAGCAGAACGTGGCGCTGCCGCTGCGGCTCGCCGGCCGCCGCCCCAAGCGAAGCGATGTCCTGGAGGTGCTGGCGAGGGTGGGCCTGCGCGAGCGGGCCGGGCACCGGCCCAGTGAGATGTCCGGCGGTCAGCAGCAGCGGGTGGCGCTCGCCCGTGCTCTGGTCACCCGGCCGGAGGTGCTCTTCGGTGACGAGCCGACCGGCGCCCTGGACACCACCACCAGCCGTGAAGTGCTCAGGCTGCTCCGGCAGATGGTCGAGCAGGGACAGACCGTCATCATGGTGACGCACGACCCGGTGGCCGCCTCCTTCGCGGACCGGGTGCTGTTCCTCACCGACGGCCGGGTCCACGACGAGCTGTTCGCCCCAACGGCCGAGCAGGTCGCCGCGCACATGACCGGACTGGCGGCCCTCCCGTGCTGAAGCTCGCTCTGCAGGGAATGCGGGCCCGCTGGGCCACGTTCGTCGGCTCGTTCATCGCCCTCGCCCTCGGCGTCGGCCTCATCGCCACCACGGGGCTCACCCTCGCGGCGACCTTCAGCGCCCCGGAACGCGGGCCCGAGCGGCTCGTGAGGGCGCCGGTCGTCGTGAAGACCTCCGGCCTCATCCGGGCGGACACGCCCATCGGGGAACGTACGCAGACGATCACCGACCCCGCGCCGGTCCCGGCCGCCGTCACCGCGAAGCTCGCGGCGCTCGGCAGGACCGTCGAGGACCGCACCTTCCCCGTGTCGGGCCCCGGACTCGGCGAGGACACGGTCGGCCACCCCTGGTCGGTCGCCGCGCTCACCCCCTACACGCTGACCGCCGGACGCGCACCCTCGGCGCCCGGCGAGGCCGTCGCCACAGGGGACGCGCTGCGGCCCGGCACCCGGTTCCAGGCCGCCACCGCCCGCGGATCCGAACAGGTCACCGTCGTCGGGACGGTCGCGTCGGCCGGCTTCGAGAACGCGCTGTTCTTCACCGACGCCGAGGCCGCGCGGATCTCGCCCGACGTGGACGCCGTCGCCGTGCACGCCCCGGCCGACCGGGTCGAGGCGGCTGTGGGTGCCGGGTTCGACGTACTGACCGGCGACGAACGCAGGCGCGCCGACCCGGACCCCGACCGGGACGAGGAAGCCCTGGTGTCGGTGAACGCGCTCCTCGGCACGGCTGCGGGCGTCACCGGCTTCGTGTCGGTGTTCGTCGTCGCCTCGACGTTCTCCTTCGCGGTCGCCCAGCGGCGCCGGGAGTTCGGACTGCTGCGCACCGCCGGTGCCACCCCCGCCCAGGTGCGGCGGATGGTGTTCACCGAGGCGTTCGTCATCGGTGTGCTCGCCTCGGCGGCCGGCTGCTGGCTCGGCTCGGCGGGCGCGCCACGGCTCGCCGCGTGGATGGCCGACGTCGGCATCGCTCCCTTCTGGTTCCGGATCGGCGAGCAGACGTGGCCGCTGCACACCGCGTTCTGGACGGGCTTGATTGTCGCCCTGAGCGGGGTGGTCGTCTCCTCGTGGCGGGCCGGCCGGGTCGGTCCGACGGAGGCGCTGCGCGAGTCCGCGATCGACTCCCGCGCGATGCCGGTGAGCCGCTGGCTGATCGGCGGCGCGGTCCTGGCGACCGGCCTCGGGCTCCTCTCCCTGGCCCTGCTGGAGAACCCGGGCGACGTCCTGAAGCGCAAGACCTACGTCACCCAGCCGATACTGCTGATCGTCGGCTTCGCCCTGTTCGCGCCGGTCCTGGTCAAGCCGCTGACCCGGCTGCTGACCTGGCTGCCGGCCCGGCTTCCCGGCGCGACCGGCATGCTGGCCCGGGAGAACGCATCCGCCGGGGTCCGCAGGACCGCCGCGGTCGCCGCCCCGGTCATCATCACGGTGGCCCTCGCCGCCTCCCTGATGGGCACCACCGCCACGATCAGCGAGGCCAAGGCCGGCGAGGCGCGGGAGCAGATCACCGCGGACCTGGTCGCCACGGCGGGCGGGGAGGGCCGCGCGCTGCCCGACGAGTTCGTCCGGCGCGCCGGGGCCGTCCCCGGCGTGACCGTCAGCGCGACCCGGTCCACCGGGGTGACCGTCCTGGAGGATGGGGTCGCCCTCGTCAAGTCCGAGGCCAGGGCGGTCGATCCGGCGGCACATGCCGCCGTCTCCCACCTGCCGGTCGTCGCGGGCCGCCTCGCCGACCTCGACGACGACAGCATCGTCGTCAACGAGGAGTGGCTGACCACGAAGGTGGGCGGCAGCGTCTCCGTCTGGCTGGGCGACGGCCGCAAGGCCGACCTGCGCATCGCGGCGGTGCTCTCCACCGGCACAGGCAGCAACGGCGTCTACCTCACCGAGCGCAACGCCGCCGGTGCCCCCGTCGACCGGGTCGACCTCGCGTTGCCCGAGCGCGGCGCTGACACCGCGGCCGCCGCACTCGGCGCCGCCGCGAAGGCGACCGGCGTCCAGCTCCTGACGGGCGACCGGTGGGTCGAGGTTCACTACCCGCGCTCCAGCGAGGACACCCGGCTCGGCCTGTGGATGATCCTCGGCATCGCCCTGATCTACACGGGCATCGCGCTCGCCAACATCCTGATGATGGCCACCTCTGACCGGGTCCGCGACCTCGCCTCGCTGCGTCTGACGGGCGCCACGAAGGGGCAGGTGCTGTGGCTCGTCGGGGTCGAGGCCCTGGTGGTGGTCGCGGTCGGCGCGGTGCTCGGGGCGGTGATCGCCGGGGTGAACCTGCTAGGCGTGTGGAGCGCCCTCGGCCTGCTCGACGTGTGGTCCGACGTCGTGGTGCCCTGGGGCACGGTCGCCGCGGTGATCGGCGCGAGCGCCCTGCTCGCGACAGTGGCTTCCGTGCTGCCTGCGTCGTTCGCGCTGCGCGTCCGGCCGGTCGAACTGGCGGGCATGCGCGAGTGACCGCCCGGTACCGAGACGCGCCCCGCGCCCCGGCACCCCGCGCCCACTCCCTGACAACGCGGGAGGCCGGCAGGCGCTGTGACGAGCGACCGATCCACCCTGCCCCGACAGGCCCCCGCGCCGGGGCCCTGGGCCCGCGCAGGAGCGTCCGGCCCCCGCCGGATCGCCATGGACCTGACCGCGCCGGTGCCCGAGTCGGGACCGGCCGTGGTCGTGGAACCGAGTCGGGACCGGCCGTGGTCGTGGTCGTGGAACTGGACGTATACGAAGGCGAGGTGACCGCCCTGCTCCGGGAGCTGCTGGGCGGCCGGGGGCGGCACCCCGCCGTCGAGCCCGACCCGGTGCGGGCGGCCCGACTGAGCCTGCGCTTCCTGGACGTCGAGGCCGTCACCGCCGACGCCACGTCCCTCCCCGGTGTGCTCACCCGGCGGGGGGATCGCGGCGGCGGATGCAGGTCCGGCCATCGCGGTTGCCTGTGAGACCTGCAGGCGATCGCTAGCCACGCCACAAGGGGTCAGGAGACGCAGGCCGCAAACGCCACATTGGCGTCGACACCGCCGGCCTTCTACTGGCCGTACTGGTCACCGCCGCCAGCGTCTCCGACAACGTTGGTGGTATCCACCTGCTCTCGAAGATCGCCGCAGGCCACCCCAGCGTCAGGAAGGCGTGGGCCGACACCGGCTACCGCACCAGGGCCATCGACCACGGTGCCACCCTCGGCATCGACGTCGAAGTCACCCGCCGCGACCCTGCCCAGAAGGGCTTCAAGGTGATTCCGCGGCGCTGGGTCGTCGAGCGGACCTTCGGTTGGCTTATGCACCACCGTCGTCTCGCCCGCCAGTACGAGACCCACCCCCACCGCTCCGAAGTCATGATCCGCCTCGCGATGATCGACCTTATGAGCCGCGGGCTCACACGAGAGTCAACTCCGAATTGGAAGGACTCATAGCTGCCGGGCCACGCTGACACGCGCGTTCTCGCCCCTCATCGCCTGCGGCCAGCGGCCAGCGGCCATCGATGACACCCGCCACCCCGCGGTAGGTGCCACAGGCGTTCTCCCGCTCCGGCAGCCACCAGTGATCGGACGGCGACATGCCGACTTCCTGGATTCCGCACAGCGTCCTGTCGAAGATGCCGAAAGCGTGGAAGACGTCGGTGGGAAGGCCGTTTGCGACGGCCCTCTCCCGACGCATGCTCATGGGCAAGTACGGCGGCCGCGAGACCTCGAACCACTCGCCACCCACATGGGTGGCGGCGTAGCACCAGGAGCAGGACCAGTTCTCCTCTTCCCACACAGTCGGCAGCGTCGGCCATCGCCACATCGCCCGTCCACACACGTCGCACTCCACGGGCGGATCCTCACACGCCTTCGTGCGGGGCCCCAACCCGCTGACACCGCGCGACTTACCAAACACCCCCGTCGGGACAAAACGCTCTTTTAGGGGGCATATTCGGCCTTTTCCCGAAGTGGTTGCCGAAGTTTTCTCAGAACCGTTCCTGGGGCTGTCGGGGTTCTACGTGATCAGGCCATCGGGATCGGTCAGGGGGTGGAACGTGGCTGGCCTCCGGCGCGTCGCTCTGCCCGGTATCGAAGCAAAGGGGGACTGCGAGGAAGTGAAGCCTCTCTGGTGTTCGCTTGTGGGCCGTTGCTGAGTGGCTTGGAGCTGTGCCGGGGTGGCACCGTGATGGTCTGGCTGCTTTTGTTCGTTGCTCTTGGGAAGCGTGCCGTGACAGCATTCGGTAGGTGTTCGATAACGGGGATGATGTAGCGGAGCCGCCTGCCCAGCGTTCGAAGATCGCCGACTTGGTCAACTGGCCTGCTCCCGGAGCGCCACTCGCACCGTATGAGGCGCAGGTGCCGGGCCCTGCCGCGCCACCAGATCATCATCTGATGGCGGCGGCTCGACGTGAGTTCGCCGTGTTGCTGGGTGAGTTCCGGCGCACGGCGGTGTTGGTGCCGCTGGATGAGGCCGGTGATCTGTGGTCGGCGGAGCAGAACGGTGTGCGCTGGATCTGTGCGTTCTCGGATGGGGAGGCGCTGGCCCGGTTCGCGCTGGCTCGTGGGGACGCCGGGCGGGAGTGGACGTATCAGACCGTTCTGGGTGCGCGGTTGCTGGATGCGATAGTGCCGTTGCTGCCGGGTCCGGCGGGGGCGGCGCTGGACGCGGGCAGTACTGATGGCGGGATGTTGTTCCCGCCGGTGGCGGGCATCGTGCCGGACGTGGTCGCGGTGGATCTCGGGGGGACGCAGTGAGCGCGGAGAACGCAGATCTGCAGGTGCCGCCGGAGGCGTTGGCGGAGATCGCGAAGGGCATCGACCTGGCGCATGCGGAGCTGAAGGAGCTCGGGTT
Organism: Streptomyces sp. NPDC058008; assembly: GCF_042886395.1. NCBI lineage: Bacteria > Bacillati > Actinomycetota > Actinomycetes > Kitasatosporales > Streptomycetaceae > Streptomyces > Streptomyces sp. NPDC058008. The sequence continues at coordinate 47,375 of NZ_JBHVQX010000012.1, read as the reverse complement.
CATTGGCCAGGCGTCGATGGGCCGGGGCTTCTCTGATCTTGCTCTGTCGGGGCTGGAGTTGGGGCATGGCGGGCTGACGTCGGAGTTCGAGACGTTCTGCGACCGCTGGGAGTGGGGTGTGCGCACCCTGACGCAGAAGGGGAACGGCTTCGCCCTCGGCGTGGGCCTGTCGGCGGGCTCGTATGCGGAGCAGGAGCAGTACGTCAAGGACTCGATCAAGATCGGTGTGAACTCCCTGAACGGGAATCCGCATGCGTCCGAGGACGAGGTCAAGGCGATGACCTGGGACACGATCAGCACCCAGTCCGCCTACGACAACCCGGACTACAGCCGCGAGTCATGGGACGCGGCCCACGCCGAGGTGAAGCAGACCTGGAAGGACACCGCCTACGACGTGGACGACGCGTTGCTCGACTCGATGGAGCGCAACGGGCTGCTGGACCCAGAGATACGGGACGCCGCGGATGAGCGGCTGCGGGAGCAGCTGGATCCGTCGCAGGAGACGATCGATCAGGCCGAGCAGCCGCGGTGGGGGGAGAGTCGCTGATGGGGGACTGGGGGAAGTTCGTCGGTGACCTGTACGACGGTGCCGGCGATGTGGTCGACAAGGGCAAGGAGATCCTCGGTACCGGGATCGACAGGGGCACCGATGTGCTCGGTCGGGTCTGGAGAAGGTCGGTGCCGACGAGTGGGCCGACAAGGTCGAGGACTGGGGCGATGAGACCGCCTCCTCCCTGGGTGCGGAGGTCAGGGAACAGCAGCTCGATCAGACCGAGGAAGCAGATGAGCTGATCCATGGCAGGCCGGAGAAGATCAGCGCGGCGGTGAAGAACCTCCGCGACTTCCAGAAGGCGTTCGATCTCGTCGGCGGCGGAATGAAGAAGCTCGACTCCGGTCACTGGAAGGGCGAGGCTGCCGACGCCTTCCGAGCCAAATTCCAGACCCTGCCCACCGACTGGCTGCGGGCGGCGGACGCGTTCGAGGACGCGGCCAAGGCGCTGGAGACGTACGCGGGGACGGTCACCAGCGCGCAGGCCAGGGCTGGCGAGGCGATCGCCCTGTACAAGGAGGGCAAGCAGGACTACGAGACTGCGGCGGCCGCTTTCAAGGAGAAGGCGGAGGCGTACAACGCGGTCCGCAACACCGATCACCCCCTCCCGCACCCGGGAAAGTTCTCCGACCCGGGCGCGGCCAAGCGCCAGCACGCGCACGAAATCCTGCAGCGCGCCCGGCAGGCACGTAACGAAGCGGCCGAAGCCGCCAAAAGCGCGATCACGGCCGCGATGGCACAAGCTCCGAAGGAGCCCACCGGCCTGGACCGGGCCAAGCAGGAGTTGTTCGACTACGGGGTCGGCCAGGGCATGGAGCTGGCGCACTTCGGTGGCGGTGTCATCAAGGGCACCGCGGGGCTGGTGAGCTTCGTCCGCTCGGTCAACCCGCAGGACCCGTACAACCTGACGCACCCGGCCGAGTACTACAAGGGCGTCAACATGACGCTCGCAGGCCTCGCCTCCACCGCCGCCAACCCCGACCGCGCGCTCAAGAACGCCTGGGACGCCGCCAAGGGCGACCCCTCCGAATTCATCGGCCGGCTCGTCCCCGAACTCATCGGCACCAAGGGCGGCGGCCTCATCAAGGGCGGCCTACGAGCCGGAATGAAAGACCTCCTCGAACGCCCCAAGGGCAAGAACCGGCAACGCGATGCGGTCGCATGTTCGGTGCCGGCCTGCATACCGATGCCGCCGCTGTGGAGGGGGCGGAAGCAACGGAGCGATGCGCGTCCACAGGTCATCGGGCACAAGATCGCTGTTCACGCCCGGCAGCGTGGCGGAAGATCCCAGTTGAGGTGGGCCGATTGACCCGGCAAGCTCGTCTGATGAGTCAGAGCAGACAACCGGGTGCCTGGGACGGCCCCTTCTATCGAGTCCGTACAGAACATTTCGAGGCCGCGTTTGTACCCAATGCCGGTGAGGACGTGGAGTCCGTAGACAACGTCGACGTCTTCGTCGACCTCCCGGATGGCTCTCGATGGAGCGCGACCATTATCACTCTCGCCCAGGTCGAGCTTGTGATGGAGAGGTGGGCGGCAAGCGGGGAAGCCTTGGGAGGTCGCTACTTCTGGGTCTCGGACGGTCTCATCGTCCGCGATGCTGGTATCAGCAACATGACCCAAGTACTCGTCGGCCTGGTTGAGAACGAGGAGTTCGCGCAGGTCCTTCAGCGACTCGACGGCTAACTGGTTCCGGCGGTCACCAAATCCTGATTCTGAAACGGTCAGTTACTCCTTTTGTGTCAGCGCGGGGCCGAGGAACGGACTGGGGGTTCCATGCCAGAAGACATCCACGCTGTCCCGAGCTCTAGTGGCTGCGACGAACAACAGGGATCGAGCGCGCTGCATCTCATGGCGATACCGCGCCGGATCGCTTGTGCGCAACCGGCTCACCGCATCGCGCGGAACCAGCCTGTCCGCGATGCCCGCGATGATCATCCGCTGGTACTCGAGCCCCTTGAACCGGAACATCGTGCCGATATGTACCCCACCGTCTCCATGCGGACCGTCGGCTCGGATCTCTACGGGCCGGATTCCGTGTAGCCCGAGCGTGTAGCCGATCTCTGAGGCCATCTGGTTCGTCGGCACACAGATGGCGATTTGCTCGTGTGGAATGCTCAGACCAGGATCGGCGTCCCATTCCTTGATGAGGGCTGCGATGCCTTCACGCTCTGTGACCCAGTCGGGGAATGAGTGACCGGACGGCTGCCGTCCGCTGAGCACGGACCGGTAGCCGGCCAGCGTCTCCTTGCTGCCGTCGAGGTCGTCGTAGTTCGTCTCACCCAGCACGTCGAGCGCGGAGCGGAGGATCTGGCGCGTCGTGCGGTAGCTCAGGCTCAGCTTCGACGACCGGCCCCGGATGTTGATGCCCAGGCTGCCCAGCGTCACCTGATTCTTGTAGATGCGCTGATGGGTGTCGCCGACCAGGAACAGGTCGTCCGCTTCCCGAGGGACCATCGCACGCAGCATCTTCCAGTGAGCGGGGCGCAGATCCTGCGCCTCGTCCACCACGATGTGCCGGTACCGATAGCGCAGCCAGCCGCCCGAGCCGTCCTGGAGGTGGATGTTGTCGAGACCGCCGGCCTCCTCCCGTTGGCGCGCGATGGAGAGGATGCGCTGCTCGCGTCCGAGCTCCAGGCGGGCGGCGCGTTCGGCTACCTGGTCCCAGGTCTGACGTCCGAGCCGGTCCAGGCGCTGGGTGAAGCGTTCGGCGAGCTGCCAGATCTCGGCACGCTCACCGCGGGTAAGGTTGCGGCCGCGTCCGGCCCGCCGCGCACGGAAGTAGTCGGTGCGCGTGGCGACGGCCTGCCCGAGGATGACCTGTGTCCATTCGTCGTGCAGGAACTCGGGGTCCCAGCCCTCTTCCCCCAGTTCGTCCAGCAGCGCCCGCCATTCCCGTACGGCCTGGCTGTCATCCATCACCTGCTTGCCGCTGCCCGGCTCGGCCTCGCGCACGATGCGGAGGGCCAGCTGGTCGACGTGGCTGACCTCGACGCGGGACAGCAGCTCCTCGCCGCCCAGTTCAAGGAGTCGGGATCTCAGGTCCGCAGCGAGGTTCTTGTTGTAGGTGGTCAGTAGAACTGGCTTGTCGCGACCGGGCCGCAACTGCCGCACCAGATGACGCACCCGGTGCAGGGCGACAATGGTCTTGCCCGTGCCCGGGCCCCCGCCGACCCGCGCCGGTCCCGAGTAGCGTCGTTCCACAAGCTTGGCCTGCGTGGGGTGGAGGAAGACCTTCCACCGGCTGAAGTCGCCGCCTTCCAGGGCCTCTCGGAGCGCCTCGTCGGAGGTGGTGACCACGGTGGCCGGGCGCTGCGCCGCGGCCTGGAAGTCGTCGGGGTCGACCGGTTCGGCGGCGGCGACGGGCGCGGTCACCTGGTCGAGGACGTCGTCGTACGCCTTGCCGTCGAAGAGCGCGAGCAGCACCTCACCGGTGAGCTGGGGCGCATACTCGACCAGGCCGAGCAGTTGGTCTTCGGTGGTGAGTGTCCGGATAACCGGGAGCAGCGGTACGGCGACTCCGAGCTCCGACAGTTGGGTGTCGGACCAGGCCGGGAAGAGCTCCTGTGACTTGGCCGGTTCAGGCGCAGCCGTCGGGGTGACGGGTGGAGCGGGAAGGCGGCGAAGGATGCTCTCCTCCACGACCTCCAGGTCGACGTACTCGATGCCACCGGTGACCCGGTTGACCCCTGCCGACAGTCGGTCGTAGACGTCCTTGCGGTGCTTGACGGAGACGATCAGCCAGTCGTCGTCGGCCAGCCGGATCAGCAGCGCCCGGTAGTCGTCGCTGACCCGCGCCGACCACAGCCTGCTGTCTCCCTTGAGCTGCTGGAGTTTCAGACCGGTGGTATGTGGATTGGTCTTGAACTTGTGCTGGAAGTCGAAGAAGGCGCCCTTGACCGTGCGAGGGAGCTTGAGGATCTCCTTGTCGGCCTTGTCGAGCAGGCGCAGTGTCACGCCCGAGGCGGTCATCGTGTGCGCTCCCCGTCGTCGGTGCTGTCGTGGTTCGTGTCCTGGCCCCGTCCGGTCAGCCAGGCAATTAGCTCCGTGGTGTCCCAGGCAGTCGCCGTACGGATGTCCCAGCCGGCTGCCGTGAACGCCTTGTCCCTGTCAGCGGCCTCGTGATCGGGCTCAAGGCCGTCCTCACGGGCGGCGAGAACGACGCCGATGCGCGCTGCGGGCCAGGCTAGTTCAGCCTGCCACCCCCGCTCGTCCAGCTCATAGCCGTCCTCGGGCGCCGGTACCCCTGCGTCGGCCAGGGCCCTGGCCAGCTCTGCGAGGCCTGCCTCGTCGGGATCGAGGTATTCCAGCACGGGGTCCCACCCAGGGGCCCGGCCCGTTGTCGTGGACACGGCCGTCTTTGCGGCAGGGGCTGTCGGAGCGCTGTCACGGACGGCGCCGACCTCCACTGCGGACGCAGTGGTTCCGACCAATGTGGGCTCCGCCTGGGTGATCTCGGTCCGGGTGGACGGCAGCCATCCTTCGCCCCCGGTCACGGTCAGTACCTCGGTGGCGAAGCCGTCGAGCAGGCTGGTGGTGAGCTGGGCGCTGTCGCCGCCTCCGTGGTCCAGGAACTGCAGCACATTGCTCCAGTACAGCCAGGCCCGCCAGCGCCGCCGGTGGGCCCCTGCGTCGGCCATGGCCTCGGCGCTGTCGTCCAACACGGTCAGACCGGTCCACACGGGTGGGGTGCGCCTGCCGTCCGCGGCCAGGACGAGTCGGCAGCCGGAGGCGTCAGGCCCGTACATCAGTCGGATCGGTCCCGCCGCGCCCGTGGCCGTCTCACCTCGCAGCGCCGATCGAAGTGCCGACCCCAGGTCTTCGTTTCCGAGGGCGGCGCCTCGCGCGCCGGCGGCGCCGCTGAGTCCGGCGGCCGCCGCCTCGGCCCGCCGTTGCCAGCGTGAGGCGTCGGGGGACCGGAGGTACGCGAGCAGCAGTCGGGAGGGGTTGACCCAGATGGCGTCGGACAGCTCGCCGGGCAGCCCTCTGCCGATGCGGCTGTAGTAGTCGCGTGCCCGGTTCTGCGCCTCAGCCGGGTAGGGCTCCCAGACCGGGGCGACCGGACCGGCGCTCGCGTATCCGGTGTCCCGTACGCGCTCACGCCACTCCTTGACGTCGTGGTACGTCAGCTGGAACACCCGTAGTCCCTCGCTGCGCAGTCCGGTCCGCTTCGTGGCGTCGTCGGCCAGCCGGTTGTGCGAGGGGGTCGCGTGATAGGCGTAACCGTCGAGGTAGACGGCGAGACGGGGGCTCGGCGCGTCGAGGCGTTCAAGGAGTATGTCGGGCCGTGTGCCCTCCATAGCGCGCTGCTGCGAAACACGCCAACTGACGGTCGTCCCATCGTCCCCCGTCAGTCGCAGATCGAGGGCGTACGTGCCGGCCGACGTGGTGTACGCGTCGGCTGCCGCCCTGGACTCGGTCAGCCTCGCCCACTCCTGGAGCGTGTCGATGAACATGATTTCGAGGTCGCTCTCGGCCTGCCGCTCAAGCGGGATATGCCGAGTCGTCGCCACGGGTGACGTCCGCCAGCGGGAACCGTCCTCGCCGAGGAGGTCCTCCAGCATCTGCCGTACTTCATTGCGGCTGACCTTGTCGTAGTCGGCCGCAGGCACGCGGCGCAGCAGGCACTGGTGGCAGCCGTCGAGGCCCTTCTCGCGGCAGCCGCAGTTCTCGATGACGTCACGTGCCTTGAGCAGCACCTCCCGGAAGCCGTCGGCGGAGGCGAGCCGGTGCAGGTACCCGGTGCCTCCTGGCAGGCGGTCGTAGACCACGAGGAACCGCCGCGGCCAGTCGGAGCCGTCGACGCCCGAGTGATCGGGCATCGTCGCCTCGGCGATGTCGATGTGGTCGGGATCGCCGCCGTACTGTGCTGCGATGCCCGCGAACAGCGCGGCCGTGAACGATGCCAGCCGTTCCTTGGCGCGGGCCACGGAGGCGGGCAGCAGAACGCGCACCGCCTCCGTGCTCAGCTCGTGCGCCAGCAGCAGTGGTACGTCCTGGCCATTGCCCTGCCGCTCGTCCGCGGAAGCTCCATTGACTCGGCGGCGAGGACACCACAGCAGGTGGTGGGCGGCGGTCGAGGTGCTCGCCGCCCCCGACTCCGTCAGCGCGTGCTGCTGCACGTCCACGACGGGCCGGCCCTCCGCCGTAGTGCCACCACAACTGGTGCACACATAGAAGGGATTGAGCCGTACATCCTCGCCGGCAAGCGGTACCGTGCTGCTGCCCTCTTCGCGGTCCAACCCCAGGTTGAACGTGCGGATCTTCGCCTGACGCGTGAAGTCCACTCCGAACACAGCGGTTTCGTGCCGCCACGAGCCGGGGGTGATCCGCTCCGGATCGATGTCGACCGTTGTCAGCACCGCGTAGCGCCGACGGTCCCGCTCGTCACGGTCGTCCCGTACCCGGGCATCGTCCCTCTTGTCGCGCGAGACGACGCGCCTCGGCTGGAGTACCTGCTGCACGCAACCCGCGTCGGCGATCTCCCGTCCTCCACAACGGGGGCACGGACGGGTGTCGTTCCCGGCGTTGTGGTGCGTACGGGCGTAACCGCATGCGGGGCAGAGCCGCCACTCCGCCCAGGCCCGGCGGTCTGGGGTGCCGACGTCGAGCGCGCGCACCACGTGACGGTAGCCGTTGACGTAGAAGCTGTTGCCGGGAGCCAGTTCAGTCAGGGCCAGCTTGCGGGAGCGCTCGTAGTCCCTGGTCTCGCTCCGGTAGATCCGCTTGGCCGGGTCCGCGGCCGCGCCCGCCGACGGGGCGGCCTCTTCGTCGTCCGGGGTCTCCGTCCAGTACAGCGTCGCTTCCAGCTGCGTGGTGGTGTCGGTGAGGCTGTAGTTCGGCAGCAGGCCCAGTTCCACGAGGGTGCCGTGGGCACTCGACTGGCTGAGTTCCCGCAGCAGATCCCCGGTGCTGCGCCGTTCGGCGAGCAGTTCCCGGCGTTCGCGGTCCTGTACGGCGTCCGTACGGACCAGGTGCTCGGCGGCCTCGTCGATCGCCGCGATCCTGCGACGGAGCTCCTCGCGCCGCCCCGTCCAGTCCTCTTCCGCTTCCTGCAGCGCTCTGACGATGCCGCCCGTGGCGTACGCCTTCAGCTCCTCCGCCGCGTAGGCCGAGACGCCCCCGCCATCGGAGCCGTCCGCGTCGCTGCCCGCCGGAAACAGGCCGAGGAACTCGTCCACCAGCGCGGCACCGTGGGTCTGGGCTGCGTCCGCCAGGTCCTGGCACCAGCCCGTGGCGCCGAACAGGGCCGAGGACAGCCCGGGGACAGGCGCGAGCGATTCACCGTCGGAGGTCCGCAGCTCGCCGATCGCCGCGAGGTCCAGCAGCCGTGCTGTGTACTGACGGCGCAGGATCTCCACGGCCGACAGATAGCAGCCGGGAGGCAGGATCGTCCCGGCGATCATCTCGCGCGGCTCGTCCAGGTAGTATAGGTCCCGGGCCTTGCGGCCGCCGAAGGCGACCACGAGCGCATTGCCCGTACGACGGCCGGCGCGGCCTGCCCGCTGCACGTAATTGGCGGGACCGGCGGGCAGGGAGCCCAATAGGACGGCGGACAGCTCTCCGATGTCGATGCCGAGTTCGAGCGTGGGCGTACAGGACAGCACATTGGGATCGGTGTAGTGCGTACCTGCCTTGAAACTGCGTTCGACGCGCTCACGCTCCGGCCTGCTGAGCATGCCTGTGTGCTCCGCGGTGACCACGCGGAACGTCCCGCCGGTCAGATAGAGCCGACGGTAGTAGTCGCCGGTGTAATCCCGCTCGCGGGTCGCCGAGCCGAACCCCGAGGCGCTGGAGCCGGTCCGAGGCATACCTGGTTGAGGTGCGGTCAGCAATCCCTTGCACCGGTAGCGCGGGCAAGGGTGCCCGTACCAGCGGGTCCGGCGCTCGGGTGCCACCACCTGCTGCCAGCCGCAGTCCTCGCAGCTGACGAAGGCCTTGTTGACGACGGAGTCGTCGAGCAGCCGCGCCTCGATGTGTCCCGGTTGTAGGCCGTAGAGACGCGTTTGCCTGTCACGTGTGGTGCGCACGGCGAGCACTCGCTCATCGGCGAGGGCGGGCAGCAGCTTGCGCAGGTACTCCGTGGCACCGGCCGCGTCCAGTTCCAGGCAGCGGCGGGTCCAATCCTGGTACCAGCCCAGGCGTCCGGTGATCGCGTCGAACTCGGACTTGTCCTTCTGCCCGTCCAGTAGGAAGCGGGGAGGGGCGATGCCTTCGGGGAACGCGGGCATGCCCTCCGGCCTGCGACCGGAGATGAGGTACCGGTTCGTGCCGGCTTCCTTCATCCACGTGTCGAGCCAGCGGTGGTGCACCGCACCGCGCAGTCGCAGGCGCTCCAGAAGGCCGCGCACATAGGCGAGGTAGCGTTCGGGCGTGGGCAGCCCGCCCGTGACAAGGAGTTGGCCCGGCAAGGACAGATGGATGTCGCGGACGAGGGACATGACCCTGTCGGGCTCCGAGACCACAACCTCGGCAGCGGCCGTCCGCGTCAGCTCCAGGGTGCGCCCCATGCGGCTCCGCAGCCCGAACTCCATCACGGTGGCGAACGCGAGCCGCTCGCCGATCAGTTTCCACGTTCGCGCGTCGCCGGTACCGCGCCCCGAGAGCAGGCGGTCGACCCCGGGCTCGTCGTGGAGGTCGGGCGGTACCACGGCGGCCAGGGCCTCCGGGTCGTCCACGGACTCCAGCACGTGCCCGATCAGGTCGTTGAGGGCGGTCGGGGCACCCGACTCGTCCAGGTTGTGCGCGAGCAGCGAGCGCAGCGAGAACTTGTACGAGGCGTTCGCCACGTATCCGGCCCGGTGCGCCGCATCCTGGGTGGAGTCGTTGAAGAGCAGACTCTTCCGCTCTTCCGGTACGAGCGCGATGTCGCCGCCCGTGAACAGCTGGGTGACGGTCGCCGAGGCGAGGGCGGCCTGCGCGGTGCCCAGGAAGCGGATGCTGTTGTCGGTGTGGCAGGCCGGGCAACGGTCGTCCTTGGCTGCCCGGTCGGCCGACTTCTTGTCGAGCACCGCCAGCGCGAACCAGGCGTCGACCAGCTCGCCCGCGTCCGACGGCGTCGGCAGCCGGTACGTGGCCTGCCCGCCGTCGAGGACCACCACGGACAAGGGGGCGACTCCGCTGCCGTCCGACGGCCGCGCGCCGGTCAGGGCGTCCAGTGTCTGCTGCCGCTCGCTCTGTGTGGCGGCGATGAAATAGCGGATGCGCCGCTTGTCCCGGCTCACGGCGGCCCGCCAGATCCGGTCCTGTGCCATGACCAGCTGCTGGGGATCCGCCTCGGGGGACAGCGCCGCCCAGCCGGAGCGGCCGCAGTTGCGGCAGTACACCGCGGGCAAGTGCACCTCGGCGGGCCGGACTGCGGTGTCGGCACCTGGCAGCGGCCGGGCCGAGGCCGACGGCCAGCCGGCGGACGAGCCCTCGGCGTCCTCGTCGGCGACCGGAGCGGCATGGAGAGCAGCCCGGCGGGCCGCGGTGCGGTCGTCCTCGTACCAACGGAACTCCGGGGACGACCCCACGCCGCGCAGGACGCGGGTGACCGGCCGGACCCACAGATGCGCCTCGATGTGCAGCAGCGGCCGTGGCCTGCGTTCGTCGGACTCCGGGTCCCGCGCCGCCGACAGCAGTGCGACGAACCGGGACAGCGCCTGAAGGACGAGCTGCGGATTCTCCCGGGCGGTGCGCCCCCACGCGTACCCGAAGCGGGCCAGCCGGTCCCGCAGCCCCCACTCGTCCAGCGGCTCCCCGCCGAGGAGAGACAGCACGCCGTGGGTGAAGTCGTGGCGCTTCAGCAGGCGCCCGACACGGAAGGCATCGAGGCCGGCGCGGCCCAGCAGCTTCTCAGCCAGCCGGTCCAGGTCGAGCAGGTCGGGCTGCGCCTCCACACCGGGACCCCCCGAGAACTCGATGACCTCCTGCGGCGTCGGGGGCTCAGGGAGCTCGTAGTCGACGGCGCCCGTGAACTCCTCGGCCGACATCCGTTCCTCGCCGACCACGGCGTCGGTGGGGAAGGGCATTCCGAACACCCTGGAGGCGACGTCGAGGATGCCCCCGGCCTCCTTGCCCGGCGCACCCTCACCCAGGGTCGCCGACGTCGCCACCGGACAGATCGATCCGAGCGGCCTGCCCGGCCGCGACGCACCCGTCGCGGCGGCGAGCCGCCGCAGCAGCATGGCGACATCGGTGCCCTGCGCTCCGTCATAGGTGTGGAACTCGTCTAGCACGACGTACGCGAGGTCGGCGCCCTCCCACAGCGAGCGGTCCTCGCCCCGCTGGAGCAGCAGATCGAGCATCTTGTAGTTCGTGATCAGCACGTCCGGCGGCGAGATGCGCATCTCCTCGCGTCGCGTTATCACCCTGCGGAAGTCCGTGTCGGGTCGGTCGCCGATGTAGAGACCGGCCGTGACTTGCGCCAGCTCCGGTCGGGCCAGGTAGTCGCCGATGCGGCCGGCCTGATCGGTGGCGAGCGCGTTCATCGGGTACAGCAGGACGGCCTTGATGCCCCGGTGCCCTTGGGCCCGCTGCCGGCGGCAGTGGTCGAGCACCGGGATGAGGAACGACTCCGTCTTGCCGGATCCCGTCCCTGTGGTCACCAGCGTCGGCCGGGCGGGACCGTTGAGCGTGGACAGGCGGGCCCAGGCCGTGGCCTGATGCCGGTACGGGGCGAAGCCGGGGAACCTGGCCGTCCACTCCAGCTCACGTTGCCAGCCGTCGTCGGCCACGTGGAACGGGGTCCTGATCCGTAGGTACGGCCCCCGGAAGATCCCCGTTTCGGGGTGCCCCAGGAAGCGCTCCAGCGCCCGCCGGGTGTCCTCGTCGGCGAGGGCGTACGTCGTCGTGAGGTACTGCGTCAGACTGCCGCGCAACTGGGCGGCGGCCATGGTGGGCTTCACGACGGTCCCCTTTGCGTTGCCGATGCCCTGATGATCGATACCACCGTATACGCGCTGGACGTCGGCATCAGCGCCCGCGGTGCGTGAGGAGTGTGATCAGCCTTACCACGAGCGCAGCTCGTGGATGAATTCCTGATAGGACCGGTTTTGCCCGTCCGGTTCCATCAGGGTGCCGTTCTCGAATGCCTTCTCCATTACGAGGGGTGCGTGAGACTCTTCGTACGAAGGCTTCCAAGGGTGTTCTCTGAGTCTTTCCTTGGGCTTGTCGACCTTCGCGAGATCACACCCACGGTACTTGTCCTTGAGAGTCCAGCTGGCGTTGAAAATGGTGAAAGCCTTAGGGAATTGCATGAGCCATGCCTCGGTTTCGAAGGCAGCCAACGCGAGGGCGAAAGGGCAGGAGAAATTCTTTTTGAGCTCCGAGGTGAGGCGCTCCCGAACTTTCACGTATCGCGCCTCGTCCACGACGTCGAGGTCGACGTGCACGACGATTCCTGAGAGCTCAGCGCCGACGGCGGCAGCCTGCGCGAGGCGCCGGAGTTCGTCCATGCGTGGGCTCAGTTGCTTGTCGGCCTCGGTGAGGGCGAGTTTTCTCCTGATGTTCGAGATCTTCGTGCCCGGGTGCGTGGCCCGGATGAGATGCTGGAGGACCTGCCTGTCGTTGTCACCCTCGCCGGCGACCACTATGACCCGGCGCTTTCCCTTACCGGTCTTTGCCTTGGGTGTCACAGGCCGCCCCCCAGGGCGTTGGCGAACCACAGCTCACCGATGGGCATTCCTTCGGATGCTTCGATGCGCTCACGCACTTCGTCGGTCGTATAGGCCGGAATGATGGAGGATCCGTCCCGGTCACGCTCGCAGACGACGAACTCCTCCGGGGTGAGCTCATCGACGAACGCGGGGGAATGAGTGGTGACCAGGAACTGCGCCCTGCGGCTGGCCTCGCGCAGCCTTCCCGCCAGGAGTTCCAGGGCATGCGGATGGATGCCGTGGTCGATTTCTTCGATACAGGTCAGAAGAGGTGGGTTTGGGTCGTGGAAGACAGCCAGAAGGCAGAGGAGGCGCACGGTGCCGAAGGAAGCGTCCTTCAGGCGGGTCCGTCCGCGCAGGCCGGTCTCCTCCAGCTCGACCGAGATGTAGTCGGCTCTTTCCGGAACGTCCACCAAGTGGATGTCCTCGATGTTCGGGATCACCGTCCGGACATCCCTAAGCAGGTTCTCCCAGATGACTCTACGGCCGTCTTGTTCCTGATCCCGGATTTCGTAGAGAGTCTTGAGGAAGTCGGCCAGGTTGGCGGCGTTGTCGTCCAGGTGCCGCCCTTCGCCGCTGATGGGGGACGGCTGCCGGGCGGCGCGAACGTCCGGATCGAAGACCCGAATCTGCTGGAGATGCCGGGAGACCGCGGCGATGGCCTCGGCGGACGGGCTGCCGTCCGGAAGGGGCGAGGGATCCTGCAGTGCGGACACCATGCGCCCCAAGGAGGACACCGACGCCAGGGGTTCGGTGTTCCCTGCGTCCGTCACGGAGAGCTGATCGCGGGTCAGTTCGACGGACGTGGGTGCGTCGGCCGACGGATGCTGGAAGAGCCGTTCGCTCCGATACGTCGTGTATCGCTCCCGTGCCCCCTTCGGCAGCCGTGGGCGGTTGATGGTCAGCTCATATCGATCGGGGTCGCCCGGCGAGGCAAAGCCTGACCAGATCCCCGTGACGCCGATCGATATCCGCGACGCGGGTTTCGCGCCGCCGCGGAAGGCCAGTACATCGAACCCGCCCCGGGTGTCCACTGCCGGTTCGATTCCCTTACGGGCCACATCACCCAGGAACTTGAGGGCGTGCAGGACGTTCGACTTGCCCGCGGCGTTGGGACCGACCATGACCGTCAGCGGGCCCAGCGGCAGTTTCACGTCCGTCAGAGTGCGGAAGTTCCGGACCGTCAGTCCGAGAATCCGGTGGTTCAAGCGCGTGCCCAATCGTGGAGCAGCCGGGCGCAGCACGGCCGAGGTCGACAAGCGGTGCCACGGCAGACGCATGGTCATGTACGTGCAGACGTCGTGGGGTTCGGCTGCCGAGCTTCACGAACAGTACCTCGCTGGTCACAGAGCCACCAGGTTCTTGAGCGTTCCAGCCATGAAGGCTGAAAAGGCGTCATTACGTGCAGCGACGATGCAACGGATCCTGAAGCAGCGGGCAAGGAAGAACGAGGGCGAAGCGCGAGCGAAGAGGACGCGGGCCGATCCGAGGGGGAGCCGCCATGTCCAGACCGCTGTACGTTCCCGTCCTGCCGGCGAAGTCGCATGCTCGAAAGGCGTACCGGCAGCTGAGTCCGGCAGTACAGGCGGCCGTCGTGCCGTTGTGGAACCTGCCACCCCGTACAGGCCTGCACCCTGATGTACTCGCCACAGACGTACGGCAGGACATACGCGAGGTGAGCCGAGTCCAGCGTCACCATCCGGCCTGGGTCGATGCCCCGTTCGCCGATGAGGTGCAACTGTCGGTCCTGGCAGATGTATTGTCTGCGGACGCCGAAGTGAGTCCACTGCGCCCCGTGACCGGCCCCGAGCGTTCCGAGGGGCATCAAGCCGCGACGCTGGAGCACGCCCGGTCCACGGTGAGCGGGCTCGGCATACGCGTCGCGATGCCCGGCGAGTGGGACGACGCCGTCGCTCACCGGGTCCGTGATCTGGTCGCCCGAGTCGATCCGGCAGCCGAGGCAGACCTCCTGCTCGACCTGGGCGCCATGCGCGCCGACCGACCCGACGCGGCCAAGGAGTCGCTGCGCGCACTCGACACCCTGATGCCATTGATGCCATGGCGGACGGCCGCCGTCCTGGGTGGCGGCTTCCCCGACGTGACGGCCCGCCTCCTGGAACACGGAACGGCCGTGGAGCCCCGCTGGGACTGGCTCGTCTGGCGCGAGTTGACCAGCAGCACCCGCGACTTCGTCCGTCGGCTTGCGTACGGTGACTACGGAGTCGACTCCACCCGTGGCATCACTCGCGAACCATCCTCAGGCAACGGCGGCCCGCCCTGGGGCGCGCTGCGGTACACCACCGATGAGTCGTTCGTCCTCGCGAAGGTGCCGACACGAGGCCCCGACCGGGCCGCTACCATCCGGGCCGCGGCCCGGGAGATCCTCGCGCTACCGGACTTCCGTGGCGCGACGGCCGGCGCGGGCGAGACCTGGCTGCGCGACTGCGCGCGAGGCCAGGGCCCGCGAGGCACCGGAAACGCCGCGGTCTGGCTGCAGGCGGGCAACGTCCAGCACATGACGTACGTGGCCCGGAGCCTGCAGCCCTGACCAGGGCGCGGTCCGCCCTCAGGCGAAGAGCGGCTCCAGCGTCGACTCACCCGCCAGGATCCGCCATGCCGGCACCCGGACCGTCCGCGTCACCGGTCCGGACTTCGCCCCGGCCTCGCCGGACGGCAGCCCGGGCAGCAGGTCGCCGCACGCGTGCGTCAAGCGCAGATGGCGGGCCGGGTCCAGCTCGTGTTCGGGGCCGGTGTCGATGAGGACGGCGGTGTTGGCGCCGTCCACCGCGAACAGCAGGTCGACAGCGTGCCCGCCGACCACCGCGTCGCGCTCCAGATCGGTGACGCCACGGCGGCGGAGGTAGTCCTGGAGCCGGTCCGTGAGCTCCTCACGGAAGCCGCTCCGGGGCCTCGCGCCGAACGCCGTGCCAGGCCGGTCCGCTGAGGATCCCGCCCCCAGCAGTTCTGACCGCCCCGCGAGGAGTGAGGGAAGCCCCGCCTGTCCCTGCCAGAAGGCACGGCTGCCCACTGTGATCAGCTGCGACTTCGCCCGTGTGACGGCGACATTCAACAGGTTGACCTGACTCGCCACCCAGTGCGTCGTACGGGGAGGGGTGTTGCCGGGCTGAGGACCATGACGTCCCGCTGCCCGCCCTGGAAGGCGTGCACGGTACCGACCCGTACGCGGTCGTCGTCCGCCCACACTCGGGCCAGAGCCTCCTTCTGGGCACGGAACGGCGTCACCACGCCCACCGTCGCATCCTCGGGAAGCCGCGCGAGCAGTTCGTCCACCGTCTCCCGTACCCGTGCGGCCTTCGCCGGATTCCGCCAGGACCGGCCACGCGCGCCCAGAGCGGACGCGCCGTCTGGCACCTCGACCCAGCCGAGGGCGGGAGCCGGATCGCTCGACCCGACCGGATCGAGCGCCTGGACCTGCTTCCTGACATCGGTGAGGACCTGCAACTGTCCCGCGTAGCAGTAACCGTTGACGACATCGGCGATCGCGGGATGGCACCGGTAGTGCTCGTCGAGCAGCAGCGCCCCCTCGCCGTGCTGCGCCGCGGCGTGGTACAGGGAGTACACGTGGTAGGTGAGCCGGTGAGCCTCCAGCTGCGCCGCGCTCAGTCCCGCCCGCACGCGGGCCTGCCGCTCCTGTTGCGCCGTGATCCCGGGAATGTGTCCGAGTTGCATCGGGTCGCCGATGATCAGCGCCCGCTTCGCCCGGAACAGCAACGGCAGCACCGCCGGGATCGAGCACTGGCTGGCCTCGTCGATCACGACGAGGTCGAAGAGCTCCGGGGTGAGTTCGAGCCGGCGCACCGAGTGCCTGCTGATGGCCCACCCCTTCAGGTGCGCCATCAGATTGCGCTGGCTCTTCCAGAAGCCGGAGCGTCGGCGCAGGGCCTGGAGCCGCTGGGCCATCAGTGACCGCCCACGGGCCATCGCCTCGGCGGACACGGCCCGGGCCAGTTCGCCGGAGACTTCCGACAGGTCCGCGCGGCTCTCCAGACGTGCCTGCTTCAGCGCCTCCTCATCCAGGGCGAGATGTCCCGGTACGAGGCTCCTGAGTGTGCCTTCCACCGCCGCGACCTCCGCGAGGCCGAGCAGCAGCTCGGGCGGTGCGGGGCGTTCCGTGGCCCAGGTCGGCCACGAGCCCTCACCGCTCTGTCCGACCGAGGCGACGAACGCGGACAGCGCCCGCCCTCTGCGCCATCGACCGAAGGAGTACCAGCGGGCGACTGCGGTCCTCCGCGCTCGTTCCTCCCAGTCGGCGAGCGCTGCGGTACCGCTCCCGGACCACGCCAGCTCCAGCAGGTCCAGCGGCAGCTGGAGCTCGTCCGCGCGGCGCGCACGCTCCCGCAGCAGCTCCAGCAGCCGCGCCTCCTCACCGATCAGCCGCGCCGCCTCGGCCTCGTGCGCGGCGGCTCGGGCATGCCGGTTCCTGAGGTCGCCCGCCACCGTCGCCGCACCCCGCGCCGGTCCCTCGACCGGCTGGGCGAGCAGCCGCTCCAGCTTCGCGGCCTCGGCCTCCAGGACCTCGGAGTTACCCGTCCGCATCAGCAGCCCGGGGGAGATCGCGTCGCAGCGCTCGGCCACCACGTTCACGGCCTCGTTGTTCGTGGACGCGACGAGCACGGACTGTCCGGCGGCCACCGCGGTGGCCACCATCGCCGCCACCACTTCGCTCTTCCCGGTCCCCGGCGGCCCGGTGGACACCGTGAGCGGCCGGGTCATCGCCGATGTGATCACCTGCGCCTGGCTCTCGTTGCAGGGCCCGGGGGAGACCACGACCGGCGCGTTGCGCCCACCCGGTTCGCTGTCGTCACCACCGGTGAGAAGCGAGTCCAAGGCGGTGCCGGGGATCTGGGCGGCGCGCGTCGACATCTGGAGCAGATTCTCGACGAGGCCTTCGGTCGCGGTTCGCTCCAGCCCCGAGGGCGCGAGGAGGACGGCGGCGTTGTGAGCACCCGGACGCAGCGAGTCCATGACGGAACGCTCGCTGAGCGCGGACAGATCGAGCGGCTCCAGCTCCGGGAGTTCGAGCCGCGTCAGGAGTTCCCGCACCGCCTTCACCATCTGGGTGGCGTTGCCCTCCTGCCAGGTCGGCTGCCAGCGGCCGAGCAACTCGGCTGCCTCCTCGTCCTCCAGCAGTTCCGTGAGCACGCCGCTGTGCAGAGAGGGCACTCCGCTCGGTCGCAGCTGGTCCCGTCCGTTCTCGTCGGGTGCCAGCTCCATCGGCTGGATCAGCAGCGGCGCGATGCGCACCGCGGCCCGGCGACCGCCGTTCCCGCCGCGCTCGGGCAGCGTGACGGCCGGGTATCCGTACCAGTACTCCTGCAGCCCGGCCTCGTCGACCTTCGCGCCGGTGCTCTTCGCCTTGGGCAGACCACCGGGTGCGGGAAGACCGGACCCCAGTCCGGACTGGATCGTCTCCGGCCCCTGCCCCAGGAGGAAGTACGCGGAGCCCCGGTCGCTGTCCCGGTCGGGCAGCATCCCCGACTCGGCCTGCGCCCCCAGGCAGTGCACGTAGTAGCGCAGGAGGCGCTGCCAGTCGACGCCGTCCCGCGTCCTGCGCGACAAGGCTGCGGGCCTTCGACAGGGCCGACGAGGCCGGGAGACTGTTGCCGGTGTCCCGGGGCGGCTTGGAGAGGTGAACCGATCGGGCCACCGAGCGCGCGAGGGGGAGGGTGTGTGTCGCGCGGATGGTGGACTTGGTGGGCCGCTGTTCCTGGGGCACGCCCTTCCGGACCATCTGCGAGGTCAGGTACTCGAAGAGGTCGTCCGGCGTGATCCAGCCGCTGTCCTTGATCCGCCCGCTGCGCAGTCCCTCGACGATCTCACCGGTGAACCGGGAGGTACCGAGCGAGGATCCGGCCGGTGCCATGGCCGAGGCGGCCTGGAGGGCGTCCGAGGCGGTGATGAAGTACACGCCGGTCGGCCGGTGGAGAGTACTGGGCGTAGGCCGTTCGCCAGCATCGGACGCCCCCTTGGCCGTCCAGCCCTGGACGACAGAGCCGCTGGAGCAGCAGTCGAGCAGCACGACCTTCGAGGAGGCCCGGCAGGACTGGAGCATCCGCTCCAGGAACTCGGCGGGTACGGCGGTGCCCGGCAGGTCGTCCGGGTCGGCGTCCCGCGTAAGGAAGTACAGTTGCCCGTCGGCGTCGCAGAACTGCCCGTGCCCGCTGAAATAGAGCAGCGCCGTCTCGCTGGCCTGACGCTCCTCCAGGAACTCCTCGATCGCGTGCAGCATCTCGGCGCGGGTCGGCTCGGCGACCATCGCGCACTCGTTGTACATGCCGATCTCGGTGCTCTCCAGCACTGCCTGCATGTAGTGCAGGTCCGCCCGGACCGGCGGCAGATCGTGGTAGCGCTCGCTGTCGTACGTGGATACGCCGATGAGCATGGCGTACCGGTCGATGTCACTCACGCCGCGCCCGGCCCGTGCTGGTCGCCGTCGCCGTCGGCTGTGCCCGCGTTGCCGCTGAGGAACCGCTCGATCTGCGCGTCGTCCGCGCGGGCCTGCTTGCCGGTGATGGTGAGCGACGCGCCGTCGGGCCGCGTGACGACGATGGTCCGCTGCGGCACGCGGGCCAGCCAGACCTGAATCCCGGCGGCGAGGAAGGAGCCGCCGCTGAACACCAGCCCGATGAGGTCGGTGACGGGACCGCCCTTGTCGGTCTCGTCGGCGGCGGCAGGGCTGCCCGGAGTATCGAGCGCGGCCTGCGGATCGGCGTCGGCGAGGACGGCGAGCAGATCGCGCGCCTCGCGCCGGGCACGCAGCGGGTCCTCGTCGACGATGGAGATGCGGTAGCCGCCGGCCGGGTCGGTGTGGGTGGTGCTCACGTTCGCTGTCCCCCTTGGGTCCCCCGTGCGATGCGCACACGGATGGACGACGCTAGCGGCAGGCACGGACAGACCGGCGGCTGGTTTCCGAAAATCTGCTGGTCATTGGCGTGAAACGCACAGCTCCGCCCAGACGGTCTTCCCGGGAGCGCCGACGTGCGGCGCGACCGCCCATCGGCTCGCCAGCCGTGCCACGACGAACAGCCCGCGCCCCGACTCGGCATCACCGGGCGGCTCGTGGGACGAGAGCAGCGGTACGCGTTCTGTACGGGTGTCGGTGACCTCGATACGCAGGGTGTCGGCCGAGCCGGTGAGCCGGAGGTGGAAGTCCCGGCCGGATACGTGACCGTGGCGCACGGCGTTGCCCGCGAGCTCGGCGGCGATCAGCGTCAGGGTCTCGTTGGTGATGGAGGCGTAAGGGTGGCCCCAGGTGTCGAGCCGGTGGGAGGCCAGGCGACGGGCGAGGCGGGCGCCGCGCGGCGAGGACGTGAAGCGCATCGAGAACTCAAGGGCCGCTGGTGCGGGGGAAGTTTCGTTGTTCATGGGGCACAGGCTTTCGCGGGCCGCCTACGCTCAGTAACACACGGCGCGCTTACGGGCGGTAGCGGTAGGTGACGTGTCGTTGCGTGTAAGCGGCGCGGAGCGTGACCCTCGACGCGGAGCGGCGTTGGCCGGTGGAGGTGATGCCGGGCATGAACGAACCCACCCAGCGACTGGACGACGACCCGGGCGCCCCTGCGCGGGACCCTGACCCGGGCTCAGGCATGCTGCGCGTCTTCGACCGGCAGCTGAAACGGTTCCGGGTACGAGCGGGGCTGGAACGGTCGGAGTTCGGGGCGAGGCTGGGGTACTCCGTCTCGACGATCGCGGCGTACGAGCAGGGAAGGCGGGTACCGCCGCCTCGCTTCATCGACCAGGCGGACGAACTGCTGGACGCGGGCGAGGTCCTGAAGGAGATGAAGGAGGAGGTGGCGCGGGCGCAGTATCCGGCGTTCTTCCGGGACGCGGCCAAGTTGGAGGCGGAGGCGGTTGAACTCCATGCCTACGACACTCATCTGGTGAAGGGCCTGATGCAAACGGAGGACTACGCTCGCGCCGTGTTTAAGATGTGGCGGCCTCTGTTGGACGAGGAGGTCATCGAACAGCGGATCGCAGCCCGATTGGCCCGTCAGGCGATCTTTACCAGGCGCCCGCAACCCCACATGAGCTTCGTGATTGAGGAGGCTGCACTCCACAAGCGCCTTGGAGGACGGGATTTTTGGCAAGGCCAGTTCGAACAGATCCTGCTGATCAGCCAGGAGCGCAATGTCGATGTACAGGTGATGCCGCTCGATCGTGAGGAACACGCTGGACTGGCCGGTCCGTTCACCTTGATGGAGCTGAGGGATGGACGGAGGATTGCTTACACGGAGGTTCAGAGCGACAGCCGTCTGCACACCGAACGGGGTCGGGTCCGCGAGCTGGAGGCTACGTATGGCAGCCTGCGTGCTCAGGCTCTCTCGCCGCGGGAGTCGCAGGCCCTGATCGAGAAGTTGCTGGGAGATCGATGGACGTGAAGAAGCCCAGGCATGAGGACGATGCGCTTGCCTGGTTCAAGAGCAGCTACAGTGCTGGGGACGGCGGGGACTGCGTTGAGATGGCTGAATGCCCAGGCAGCATCCACGTCCGCGACTCCAAGGACACGAGCCGCCCTGGGCTCGTGGTCGACGCATCTGCCTGGACCGCCTTCGTCGGTTTCGCGAGCCGGTAGAACCGCAATGTGGCTGCCCCGGACCTCGGAGGGTCCGGGGCAGCCACGTGTCACGCCGCGTTCTCCCCAGCCGCCTTGCGCTGAGGGGGCGTCCACCGGCCGGCGGCGATCTCTGCATCCAGGCGCGTTTGGAAGTGTGCGTGCGCTGCCCGCATCTCGGCTTCACGGTCAGCCTTGTAGAAGGGCGCGGTGTAGCCAGCAGGGGGCGGCGTTACCTGTGGCTCATCCAGGTGGGCCAGCAAGTCGAGGTAGTCCTGCTTGGTCTGGCCGTAGCCGTAGGTGTTGTGGCTTCCGGCGATCTTGCGACCGTTGATGTCGAAGTAGGTGACAGCCTCGTAGTCATGGAGTACGGGGTAGCGCGAGGTGTAGATCGCAACGAGTTGATCGGCTGTGATACCAAGCCATACTGCAACGAGGGCGTCCAACTCGACCAGTGCAGCTCGGCGTTCGAACTCGGTGCGCAGCGGCGTGTCGTATGTCCAGGCTGATGTGAGGTTCTCAGCAAGGGGTTTGAGATTGGGCCAGTGCGGGTTGGCCCATTCCTCGGAATTCTCCCAGCGGCGACAAAAAAGCTCCTCCCAGAGCGGTGCGTAATGGGACGTGAGGGCGTTGAGTCGAAGGGTACGCAAGAGCAGTGCAGGGGACAGAGGGTGGCTCTCATTCGGAGCGGGAAGTTGCCTTACGCCCGACGGTGTGAGGTCTCCTCGACCTGTGATCCGGAGCAGATAATCCAACGGGAGTGCAGCCCAGAAGCCAGAGTTCAACACCGTCAGATGGTTGGTCTCAAAGGCGGCTGACTGGACGGTATGTACGTGTGCAGGGCCGGGTGGGATTAGAGCGGAGAAGAAGCTGCGCTCAGTGTTGAAGGCGATCATCCTGCGCCATGCCAGTCGAAAGTATTCTGTGTACTTGCGCCCGTTCCAAGTATCGCTGGATCCACCCTCGTCCGTTTCGGCGGATGGGATGTAGTTGGTGCGAGGTTGCGATCTTGATGGGAGGGTTACGGGGTTGGAGGGAATCCAATCGTTATTGCTCTTGCAGGGGATTTTCGGCTGCTTGCTGAATGGGTGGGCGAGTCCGATGTGGGGCCCTTGGATGATTACTTCGGAGAGTGATCTTGTTTCAGTCGTCTCCCAGTGGAACAGCCCCTTCTTCCTGTCGCGATTCTCATCGAACCCACGCGCAGTAAAAGGTGTGTACTTGGAGACCCTCTGCGTGACATTTGACAGTGTAGAAACGGCCTCCTGTTCCTGGTCTGTTACCGGGTAAAAGAGAAGAGCTTGGAGATCTGGGAGGTCGTCTGAGCCGGACACGCGGTTCCACTCGCTGAGTCGGTTCTTGTTCACGTGGATCAGGCGAGCTCGGTGGGGGCGGATGTCCCACTCTCTGTTGTGCTTGATTCCTGGAATGGGGCCAGTTCCGTCATGCGCCAGGGATTCGGTCAGCACCTCGGGCGAGAAGAGCCAGCTGATGTGCGTGAAGTCAACTCGGCCTTCTGGTCCATAAATGTGGAGTCCGAAGGCGGTAGTGTCACGGATTTCCGAAAATACGTGGAGGGCGTTCATGAAGTGTGCGTGGATCCTCAGGCGCCGATATGTGGAGCTTCGCAGGTCGCCTTCCTTGGATCCACCGAAGTGTGTATCGGGGTGAATCATGCCCGATGTTCCACGAGGGCTAGAATTGAGCCATACTTTAATCATGAAGGCTCGGTAAAGGTCCGGCTGTGTAGACGCGAGAAGGGGGTAAGTTGACGAGTTCCCTAGAAACTCGATCATGCCAATGTTCGATGAGAACTCGTCCAGGTAATATTCGCGCTGCTTGGGTGTGGTGAGTGAGTCCTCTTTTCTGGTTGCCAGTTCGGTTACTGTCGGCCTTTCCGACAGCATGAACCAAGGATCCAACTCCGCCAGAATCGAGTTCTCCCACCATCGCGGCCGAACCCACGGCGGATTCCCCACCTGCAGATCAAACCCACCCCGCCTCCCAAACACCTGGGCGAACTCCAACTCCCAGTGGAAGAACCCCTGCTGCCCCGCCATATCGCTCGCGACGCCCACCCATGGGAACCGGCTCTCCAACCAGTAGGACCGGTCCATGCCCATCCAGTCCGGCAGCTCGTCCTCGTACTGCTCCAGCGCGCCGAGCGAGTCGAAAGACGAAACCAGCGACTCCGCCGGCACGTCGTGCGTGCCGAGCAGCGCCTCGGCGAAGTCCAGCCAGTCGTCCAGCTCCGCCAGCGGGATGACCTCGCGGCGCTGGCCCGCGAAGGCCTGCTCGCCCTGCCGCTTACCCGTCCGCCGCTTGTCGATGTCGCCGCGCTTGACCTCCTTCACGGTGACGTTGCCGAGGAGGTCGACCTCCTCGTACGTGCGGATGACGTCCGACGCCGCCGCCCCCACTCCAGCCCCGTCCTGCGCGAGCGCGGCCTCCGCCCGCTCGTACCGCCCGTCCGAACCGTCCAGCAGTCCGACCTCCTGCACCGGCCAGAACCACAGCGCGCACCACGCGTCCATGAGCTTCTTCAGCCGCCAGTACGGGGTGTCCACCGCCGTCAGGTCGGCCAGCACCTTCTCCCGAGGCACTGCTTCCTTCGGAGAGCGCAGCCAACCCGCCTCCGCCTCCCACACGTCAACCCGCCGCGAGATCTCCCGCTCGGAGATCGTCAGCCGCTGCACCACCAGGTCCCACAAGTACTCGGCTCGCCGAGCAAGGCCCTGCAACCGCGCCGTCTGCTTCGCCGTCGGGGACTTGGCGACCGCCTTTCGCCACGCACCCAGCGCCTTCGCCGCCTCCGGCGCGAGCGCCTTCGCCTCCTTCTCGGAGGCGACCGCACCCCACTCCTTTGCCGGAAGGAGGAAGTGGTGCACCGCGCCCTCCGGCAGCGGCACACCCGCCTGCGCGTCCGCCAGCGGGTACCGCTCCGGCGTTGTCCCCAGCCAGCCGCCCTTCTTCAGGCGCTCGGGGCCGTACACCTCACGCCGGCCGCCGATCAGCGAGTTGCCGCGTCGTAGGTGGAGGCCGAACCAGGGGGCTTCCATGCCGGGATGCATGGTGTTGAGCCACAACGACACCTCGGCCAGCTCCACGGCCGTCTCGTTGAGGTCCACGCCGTACGAGTTGTGCAGGGCGATGTACGCCTTGACCTTCTGGAGCTCGAAGGCGTACTGCTCGGTGTCGATGGAGCGGCCGAGCTCCTTCTGGCGTCGGCGCAGGTACTCGGCGGCAACCTGGTTGATCGCCTCGTTGAGGAACGCGCCCGAGCCGAGGGCGGGCTCGCAGATCTTCCAGTCGAGGAGCTCGCGTGCCTCGGTCACCGTGTCGTCCTGGTCCAGGCGGTGCTGGAGGGCTAGCTGCACCGTGACCTTGGTCAGCGATTCGGGGGTGTAGTACGAGGCCGAGGTCTGGCGGTCGCGGCCGGAGAGCCGGTAGACGAACGAGCCGGGGGCGTACCGGACCCGCAGTTCCTCGCCCGTGTCCCGGTCCGGACGCCGGACGAAGACCGCGTCCGGGTACTCGTCGGCTTTCGACTTGGGCACGAGCCAGGAGCCGTCCTTCGGGTCGCCGCCCTTGGCGACCTCGTACAGCTCCTCGCCCGCGATGAAGCCGGAGTAGGACATCAGGCCCTCGTACACGGCGCCAAGCTGGTTGATGCCCAGCTGGGCGTACGAGATGAAGCCGCCCCGCTCGCCCTTCTTGCCCTTGGTGAGCATGAGCTTGTGCAGGACCTCGTACAGGGTGGCGTTGCGGAGCCGGGTGTCGAGGTAGCGGACCGACTCGCCCCGGGCGAGGGCCTCGTCGGCGTCGTGGCGCGGGTCGGTGACGGTGTCCGCGCCGATGAGCCGGATCGAGTCCCGCTCGAAGAGCGTGGAGTGCAGGGGCTCGAAGCGCAGCCCGAGGTCCTCGCTGGTCTTCGACCCGACGGCGTCGGCGGTCTCCGCCGGGTCGGTCGCCTCCCCGTGCGTACGTCGCGGCCGGTAGCCGTCCTGGACCTTGCGGAACAGCAGGTCCAGGGACTCGTACAGGTAGAAGCCCCGGCGGGACTTCTCGTCGACGAGGTCTCGTTCGGCCACGAGCTCACCGAGCCGCCCGAGGCCGTAGCCCAGCTGGTACTCAGGGTAGTCGGACGGCAGAATGCCGAGCTCGGGGCGGGCCTCGGCGTACAGCAGGAACAGGATGCGGTACAGGTAACGCAGCGACTCGCGCGTCAACTGGCGCCCGAGATCGGGAAGTTCGCCGATGTCCTGCGCGCTGACACCCTGTTCGCGCAGGCGCTCCAGGACCTCGTTCGCGATCAGTTCGACGCTCAGCCGCAGCCCGTCGCGCAGCTCGCCTGAGACGCCCACCGCGTGCTTGGTGGACTTGCCGACGAGTTCGGCGAGGGGGTTCTCGCCGCCCTCTTCGGGGGTGCGGAGCGAGTCGGCGCCGAACAGCGCGGCGATGGTGTCGAGTTCGCCGCCCGCCCTGGTGTCGTTGCGCTGGAGCGCAGTGTCGAGGGAGACCGCGAGGTAGCGGCCCTCACCCCAGGCCATGCGGTCGGCGAGGACGACGACGCCGCCGACGAGCAGCAGGACATAACGCGGGGCGTCGTCGCAGGCGAACAGGAAGGAGGCCAGCTTGGAGCCGGTTGACAGGCTGCTCGAACCGACGAGGGAGACGGGGCCGAGCAGACGGCCGGGGCCGTCGGGGTCCAGGGCCGCGTCCGGTTCGGCGGCCCAGCCGCAGTCGACCGCGACGAGGCCCTTCTCGGCGTGGGCGACCGTGACCTCGTAGCTCTGGCCGGCCCGCTCCACGGTGCGCGTGCCCGCCTTCGCGTCGTAGCCCAGTGCACGCAAGACGTCGGTGTTGAGAGCCTGCACCCGCTCCCGCCAGGCGGGGGCGTCGTACGTCACCGAGTCGTCCTCGGTGTCGGGCGTGGAGGGGGTGCCCTCGGCGTCCTCCGGGAGGGCGAAGAACGACCGGGCTCGGAAGTAGTCGCGGCGCAGTGCCCGAAGCCCGGCCCGCGGGGTGACGGGCAGGGCCGTATCGGCGTCCTCGTGCGTGGTGTTGTCGGTGGAGGCGGTCTCGCCCGCCTCGCCCGCACCGGCCGGCGGCCTGGCGGCCTCCTCCCGCTCCTTCCACGTCTGGAGCAGGCCCGTCTTCAGGTCCTTGTGCAGCACCTCGGCGAGGTAGTGGGCCGAGAAGTAGTCGCCGCGGTTGACCAGGGAGTCGTACGTCATGACAGGGCTCTTCTCACGGGGCGGCGGGCGCGGCGGACAGGGATGCGGACGCGGCCGGTGGTGCGTCGGGGTCGGGCAGCAGGACCGCGAGCACCCGCAGCATTGGGCTCTGCCCGGTGGTCAGCAGGTCGTCGGCGAGGTCGGTGAGCCGCTGCTTGGTGCGCTCGCCCGCGAGAGTGGGCTGCTCCCAGTCGCCGAGCCGCAGCTTGTGGCGCTCGATCGACTCGCGCAGCGGCCGGTCCCAGGCATCGCGGTGCTGCTCCATGAAGGCCTCGGCGGCCTCCAGTACGTCCGGGATGGCGTCGACCAGAGAGGCGGGGTCCCGGTAGCGGAGCTTGTTCGCCATCGTCGGGCCGACTCCGGAGCGGCGTAGCAGGGACACCATGTCGTCGTCCACGGCCCCACTCCTCGTCACGCCCATCCACTTGACGACCGTCGGCCTGCCGAGTGTGTTCGAGTACACGCCCTGGACGAGATAGGTGGGCTCCGCCACGCCCGCCGTGATCATCGGCGCCATCTGGCGCCCGAGCCGGACGAGGACCTTGTCCGTCAGCCATTCGACGACGGGGTGGAGGTCGGTCAACAGCGAGATCTCCGGCCAGCTGGAGGTGGAACCCGCCTCGCGGGCCCGCTGGAGCGAATGCTGGGCGAGCCGCCGGTTGAAGGTGACCAACAGTCGCTCGCGCAGCCGCTGCTCCCGCAGGTAGTCAACGGGAAGGGCCTTGAGGCGGTGGAGGAGATCGGCCGGCGGGCGGAAGGACAGCAGGCCCGACTGCTCGTCACGGTCGAGGTCCAGCCGGTCGCGGGCGTCCGGGTACACCTCGCGCAGTGCCTCGTCCAGGAAGTGGGCGGTCGAGTCGAAGAGGCGGGGGAGTACGGAGCCCGTACCCGTGCTCGTACGCGTGTCGCTTCCGAGCGCCTCGGGGGAGTACACCGCGGTGTCACCGGCCTCTGCCTCCGGCTCCTCGCCGACCGAGCCGAAGAAGTCAGCCAGGAAGTCGTCCATCGCAGCCGTGCCGGCCTCCTCGCCGGACCGGCGCCCGTCGAGGGACTCGTCCACGGTCCTGCCGCGCAGAAGATCCTGGATCAGGGACTTCTCCTCGGCCTCCGCGCGGTAGAGGCCTGTGACGGCCTCGGCGGTGCCGAGCGAACGGTGAGCCTGGTCCTCCCGCTCCAGGAGGCGTTCGGAGACCAAAGTGTCGTCCTTCGCGCCCTCAGTCTCGCTGGTGAGGATCAGCGCGCGGAACTGCGGCGGGTGGGCCTGCCCGTAGCGGTCGATACGGCCGTTGCGCTGCTCGATGCGGATCAGCGACCACGGCACGTCGTAATGGACCAGCTGGTGGCACTGGCGGTGCAGGTTGACGCCCTCGGATGCGACGTCGCCCGTCAGCAGGATCCGTACCGGGGCGCCAGCGAGTCCGAACTCCTCCACGACCTGCATCTGCTGTTCGTCGGAGAGACCGCCGTGCATGACACGGAGCGATTCCTTCGCCGCGCGGCCCCGGAACCCGAGGGCAGCGGGCAGGACGGTCGCGAGCCACTCCAAGGTCTGGACGCGCTCGGAAAAGACGACGACGCGGGTGTCGGAGGCCGGGCCGACCCCGATGCTCTTCAGCTGCTCCACGAGCGCGCCGAACTTGGCCGAGTCCGCCTCGGTCAGCTCCGCGGTCAGTTCCGTCAGACGGCGCAGGGCGGAGAGCTCTGCTGCCGTGCCCTGCGGGTCGTCCTTCTTCTTCAGGGTCTTCACGCGGGCGGACGCCGTGGCCTTGAGCGCCGCGTGGGAGGAGAGGAAGGACTTCAGGAGGGTGTACGGGAAGAGCGGGACCGAGCTCACGGACGGGCGGGCGTCGTGGGGCAGCCAGACGGCGGCCAGCTCCTCGAAGATCTTCTCCTCGGCGGGCGTGGCCGGGCAATGCACCGCCTCCGACGGACCGCGGTCCGCCCACTGCCCCTTCATCTGTTCGCGGACCTCAGTGCTGATCTTCGTACGACGGATGAAGAGATGCTCGATGTCCTCGGCGAGGTAGTTCTCCGGGTCGCGGATCGCCGCCGGGTCCAGCAAACCGATCAGCTCGGCGAACGACTTCGCGTCGCCGTTGTGCGGAGTGGCGGAGGCGAGAATCAGGGCGTCGGTGCGCGGTGCCAGGGTCTGGGCGAGCTGGTTGCGCAGGGAGCCGCGGTTGATCAGGTTGTGCGACTCGTCGATGACGACCGCGTCCCAGCGGATCTGCTCCAGGTGGTGGCGGTACTGGTCGGTGTTCTTGAGCGTGTCGATGGAGACGATCACGCGCTTGAAGAACGTGAACGGGTTCCGGCCCGCAGGGATCTCCCGCTGGATCCGCTCGATGCCCACGGAGTCCAGACGGACCAGCGGGATGGCGAAGCGTGTCCACAGTTCGTGCTGGAACTGCTCAAGCACGTGCTGGGGCGTGACGACGAGGATGCGCTCCCCCCGGCCGCGACGGATCAGCTCGGCGAGCGTCAGACCGATCTCCAGCGTCTTGCCCAGGCCCACCACGTCCGCGATCAACAGCCGCGGACGCAGATTGGCGCCGGAGAGAGCGAGCTCGGCGGGCCGTCGCTGATAGGGGAGCGAGTCCAGGAGGAACGAGTCCGCGAGCGCGAGCCGCCGCTCCGACTGCGGCAGGGCCGTGCGACGCAGCACAGCCTCAAGGAACAACCGGGAGCGGCGATAGTTCGGGGAGTCGTCCGGGATCAGCCGGGTGTCCCGCGGGTCGATCAGCTCGATGGTGTCGAGGCGTGTGAAGAACACGGCCTCCTGGTCCCGGACGAAGTCGGACACCCCGACCACCTCCACCCGGGCACCGTCATCCCTGGTGGGCACCGCGTTCCTGACCAGCCACACTTCGTCGCGCACGAGCACCTGCGCACCTGCCGGGAACTGCTCCTGCCCTGCCGCATCCGATGCGTCGCCGCTCTGCTCGGGGCTGGTCTGGACGGCGGTCACCCGTGGCCTCCTGTGGTGTTTCGTGACGGATGTGGCAGGCCCTTCAGTATCGCGGGTCCGTGGGCTCTGCGGGTCCGCCGGTGTCAGAAGGCCGCGTTTGCCGCGTAGACCTCGCGGAGTCGTTGTGCGGTGATCCGAGACTGGGGGGAGTGCCGACGCTGTCGGGAGCTGGCGCGGGACGGTCCGGAGGGGACAGGCAGCGAGGCTGAGGGGCCGTCCGCGGCCGTGGCCGCCCCAGGAGAAGTCGGATCGGCCGGGGTCTTCGCAATGAGGGAGCCGGAGGGCGGGGTTGGACGGTCGACGAGTGTCGGGACCGGCTCGGGGGTTGTGGAGGGAAGTACGACGGTCGTCGCCCTCCCGGGGTCCGGCAGGTCGACAAAAGCGGTGGGAGGCGGCGGGGTGACAACCGTGGGCGGAAGGCCGTCCAGCATGTGCGAGGGCGCCGCCGTGTGCGTCGTGAGCCGACGCCGCGCCTGGGCGACCTTGCAGCCCTGCGCCTCGATCACCGCGCGGCACTGCTGCACGATGTCACTCAGAGCGGGCCGGTCCTCGGCCTTGTGCGCCAGCATCGCCGTCAGCAGAGGCACCAGCTCGCCGGGCGCCCCCGACAGATCCGGAGCCGTCTCAGGATCGGTGACCTGATGGAAGAGGACGTGAATGTTGGCCGCCTGGTAAGGAAGATGGCCGGAAGCGGCGTAGAGCACCACGGCACCAAGCGCATACACGTCGACCGCGGACGTGAGCGGTCGGTCGCCCCTCGCCTGCTCCGGCGGCATGCACGACGGGGTGCCGACCACGGTGTTGGGCGCGGTCAGGGAGACGCTTGACTCGGCGAAGACCGCGAGCCCGAAGTCGATGATCTTCGGCCCGTTAGGGCCGAGGAGGACGTTGGCGGGCTTGAGGTCACGGTGCAGCAGCCCCTGCTTGTGCACGGTCGCGAGTGCCTCGGCGAGGGTCGCTCCCAGGGAGGCGGCGAGCAGTGAGGGCAGCGGGCCGTGGCGTGCCACGTGCCGGCTCAGGTCCAGACCCTCGATGTATTCCGTCGCGAGCCACGGCGGCTCGGCCTCCGCATCGGCGTCCAGGAGCGCCGCGATCCGCGCGCCCCAGATCGTCTTGAGGATCTCCACTTCCTGGGCGAAGCGCTGCCTGGTCTCGGAGTCCACGACAGCGGGTTTGATCACCTTGACGGCGGCGGGTTCTCCACCGGGCGACTCTCCCAGGTACACCTGCCCCATGCCACCGTGCCCGATACGGCCGAGCAGCTCGTAGCCGCCCAGCTGGGCGGGGTCGTGCGGGCTCAGGGGCGCGATGTGCACGAGGCGCCTTTCTACTCGGACGTGTAGGGACAGAACTGACGTGTCCGGTCGTACCGCACACCGTATCCGTGCGGGGACCGGACCCATACAGGCGGAGCAGGACGATCTGTTCCCCGAGCCGGACGTGGGTACGGCGCTGGGGGCGGCCCTCGGCTAGCCGAGCTGTCGTGTGCGCTCAGCCAGGCACCGCTGCCACAGCAGGTGGGCCTGACGTGCCTCGCGGATCGACTCGCGGGCGAAGGCCTCGTCGGCGAAGCCCGCGGCCGCGGCCTGCCGCACCACGAGGACCAGGTGGGCGGCCACCTCGTCGAGGCGCTTGGCGTGGGTCTCCTGCAGCTCCGGCGCCAGCTCGTCCTCGCGGGCGGACATGGCCACGAAGTCGTCGAACCCCTCTTCGTCCGCGTACGAGGAAGGGAGGCGGGGCAGGTCCGACTCCGCGAGATGTCGGATAGCTGGCAGAACGCCCTTGGGCGGCTCCTCCCGCCCGAGGACGCGATTGAGCAGCATGCGGGTCTGGTCCGTGCCGCGGACACGAGCGGAGACGGTGTCCAGGGCGTCCAACTCCCCGGCGACGTCCTCATCGGCCTCAGCCGCGAGCAGTGCACCCAACCGGTCCGCGATGGCGCGGCCCCCCTCCGACGCGTTGTCCATGACAGCGTCGCAGGTGTCGAGCTCCGAGAACGCGCGTCCGGCCGTGTGGATGGCGGCCGTCACCATGGCCGGTGTATCGCCTTCGAACCCGCCGACCGCCTCGGCCAGTTGCGAGGACGTCATCGAGATCGCCGCGAGCAGCTCCTCGGCGTGCCGCTGCCTGGTCGGTCCGTTGGATGTTCCGGCGCCCACCGTATCCCCCTCGCTGTGACGGTGTCCTCGTCGCAGATCATGTACGGCGTCCACAGGGTGGGGCAACGCGAGACCGGATGTCTGACGACCGACAGTCGGGGGTTGGCCGGAAACGTGCGTAGCATCGCCGAAGCGGATCACATGAGCCCCACAATGCCCCATGTCCGCCCCTTGATGCCGAGGAGACCGATGCTCGTTTCGTACCCGGAGTTCCAACTGCGTCTGCCGCACGGCGGGCCGTTCGCAAGGGGTCGGCTCCTCTCCGAGATGGGCACCAACGGCAGCCAGAAGATGGTGGTGCTCGCCGGATCCCCGGCGCGGCCGGAGGTCGTACCGTCATTCCAGCTGAGGACGCCGTCCTCGCACAGGCTGCGCGAAAAGCTCATCGCCGAGGGAGTGATTCGCGAGACGACCACCCGGCCCGGATGGCTCGAAGTTGTCGAAGACGTGGAGTGCAATTCGCCGTCCGCCGCCGGCGACATCCTTGTGGGCCGCAGTTGCAACGGGTGGCTGGAGTGGAAGACTGCCGACGGCCGACCGCTTGCCGACTTCCCCGACCAGGTCTGGTCGGGTCCAAGTCGCGCGTGGCTGGTGCGCTGGCCTCATTCTGCAGGGCCTGACCTGTTCCGGCGCGTGTGGCTGCCCGAAGGACGGGTGTCCCTCGCCGCCGCGCGACTGCGTCCGGACGTCCCCCAAGGCGTCAGTAAGGAGCAGCTTCGCACCTTCGTCGACGAGGACTACGAGTCGACCGCGTCGTACACCGAGAGAATGCAGCTCGTAGAGGAATTGCACGCCTTCTTCTCCAGAATGCGACCGGGGCACACGGTGTGCGCAGTCTCCGACGGCGGACTGTACGTCGGTGAGATCACAGGCAATGTCGAGCAGCGCACAGTCGAAGACGGAAGCCGGACCCTGTGGCGCCCCGTGGAGTGGGGCGGCGACGGCTTCGATCTGGAGGAGCTGCCCGAGGAACTCCGACAGAAGCTGTCGGTGAGCCACGACGTGGTCGACCTCACCACGGTCAAGGCCGTCGTCGATGGCCTTGGGGTCAGTGACGAGGAACTCGTGGAGGAGGCCCGGGACAGCGGGGCCGCACCCGGCGTCGAGCCTCTGGCCGTCACCGTTCGCCGTGAGGTGGAGCTGCCGGAGCCCGCCGAAGCGTTGAGGAAGAAGCTCAACGTGCACTCGCTGGAATGGTTGCAGGACGTCAGGCAACTCCTTGATGACGAGCGGCAGCTGATCTTCTATGGTCCTCCGGGGACCGGGAAGACCTTCCTCGCGCAGGAGCTGGCCGAGTTCTTCGGCGGTGGACGGGAGCAGGTCAAGCTCGTCCAGTTCCATCCTTCGTACTCCTACGAGGACTTTTTCGAAGGATTCCGTCCTCGTGAGGACCCCACGACCCGCGAGGTCGCCTTCCGGCTTACGGCCGGACCCTTGCGGGAGTTCGCCGAACTGGCTCGCCGCGAGGGCAACAGGCACATCCCCCACTTCCTGGTCATCGACGAGATCAACCGGGCCAACCTCGCCAAGGTCTTCGGAGAGCTGTACTTCCTCCTTGAATACCGGGACCGGTCGGTCCGGCTGACCTACTCGGACGAGGACTTCTCCCTTCCGCGCAACCTCTTCCTCATCGGCACCATGAACACGGCCGACCGCTCGATCGCCCTCGTAGACGCGGCGATGCGCCGGCGTTTCGCCTTCGTCGAGCTGTCGCCGCGCGTCGATCCGACCCGTGGGCTGCTGCGCAGTTGGTTGGAGGCCACGGAGCGGGATTCCGAGCCCGCGGACCTGCTGGAGGCCCTCAACGCTCGTATCGACGACAGAGACTTCCATATCGGGCCGTCGTATCTGATGAAGCCCGGCGTCTTCCACGAGGGAGGACTGGAGCGGGCATGGCGGACCAAGATTCTTCCGCTGCTGGAGGAACATCACTACGGCGATGGCGTGGACATCGAGGGCCGTTACGGCCTGCCGGTGCTGCGCAAAGCGCTGGCATCGCGGCCCCCATCCCCGGAACCGGGTGAAGGGACCAGCTCGGAGTGACGTCCGTCGTCTCGCTCGTTGAGCACGCGCCTGCACGATCGTTCCGACTGCCGGATGCCGTGGGCCGCGCACTGGCCGCCGAGAAGATTCTCGAAGAGGCCTGGCCGGACCCCTACGAATCGGGTGCCTGGCGACTGCGTGCGGGAAGCAAGGTCGGGGCGGTCGCGCTGACCGTACCGGCCGGCGAAAGTGTCACGGTGCGCATCACCCCCAAGGTTCCGGTCGCTCGTCTGCTCTTCCTGATCGGATACAGCAGCGACCCACGAGGCTGGCGGGACGGTAGCGTCGCTCTGGCTGAAC
Organism: Streptomyces sp. NPDC058008; assembly: GCF_042886395.1. NCBI lineage: Bacteria > Bacillati > Actinomycetota > Actinomycetes > Kitasatosporales > Streptomycetaceae > Streptomyces > Streptomyces sp. NPDC058008. The sequence goes on along the minus strand of NZ_JBHVQX010000012.1, from coordinate 13,907 downwards.
ACAGTGAACTGCTTCCGGCGCTTGCTCACGCCGTCGAGCGGCAGATCGACCGTGTACTGCGGCAGGGCCTGCTCCAGGGCTATCGGACCACCGAGGAGTCGTTCCATGTCGTACGTGGCCGGCTTCGTGAGGCCCAGCAGATCCGGCGCCGGTTCGGGATGTCCCTGCCGGTGGAGGTGACCTTCGACGAATTCACCACCGATATCGCCGAGAACCGCCTCCTGCGTTCGGCCGTCGATCGTCTCCTGCGTCTCCCCGGCGTCCCCGGAGCCGTACGCGCGCGCCTGATGCATCAGCGGTCCCGGCTAGCGGACATCACACCGCTCGTGCCGGGGCAGACACCTCCCGGCTGGCGGTCGACGCGGCTCAACGCCCACTATCTCCCGGCACTCCACCTCGCCGAGGCGGTTCTGCGGGGATCGTCTACGGAGCACCTGCCCGGCGGGCTGCGCATGGACGGATTCCTCTTCGACATGAACGGCGTCTACGAGGATTTCGTCTGCAAGGCACTCCGGGAGGCAATGCGCACCCACGGCGGAAGGAGTGCGCTACAGGCGCAGAACATTCACATGGACGAAAGTGATTCCATCCGTCTGCGCCCCGACTTCGTCTGGTACGGAGACTCCGGTATGCCGATGATCGTCGCCGACGCTAAGTACAAGGCTCGCAGGACCCGCGGTTTTCCGAACGAGGACTTGTACCAGATGCTGGCTTATTGCGCGGCCCTTGGATTGCCCGAGGGGCATTTGGTGTACGCGAAGGGCAACGCTCCACACACCAGCCACCGCGTGCGGCATGCCGGGACCGTCCTCCACCAGCACGCGATCGACTTGGACCAGCAGCCCACGGAGTTGCTTGCTGAGATTGGCGCGCTGGCTCGGCACATGCTTCACGGTTCAGCGATGTCGCCTCAGGGCGGGCACCCTCTGGGCGCTCCTTGAATACCTGGGGTGCATGACGTACGGCCGCGCACCCTACGTCGCTGACGGCCCGTTGAACTGGCTCTTGTCCCATTGAGTAGCTACCCGGCCCCGGCACCGAAGTCCCAGACAAGTCCCACAGGGGCCGGAGAATCCCCTCCTGGCTCGCATACATGCAGGTCAGGAGGGGAATAGTGGCGTTGTTTCTGAAGGCTGTCAGATGTCCCGGAAGATCTCGATCTGCGCCCCCACCGAGTTCAGCCGCTCCGCCAGCTCCTCGTAACCCCGGTTGATGACGTACACGTTGCGGAGCACCGACGTGCCCTCGGCCGCCATCATCGCCAGCAGTACCACCACCGCCGGCCGCAGCGCGGGCGGGCACATCATCTCGGCGGCGCGCCAGCGGGTCGGGCCCTCGACCAGGACGCGGTGGGGGTCCAGGAGCTGGAGCCTGCCGCCGAGGCGGTTGAGGTCGGTGAGGTAGATCGCGCGGTTGTCGTAGACCCAGTCGTGGATCAGGGTCTGACCGTGCGCGGAGGCGGCGATGGCCGCGAAGAACGGGACGTTGTCGATGTTCAGCCCGGGGAAGGGCATCGGGTGGATCTTGTCGATGGGGGCCTCCAGCTTGGACGGCCGGACCGTCAGGTCCACCAGCCGGGTGCGGCCGTTGTCGGCGGCGTACTCCGGCGTGCGGTCGCAGTCGACGCCCATCTCCTCCAGGACCGCCAGCTCGATCTCCAGGAACTCGATCGGCACCCGACGGATCGTCAGCTCGGACTCGGTGACCACGGCGGCGGCCAGCAGGCTCATCGCCTCGACCGGGTCCTCCGAGGGGGAGTAGTCGACGTCCATGTCGATCTCCGGCACCCCGTGCACCGTGAGCGTCGTCGTCCCGACCCCGTCCACGCGTACGCCGAGCGCCTCCAGGAAGAAGCACAGGTCCTGGACCATGTAGTTGGAGGACGCGTTGCGGATGACCGTCGTGCCGTCGTGCCGGGCGGCGGCCAGCAGGGCGTTCTCGGTCACCGTGTCGCCGCGCTCGGTCAGGACGATCGGGCGGTCCGGCCGGACCGCGTGGTCGACCTGCGCGTGGTAGAGCCCGTCGGTCGCCGCGATCTCCAGGCCGAAACGGCGCAGCGCGATCATGTGCGGCTCGATCGTGCGCGTGCCGAGGTCGCAGCCGCCCGCGTACGGCAGCGTGAAGCGGTCCGTGCGGTGCAGCAGCGGGCCGAGGAACATGATGATCGAGCGGGTGCGGCGCGCGGCGTCCGCGTCGATGGCCTCCAGCTCCAGCTGGGCGGGCGGCAGGATCTCCAGGTCCACGCCGTCGTTGATCCAGCGGGTGCGTACGCCGATGGAGTTGAGGACCTCCAGGAGCCGGAAGACCTCCTCGATGCGGGCCACCCGGCGCAGCACGGTGCGGCCCTTGTTCAGCAGGGAACCGCAGAGCAGTGCGACGCAGGCGTTCTTGCTCGTCTTCACGTCGATGGAGCCGGAGAGCCGGCGCCCGCCGACCACACGCAGATGCATGGGTCCCGCGTAGCCCAGCGACACGATCTCGCTGTCGAGGGCCTCGCCGATGCGGGCGATCATCTCAAGGCTGATGTTCTGGTTGCCGCGTTCGATGCGGTTGACGGCGCTCTGGCTCGTGGCGAGCGCCTCGGCGAGCTGACTCTGTGTCCAGCCGCGATGCTGACGGGCGTCACGGATGAGCTTGCCGATACGTGCGAGGTAGTCGTCTTCCATGCCTGCACGCTATCTCAGATATGAGATGAAGATCGCGTCGGGGTGGGGAGTTCGGGTGGCGATCGGGTGCCGGGCCGTGCGGGGGCGCCCGTATGAAGCATCAGACGCCCCCGCGCGGCCCGGCGTGCGGAGTTCGGCCGAACGGGTGAGGGCGGCCGGGGCGGGAGTACGTGTTTCCGCGCCCGCCCCAGCGCGTGAGCTCCGGTGCGCCCCGCCGACGGTGATGAGCCGTCCCGCGCCCGGCCGGACGGGCGAGGGACGACCAGGCGCGGTGGTGGTGGGCTGTCCCGCGCCTGCCCGGGCGGGTGAGGGTCGGTACGCGGCGACGGTGCCGGTCCCGCGCCTGCCCGGGCGGGTGCGCCCCGGTGTGCGCCGCCAGCGGTGGTGAGCCGCCCCCCTGCCTGCCCGGGCCGGTGAGGGCCGGTCAGGTGCGGCGGCGGCGCTTGGTCGTCCTGCGCCAGCCGAACGGGCCGGGCAGGTCCATCGACGTGGTGCGCCGGCCGGTGCTGTTGTGGGTGCGCTTCGGGCCGTGCCGTCCGCCCGTGGTGACGGACCAGGAGCGGCGGTTGATGTTCAGCCGGACGCCCGGGAGGATCTGGAAGCTCTTGCGGAAGGTGAGCGGCATCTGCGCCTCCTCTGTCAGGACTACGCGTATCCCGAAGTGGCCGTGTCATGCGCGGTGTGGAGACCGGTGGGTCCGTGCTCGCGCCTCGGGGGTCCCGCTGCCTGCGGGGCATGAGTGGCCGTGTCATGCGCGCGGTGTGGAGACCGGTGGGTCCGTGCCCGTGCCTCGGAGGTTCCGCTGCCGGCGGGGCTTCAGTGGCCGTGTCATGCGCCCGGCGTGGAAACCGGCGGGTCCGTGCCCGTGCCTCGGGGGTCCCGCTGCCGGCGGGGCTTCAGTGGCCGTGTCATGCGCGCGGTGTGGAAACCGGCGGGTCCGTGCTCGCGCCCCGGGGGTCCCGCTGCCTGCGGGGTTGGGGCACCGTGGCCGCCCTGACGGCGTGTCGGCCGGCCGGGCTCCGGTCCCGTAAGGCGTTGGCCAGGGGGGCCTTCACCTGCCACCCCGTCGCCTCGTAGAGGGCGCGGCCCTCCGCCGACGACGCCAGCAGGCCCACCTCGGCGCCCCGTTCGGCGGCCGTCGCGGTGAGGGTGCCCATGACCACGCGGCCGAGCCCGCGGCGCCGGTGCGCGGCGTGGGTCTCCACCCTGTCGACGACCGCGGTCGCGCCGTCGACCGAGATCTGGCCGCGCGCCGCGGTCGTCCCGTCGGGTGCGTGCACCCGGGCGTGGGCGACCCCGGCGCTGGTCCAGGTGCGCAGCCGGTAGTCGCGGGGGAGCGGTGGCGGCGGGCCGCCGGGGCCGGTGCCGAGCGTCGTGGACATCAGGAAACCGGGCGCGGCGGGGAGCGACCAGCCCGGCGCGATCCAGGAGGCGAGCCGGTCCGCCGGTACGAACGCCTTCAGCCAGACGCCCGGGCCGGTGGTGCGCCCGGTCAGCTCCCGGACGGTCGCCTCGTCGGCGGTCGGCAGGACATGGCTCATGACGTTCCCGGGGAGTCCGATCGTCACGGTGAAGCCCCAGGGCGTGGGCCTCGGTTCGCCGGCGCCGCGTGAGAGGGCCCAGCCGTGGGCCCACGCGCGCACGGCCTCGGAGGTGTCGGTGAACTGCACTGCGTCCTCTCCGGGCAGGGGTGGTCGGGGTGCGGCTGCCGCGCCGGGCGCCCGGGAGTGCTGCGCGCGGTGACCTCGCGTCACGCTGCGTCGCACGCGCCCCGCCGCACCGCCGTGAACAAGGCCCGCCGGATCCGGACGGGACCCGTCCGGCCCCTGCTCGTGGCCGTGTGTCATCGCGGAGTGGCGCCGGACACGGGCGCCCGGGCATGACCGCGCGGCGGCGATGTACTAGAGTTATCTCGACATCGAGATATCTGCCGAGGCGCACCGCAGCCGCCGCTCAGTAAGGGTTACCTAACTAATCCTTACCTTAGCGGATGGTGGGGGCCGCAGGCGGCGCCGGCCGCACATGAGGCGCGGCGCGGTTGAACGCGCACATTGAAGAAGGAGACTGTCGTGTCGGCGAACAGCTTCGACGCCCGCAGCACGCTGCGCGTGGGCGACGAGTCGTACGAGATCTTCAAGCTGGACAAGGTCGAGGGCTCCGCGCGCCTCCCTTACAGCCTGAAGGTGCTGCTGGAGAACCTGCTCCGCACCGAGGACGGCGCGAACATCACCGCCGACCACATCCGGGCGCTGGGCGGATGGGACTCGCAGGCCCAGCCCAGCCAGGAGATCCAGTTCACGCCGGCCCGCGTGATCATGCAGGACTTCACGGGTGTTCCGTGCGTCGTGGACCTCGCCACCATGCGTGAGGCCGTCAAGGAGCTCGGCGGCGACCCGGCGAAGATCAACCCGCTGGCCCCGGCCGAGCTGGTCATCGACCACTCCGTCATCGCCGACAAGTTCGGCACCAACGACGCGTTCGCCCAGAACGTCGAGCTGGAGTACGGCCGGAACAAGGAGCGTTACCAGTTCCTGCGCTGGGGCCAGACCGCCTTCGACGAGTTCAAGGTCGTCCCCCCGGGCACCGGCATCGTCCACCAGGTCAACATCGAGCACCTGGCCCGCACGGTCATGGTCCGGGGCGGCCAGGCCTACCCCGACACCCTCGTCGGCACCGACTCGCACACCACCATGGTCAACGGCCTGGGCGTGCTGGGCTGGGGCGTCGGCGGCATCGAGGCCGAGGCCGCGATGCTCGGCCAGCCGGTCTCCATGCTCATCCCGCGCGTCGTCGGCTTCAAGCTGACCGGCGAGCTCCCGGCCGGCACCACCGCCACCGACCTCGTGCTGACCATCACCGAGATGCTCCGCAAGCACGGCGTCGTCGGCAAGTTTGTCGAGTTCTACGGTGAGGGCGTCGCCGCCACCTCCCTCGCGAACCGCGCCACCATCGGCAACATGTCGCCCGAGTTCGGCTCCACCGCCGCGATCTTCCCGATCGACGACGAGACGCTGAACTACCTGCGCCTGACCGGCCGCGACGCGCAGCAGGTCGCGCTCGTCGAGGCGTACGCCAAGGAGCAGGGCCTCTGGCTCGACCCGGCCGCCGAGCCCGACTTCTCCGAGAAGCTCGAACTCGACCTGTCCACGGTCGTCCCCTCCATCGCCGGCCCGAAGCGCCCGCAGGACCGCATCGTCCTCGCGAACGCCAAGGCGCAGTTCGCCCAGGACGTGCGCAACTACGTCGCGGACGACGAGGAGGCGGGCAAGGAGTCCTTCCCGGCCTCCGACGCCCCCGCCGCCACCAACGGCGTCCCGTCGAACCCGACGACCGTCACGGCCCCCGACGGCACGACGTACGAGATCGACCACGGCGCCGTCACCGTCGCCGCGATCACCTCCTGCACCAACACCTCGAACCCGTACGTCATGGTCGCCGCGGCGCTCGTGGCGAAGAAGGCGGTCGAGAAGGGCCTGACCCGCAAGCCGTGGGTCAAGACCACCCTCGCCCCGGGCTCGAAGGTCGTCACCGACTACTTCGACAAGGCGGGCCTGACCCCGTACCTCGACAAGGTCGGCTTCAACCTCGTCGGCTACGGCTGCACCACCTGCATCGGCAACTCCGGCCCGCTGCCGGACGAGGTCTCCAAGGCGGTGAACGACCACGACCTGGCCGTCACCTCGGTGCTCTCCGGCAACCGCAACTTCGAGGGCCGGATCAACCCCGACGTCAAGATGAACTACCTGGCGTCCCCGCCGCTGGTCGTCGCGTACGCCCTCGCCGGCTCGATGAAGGTCGACATCACCAAGGACGCCCTCGGCGTCGACCAGGACGGCAAGCCGGTCCACCTCGAGGACATCTGGCCCACCGAGGCCGAGGTCAACGACGTCGTGGCGAACGCCATCGGCGAGGACATGTTCAACAAGTCCTACCAGGACGTCTTCGCGGGCGACGCCCAGTGGCAGGCGCTGCCGATCCCGACCGGCAACACCTTCGAGTGGGACTCCGAGTCCACCTACGTGCGCAAGCCCCCGTACTTCGAGGGCATGACGATGGAGACGACCCCGGTCGAGGACATCACCGGCGCCCGCGTGCTCGCCAAGCTGGGCGACTCGGTCACCACCGACCACATCTCCCCGGCCGGTGCGATCAAGGCCGACACCCCGGCCGGCAAGTACCTCACGGAGCACGGCATCGAGCGCCGTGACTTCAACTCCTACGGCTCGCGCCGTGGCAACCACGAGGTCATGATCCGCGGCACGTTCGCCAACATCCGCCTGCGCAACCAGATCGCGCCGGGCACCGAGGGCGGCTACACCCGCGACTTCACGCAGGCGGACGCGCCGGTGTCGTTCATCTACGACGCCTCGCAGAACTACCAGGCCGCGGGCACCCCGCTCGTCATCCTGGCGGGCAAGGAGTACGGCTCCGGCTCGTCCCGTGACTGGGCGGCCAAGGGCACCGCGCTCCTCGGCGTCAAGGCCGTCATCGCCGAGTCGTACGAGCGCATCCACCGCTCGAACCTCATCGGCATGGGCGTCCTGCCGCTCCAGTTCCCGGAGGGCCACACGGCCGAGTCCCTCGGCCTGACCGGCGAGGAGACCTTCTCCTTCACCGGCGTGACCGAGCTGAACGACGGCACCACGCCGCGCACCGTCAAGGTCACCACCGACACCGGTGTGGAGTTCGACGGCGTCGTCCGCATCGACACCCCCGGTGAGGCGGACTACTACCGCAACGGCGGCATCCTGCAGTACGTGCTCCGCAGCCTGATCCGCAAGTAAGGTTCAGGGAAGTGAACGAGGGCCGCACCCCCGGGTGCGGCCCTTCGCCGTTAGGCTCGAAGGTCTGATGAAGAACAACCTCGCCCCGCCGGCGGCCAAGGCCGGACACGAGTCCGTGCGGCGCCACAACCTGAGCCTGGTCCTGCGGACCGTACGCGACGAGGGCGAGGTCACCCGGGCCCGGGTGGCGAGCCTGGTGGGCCTCACCAGGGCCGCCGTCTCCTCACTCGTCGAGGAACTGCTCGCGCTGGGCTGCCTCAGCGAGTCCGGCAAGACCTCCAGCGGATCGGCCGGGCGCCCCGGCACCGTGCTGAAGCTCTCCAGGACCGGCCCGGCGGGCCTCGGCGTGGAGATCAACATCGATTACGTCTCCGTGTGCGCCGTGGACCTCACCGGCACCGACCGGGTCCGGGTCACCGAGCACACCGACCACCGCGACGTCCCGCCCGCCGAGGTCCTGGCCCACGCCGCCCGGCTCACCAACCGCGTCATCGCCTCCACCCGGGAGCAGGAACTGCGGGTCGTCGGCGTCGAACTGGCCCTGCCCGGCCTCGTGTCCGGGGGCGTCGTCCGCCAGGCCCCCAACCTCGGCTGGAGCAGGGTCGCGGCCGAGGGCATCTTCGGACAGGCGCTCAGCACGCTCCGCCCGGCCGGGCGGGCGCTGGCCGTCGGCTCCGGCAACGAGGCCAACCTGGCGGCCCTCGCCGAGCTGTGGTTCGGCGGCCTCGGCGGCATACGCACCTTCCTCTACCTCACGGGTGAGATCGGGGTGGGCGGCGCGCTCGTGGTGAACGGCGAGATCCTCCGGGGCGCCCACGGCTTCGCCGGCGAGATCGGCCACGTCGTCGTCGACCCGCGGGGCCCGCTCTGCCGGTGCGGCGCACGCGGCTGCCTGGAGCAGTACGCCGGCCGGGCCGCCCTGCTGCGGGCCGCCGGCATCGGCACGGAAGCGGGCGTACGCGGCATGGCGGAGCTGGAGCAGCGGGCCTCGGCCGGGGAGAAGCGGGCCGTCACCGCGCTGCGAGAGGCAGGGGACCGGCTGGGCGTGGTCCTGGCCGGGGCGGTCAACCTCTTCGACCCGGAGGCGGTCGTGCTGGGCGGCATCTACCGGAACCTGATGCCCTGGCTGGAGGAGTCCGCCGACGCCCAGCTCACCGCCCGGGTGGTGTCGGGCCGCTGGCACGAGAACGGCAGCCGGCTACGCGCCTCGTCCGTCTCCGGCGACGCGGCCCGCGGGGCGGCGGCCCGCGTGATGCACGACGTGCTGGACAACCCGGCCGCTTTCGCCCTGCGTTGACCGCCTGCCCCGGGCCGTCCGCCGGCGTACGGAACGGGCCGGTCTGCCGCCGCCGAAGGACCACGGTGAAGAGGCCACCGGTGGGCGGCCACCGATGAGCGGTGACCCGTGAGCGGTGATCGGTGGGCGGCCACCGATGAGCGGCGACCCCTGAGTGGTGATCGGTGGGAGGCGACCGGTGAGCGGCGCCCCGTGAGCGGTGAGCGGTGATCGGTGGAGCAGCACCGGTGAAACGCCGCCGGGGGCGTACGCGCCGTGGTGCACGCGTACGCCCCCGGCGGGGGAGACCGGACGGTCAGGCGCGGTGTGCCGCGATCAGCTGCTGATACCAGCGGTAGCTGTCCTTCGGGGTGCGCTCCAGGGTGTCGTAGTCGACCCGGATGATCCCGAACCGCTTGGCATAGCCCAGCGCCCACTCGAAGTTGTCCAGCAGCGACCACACGTAGTACCCGCGTACGTCCACGCCGGCGTCCATGGCGGCCCGCAGCGCCGTCAGGTGGGTGCGCAGGTACTCCACCCGGTCCGCGTCGTGGATCGAACCGTCCGCCTCGACGCTGTCGAACTCCGCCGAGCCGTTCTCCGTGATGTGCACGGGCGGCAGGGCGTCCCCGTACGTCTGCTTCAGCACGGTCAGCAGGTCGGTGAAGGACTCCGGCACGACCGGCCAGCCCATGGCCGTCCTGCGGACGTCGGGGTAGCTCCCCTCCGCGTACCGGTTGTCGGTGGCCACGCGCAGCGCCGGGTCCGCCTCGCGGTGCGGGGCCGCGGCGACCACGATCGGCCGGTAGTAGTTGATGCCCAAGAAGTCCATCGGCTGGGAGATCAGCTCCAGGTCGCCCTCACGGCGGAAGTCCTGACCGGTGATCAGCTCACCCCAGGTCTCCTCCTCGGTGGCCGGGTAGCGGCCGGCGAGGAGCGGCTCGGTCCACACCAGGTTGTGCTGGGTGTCCGCCCGGACGACCGCGGCGAGGTCGGCGTCCGACTCCGTGGCCGGGACGTTGCGGTCCAGGTTGAGGGTGATGCCCGCCTCGCGGACGCCCGCCGCGCGCAGCGCGTTCATGGCGTGCCCGTGGCCGACCAGCAGGTGGTGGGCGGCGGCCAGTGCCCCGCGGCCCTCCTGCGCGCCCGGCGCGTGCCGGCCCACGGAGTAGCCGAGGAACGCGCTGCACCACGGCTCGTTGAGGGTGATCCAGCGCGGCACCCGGTCACCCAGGTGCTCGGCCATGATCGCGGTGTACTCGCCGAAGCGCTCCGCGGTCTCCCGTACCCGCCAGCCGCCCTCGTCCTCCAGGGCCTGCGGCAGGTCCCAGTGGTAGAGGGTGGCGGCCGGCTCGATGCCCGCCTCCAGGAGCGAGTCGACGAGCCGGGAGTAGAAGTCCAGCCCCTTGGGGTTGACCGCGCCGCTGCCCGTCGCCTGGATCCGCGACCAGGCGATCGAGAAGCGGTACGACTCCACGCCCAGGTCGCGCAGGAGCGCCACGTCCTGCGGATACCGGTGGTAGTGGTCGCACGCGACGTCACCCGTGTCGCCGCCGTCCGTCCGGCCGGGCGTGTGGCTGTAGGTGTCCCAGATGGACGGGCCGCGGCCGTCTTCCTCCACGGCGCCCTCGATCTGGTACGAGGCCGTGGCCGCGCCGAAGACGAATCCGGGCGGGAAGACCGGGAAGTCACTCATGGGAACCCTTACTTGACCGAGCCACCGGTGATACCGGCGGCGATGTACTTCTGTGACAGGACGAGGAGGACCGCGGCGGGCACCGCCGACAGCACGGAGGCCGCCATGACCGAGCCCCAGTCGCCGACGTGGGCGCCGATGTACTGGTAGATCCCCAGCGTGATCGGCTTGACGTCGTCCGTGGTGTTCAGCGTGAGCGCGAACATGAAGTCGCTCCAGGCGTACAGGAACGAGAACAGCCCGGCGGTGATCAGCGAGTTCCGGCTCATCGGCAGGACGACCTGGACGAACGTGCGGACCCGGCCCGCGCCGTCCACCTCGGCGGCCTCGATGACCTCACGCGGGATCGAGACCATGAACGAACGCATCAGCACGATCGCGAAGGGGATGCCCAGCGAGGCGTCCGCCAGCATCAGGCCGAAGTAGGAGTTGACCAGGCCGAGGTCCACGTAGGCGCTGTACAGGGCGTTGGCGATGACGATGCCCGGCACCATCTGGGTGATGAGCGTGCCGAAGACGATCGTCCTGCTGCCGCGCAGCTTGAACTGCGCCAGGCCATACGCCGCCGGGGCGGAGATCGCCAGGCAGATGGCCACGGCGCCGAGCGCCACGGCCAGCGAGGTCAGCAGGTTGGTGCCCTGGTCGGTGAGCGCCGAGGTGAATCCGGAGAAGTCCACGCCCGTGGGGACCGGGCCCACGTCGACCAGGCTCGCGTCCGGCTGCAGGGCGGTGTTGATCATCCAGTACAGCGGGAACAGCATGACCGCGAGGACGGCGACGCCGAACACGGTCGCACCCCAGCGGCGCCTCGGCCGGCCGACGGTGGCGGGAGCCGGGGCGGCGGGGATCTGGGTGGTGGTCGCCATGCCGGTCACTTCCCCTCGTTGCGGTTGACCCGCAGGTAGAACACCGCGAAGACGGCGGAGATCAGGATCAGGATGTTGCCGACCACGGCACCGGCCCCGAAGTCCATCTGGACGAAGGAGTTCTGGTAGGTGAGCGTGCCGAGCGTCTGCGTGGAGTCGGCGGGTCCGCCGTCGGTGAGGGCGAGGACCAGGTCGAGGATCTTGACCGTCGACATGAAGCCGAGCACCAGTACGACGGTGATGACGGGCTTGAGCATGGGCAGGGTGACCGAGCGGAACGTACGCCAGGCTGAGGCGCCGTCCAGCGCCGCGGCCTCGCTCAGCTCCTTGGGGACCTCCTGGAGGCCGCCGTAGAGGATCACCATGTTGAACGGGATGCCGATCCAGATGTTCACCAGGATCACCGAGATCAGCGCCATGCTGGTGCTCGTCAGCCACGGCGTGTCACCGGGGAGGCCGATGGTGCCCAGGAAGCTGTTGAGGACGCCGGTGTCCTGGTCGAAGATGCGCCGCCACACGATGCCGGAGACGACCATCGGGACGAGCCACGGCAGCAGGATCAGCGAGCGCAGGATCCCGTTCAGCGGGAAGCGGCGGGTGAAGAAGACGGCGAGGGCCAGGCCGATGCAGAACTGGCCCACGAGCGACCCGACGGTGAAGAGGATCGTCTGCCACAGGGCCTTGCCGAACAGCCCGTCGTTGAAGACGGTGCTCCAGTTGTCCGTGCCGTTGAACGGCGCCTCGCCGGTGAAGAAGGTGGACGGCGAGTAGTCCTGGAAGCTCATCACGATGTTGCGGACGAGCGGGTAGCCGAAGAACAGCGCCATGAAGATCACGGCCGGGGCGATGAACCCCCACTGGGCGAGCGACTTGCGCCGCTTGGCGCTCCGCGGGTTCACGGGCCTCCTGACCGCGTCGGCCGCCCGGGCCTTCGGGTCGGCCGGCGGGGCTGCGGCCGAGGCTGTGGTGGATGACATGGTTCGTTACCTCAGTTCCCGCTCGTGACCTGCTGCTGGGCACGCTTCAGAGCGGCCTCGCTGGAAGCGCCGGTGAGCGCGGACTGGAAGGCGCTCTGGAGGGCCAGCGACACGGACGACCACTGCGCGCCGACCTTCGCGGTACGGGAGCGGGCCGTCGAGACCTGGCCGGCCAGGGCCGCCAGCTCCGGGGCCTTCGTGCGCCAGACGGCCGCGGCCTTGCTGTTCGCCGGGACCATCCAGCTGTTCAGGGCGTAGGTGATCTGCTCCTGCTCGCCCGCCATGCAGCCGATGATCTTCGCGGCCGTCTTCTCGCGCTCGGTGTCGCCGGTGTTGGGCACCGTGAGCACGCCGCCGCCCAGCGGACCGACCGAGTCGTCGCCCGCCTCGGGCACCGGGATCTCGGCGATGCCCCAGTTGAGGCCCTTCTTGGCGTTCAGGGTCTCGACCTGCCACGGGCCGTTGATCATCATGGCCGCGTTGCCGGCCATGAACTGGTCGTTCACGTCGGCCTGCGTCCAGTTGACCGTGGACTTGGAGAGCGAGCCGTCCTTCAGGAGCGCCTTCCAGTAGTCCAGGGCCTCGGCCACCTCGGGGGTGTCGAGCTTGGACTCGTCGCCGCCGTTGGACCACATGAACGGGGTGAACTGGAAGACACCGTCCTCGGCGCCGCCGGCGCTGAGGGCCAGGCCGTACCGCTTGCCCTGGGTCAGCTTCCCGGCGGTCGACCGCATCTCGGCCCAGGTGGTGGGCACCTTCAGCCCGGCCTTGTCGAGGGTGTCCTTGTTGTAGAACAGCGCGAGGGTGTTCACCGTGCGCGCGGCCCCGTAGTACTTCCCGTCGAACGAGCCGAAGTCGACGATCCCCTCGGGGATGTCCGTCGTGGTGAGCCCGAGGTCCTTCAGCGGGATGAGCCCGCCGGCCTCGGCGAAGGTCGGCATCTCGGACGCGTCGAGCTGGAGGACGTCCGGCAGCGACTTGGAGGACGCCATGCGGAGCGCCTTCGTCATCAGCTGCGAGGCCGGCACGCTCTGCTGCTCGATGGTGATCCCGAGCTGCTTGCTGCATCGCTTGAGGGTGTCACCGTCCCAGCGGTGGTACGACTCGTCGGTCGAGGAGTTCATGACGGTGTAGACGTCCTCGTCCCGCTGCTGGCCGCACCCCGACAGCACGGTGCCGGCGACGATCGCGGAGACGACGGTGAAGGGGACGACGATCCGCCTGGTGCGGCGGCTGCGGCGTCGGATCCGTCCGTCCGGGGAAGGTTCTGTCACGGTGGTGCCCTTGCGGTAAGAGGGTGGCCGGGCCCATGGGAACGCTCCCACAGGGTGGTAGTCAAGCCCCTGCGCGGATCCGGCTGTGTCACGGCAGGGCGGGGCGGGGTGCCCGGTGGTGGTGGGCCGGGCACCCGTGGGGGTGGGGGTCAGCGGACGCCGAGGAGGTGTTCCATGGCGAGCTGGTCGAGGGCTTCGAAGGCCATGGAGCGTTCGGCCGCGGTGGTGGCGTCGAAGTCCTCGTAGGCGGTGCGGTCGGCCAGGAGTGCCTTGAGGCCGTCGTCGGCGGTGGGGCGGGCGAGTTCGTGGAGGCGGGAGGCGGTCAGGGCTTCCTGGACGGCGGGGTCGGCGCGGAAGGCGGTGGCGCG